>CAYVGJ010000006.1:105920-144511 GCA_964451165.1 uncultured bacterium
GATCTTTTTTCTTTACCAATTCTTCAAGATAAGGGTCCGCAGGAGTTAACGTTTTTTCTTCTTTAACCCCCATTACTTTGATCCGCTCTTCCAATATCGCTTTCTCATTTTTTAATTGATCCAGATCAAATGAAATATCGGTTTTCCGCATTTCAAGAGCCAAAATTGTATTTGCGGATGTTGTTCTCTGTTCAGGAAGATCATACATATGTTCTTTCTTGAATTCTATTAATTTGGTTTCGGATTCTTTAACCTTATCCGCATATTGCGCTATTTGTTCCTTTATGAAATTGATCGCGGCAAAAATCTCCACACGCTGGTCTTTTAAACTTTTCTCGATAAAATTTGTAGTAAGTACATTGAGAAATCTCTGAGTTGTTGCCGGGTCTCTATGCATAAAAGATATTGTTATAATATCTGTCATATTCGTACTGCTGGAAATATTAACCATAATATTTTTCTTTATATTTTCAACAAGAACTTCCATTTCAAGAGGAGTTTCCGCCTGATCCGACAAACCAACGGCATCCATTGCTTTTGTTATACTATTCCAACTTAATATTTCGCTATTGAATGTACGTATTCTTTCTTTAATCGGGGTGGCAATATCTTTTTGTCCCTGCAATAAATTAAGAGATGTTTTATCTCTTATAAGAAGCATTGTTTGAGAACGATATATGTTCGGCAACCCCAGGATTATTGGAAACACAAGAGGGGTTACAGCCATAAATCCCATCATAAACAATCCTTTGCGCCGAAAAAATATCCTGACGTAATCCTTTACCTCAAACTTTGCTGTGGTCGATAATCCTAATTCTTCATTCATATAAACAACCCCGTTTAACTCTTAATATCTTCTATTAACTCTTTAGCATGTATTCGAGCAACAGATGATAGGTCTTCTCCACCTAACATTCTTGTAATTTCATCAACCCGTTCATCGGTATTTAACTCAGTTAATTCTGTTTTTGTTCTTCCATCAATCACGGACTTAAAAACCTTATAATGCGAATTCGCAAGACTTGCTATTTGCGGTAAATGCGTTATACATAAAACTTGATGTTTTTGAGACAAATCATACAATTTCCTACCGACATCTCTTGCTGTTCTACCTCCTAAATTTACATCGATTTCATCGAATATGAGAACGTCAATATTATCGGCATCAGCAAAAGTTGACTTTAACGCAAGCATGATACGCGATATCTCGCCACCGGATGCGACCTTGCGCAACGAACTCCATGACTCGCCTTTATTCGCCGCAAACATAAACTCAATTTTGTCAAAGCCTCTATCAGATATCTTATCGGTTTTCTCTACAGATATTTTTATTTGAGCATCAGGCATACCAAGACATTTAAACTCAGCGTTTATCTTATCACTTAATTTTGATGCCGCTACAACACGTATTTTAGATATCTCATCGCTTTGTTTTACTAAATCATTATATAAACAATCAATCTCTTTCCTTAAATTAATTATCTGATCATCTATTTGATCAATATTTTTTATATTAGCAGATAGCTCATTTGAGTATTGTATTATTTCGGGTAATGATTTCGAAAACTTTCTTTTCAACCGTTCAAGAATTTGCATCCTCTGCTCAATTTCAGCAAGCCGGGTTGGATTATACTCTATTATCTCACCATGCGATCGTATCTCTTCGGCTGTTTCCCTTATTTGGTATATTACATTCTCGCAAATTTCTGCCTTCGATTCAAAAAATTCGTCATATTTTGCGAGTTCGCCAATCTGTTTCAATGCAGTACTTAATCCACTTAACATTGATTGATCATTGCCATATAATATGTCATAAATACCATAGCTTTTTTCGCAAATCTCCTTGGCTTTAGATATTATCAGGTATTCTTTTTCAAGCTCTTCCTCTTCAGATTCCATTAACTCAGCCTTTTCAATCTCTTCCAGTTCATATTTCCATAACTTCAAATCATTTTCATTTTTCTTTGATGCTTCTTCCATTTCAGTTAATCTATTTACCAAATGATTGTATTTACAATAGTTTATGGATAAGTCATTAACCATATCTTTTAGATTTGCATACCAATCAAGGAATTTTCTATGTGAATCCAAATTAAACAAAGACTGGTGATCATGCTGTCCGTGGAGATCAAAAATATTGGAGCTTATTCTTTTTAGTGTCGCTAAAGATACCGATGAACCGTTTACATACTGGCGGTTATTTCCGTCAATAAGAATTTCGCGTTTTATAATTACAGTCTCATCTTCACATTCTATACCGGATTCAAATAGAATATCTTTAATTTCCAAATTCCCAGTTATATCTATTACTGCCTCAACTGAACATTTGTTTTCACCTTTACGAATCATATCTATATTCGCTCTTTCACCAAGAATAAGATTCAACGATCCGATAATAACTGATTTACCTGCACCTGTTTCACCGGTAAGAATATTTAAACCTTTTTTAAAAAAAACAGCTGTTTCTTTTACAAGTATAAGGTTTTTTATATAAAGTTCTTTTAACATAATCTGACAATCCCGGAAAATCAGCGAATACTTTTTAGAATTTTCTCAAAATCAGGGAACGAAGTCTCAATATTTTTTGTGTTTGTGATTATCGTTTCACCATCAGCATATAAACCTAAAATCGCCATTGACATAGCAACTCTATGATCTCCAAAACTATCTACCGTTGTCCCTTTTAATTTTCTGCCGCCCTGAATAACCATCCCATCAGGAATTTCAACAATATCAGCACCAAATAACGATAGATTCTGCACCATTGTTTTAATCCGGTCAGACTCTTTTACTCGCAATTCTTTTGCATCTTTTATAATCGTCAATCCGTTAGATAGACAAGCAGCTACAGCAATAATTGGTATCTCATCAATAACAACAGGTATTTCTTTGCCTTCGATTACTGTTCCTTTTAATTCACGCCCTTCAATGATTATATCTGCGCGAGGTTCATCCCAACCTGGAAATTTTTCTGATGAAGGTTCGATTCTTATTTCCGCGCCCATCCTTCTAAGGATACCGATAATTCCATCTCTTGTAGGGTTTAGCCCGACATCGCGTATTATTAGTTTCGAACCGGGATTTGCCGCCGCCGCGACCATAAAAAATGCCGCAGATGATATATCCGCTGGCACAACAATATCTTTAGCGTGCAGTTTCTTTTTTCCATTCAACTCAATGCGTCCGGCTTCAATCTTTATATCCGCACCAAAATATTTCAGCATCAATTCTGTATGATCTCTTGATTTCATAGGTTCGACGACTACAGTTTTACCCGAGGAATTTAGACCGGCCAGTAAAACTGCCGATTTAACCTGTGCGCTTGGAACTGGTAATTCATATGTTATGCCTTTAAGTTTCGAACCTTCGATTATCAATGGCAGATAATTATTCTCGCGCGCAGTTATTTTCGCGCCCATTTTTGATAAAGGTTCTATAATTCTCTTCATCGGTCGCTGGGATAAAGATTCATCGCCAATAAGTTCCGCTTTTATATCATGAGACGCGATTACACCGGCTATCAACCTTATACCTGTTCCGGAGTTACCAAAATCAAGTTTGCTCTCCGGCGTTTTCAAATTGTTTAAACCTTTCCCTTCCACAACAAATTCACATTCACCAGTATTGCTTATATTTACGCCAAGCTTTTGAAACGCCTTAACCGTATTTAAACAATCATGGCTCATTAAAAAATTCGATATTTTCGATATTCCATCACTCAAAGAAGCAATTATAATAGATCTGTGTGATATGGATTTATCTCCAGGAACACTGATATCAGCTTCAATTTTCTTTATTCTTGAAACCTTTATGAAATTTTTATTCATTTTTATACTCACAATTCTTTATTAGTAAATCCCTGATATTTTTTGATTCACACAAAAATTTCAACACCTGATCGTTATCCCCATTTTGAATAGCGTTTCTGATTTTGCGTATCATGTTCTCAACAATTTCAAGTTGAGATGCTATATTAATGCTGTTTGAAGAACATATGTCATTCCACATTTCCGGTGAACCGGAAGCGATTCTCGTAGTATCCCTGAATCCAGAACTTGCAAAATCAAGAGAAGAAAATATATCTGACCTTATTTTTGAAGCGAAATTAACCAAAACCGCCGCGACTATATGCGGTACATGACTTATTGAAGAAATAAGATAATCATGTATATCCGGCGGTAATTGCATTACCCTGCATCCAACATTTTCCCAAAATAATTTGAGTTTTTCAACAAGATATACAGGTGATTCTTCTAAAGGTGTTAAAACACAAAGAGAATTTAAAAATAACTCCGGATATGAATTCTCCAATCCGGTCTTTTCAGATCCAGCCATTGGATGTGAACCGATAAAAACAGCTTTTTCACCTATCGCCAAAGTCATTGATTTTACAATTTTGTCTTTTGTACTACCCATATCGGTAACAACAACGTTTCTTTTCAGATATGGCAATATTCTTTTTCCATATTCACAAATAATTTCAACAGGAGTTGAAATTATAACAAGGTCGGCATCTTTTATACCATCATTTATATCCGTTGTGCATTTATGTGCGGCTTTATGAGATAACACATGATCAATTGCGTTATCGCGCCTGACTAAAGCTGTAACTGTTATTTCCTTATTTTGGGATACCAGGAATTTTCCAAGCGAACCACCCATTAACCCCATTCCAACGATAGTTATATTTTTAAAATAATCACTCATTTTCAGTTGGTTCTTTAAATATTGGATAGGATCCGAGAACCTTTATAAGAACGCAATGTTCTTTCAAGTTCTCAAGTAAATCTTTTACCTTTATATCATCACAATGCCCCATGAAATCTATAAAGAAATAATATTCCCATGGATTTTTCTTTGACGGTCGTGACTCAATTCTTGTTAGATTTAGTGAATGGCTCTTAAAGTATAATAGCGTATCGTACAAAGCTCCAACTTTATCTTTAATAAAAACCAGAATAGATGTTTTATCGTCACCGGATTGTTTTGGGTAATCCGTAGACAAAACAGCAAAACGTGTTGTGTTCCTGCTTAGATCCTGAATCGAACGGTTTACTATCGTAAGATTATATAATTGTGTACATAATTCACTTCCGATAGCGCCTGCCTGCGGATCTTCAGAAGCCATTTGCGCCGACCTGCTACTACTTGATACTTCAATTAACTCCGCAGTCGGTATATGTGAATATAACCATTTTCTGCATTGCCCGAATATCTGTGGATTTGAATATATCTTCTTAATTTTTTTAATATCACCATCGATATTCATTAGATTATGGCGTATAGGCAATAATAACTCAGAACAAATTTTCAGAGGTGAATCGATAAACATGTCGAGAGTATCATTAACACCGCCCTCAGTTGAATTTTCAACAGGAACTACACTATAGTCGCATTCACCGTCCTCAACAGCCTTAAAAGCGTCCTGAATAGTACGAAATGGAATCAGTTTCAGCGAAGAACCAAACTTATTGATTGTAGCTTGATGACTGAAAGACCCTTCGGGGCCCATAAATCCGACGGTTATTTCTTTTTCCAAAGCCAAAGAAGCTGACATAATTTCACGATAAATCGCGGCAAGCGATTTGTTTCTTATCGGCCCATTGTTTTTCTCAAAAACTTTATTATATACTTCTTTTTCTCTTGCCGGTGAATATATCATTGAATTGGCTTTATTTTTAAGCTCACCGATTTGCAGAACTATTTCTGTTCTCCTGTTGATAGACTCAACAATTTTTGAATCTATTTTGTCAATTTCTTCCCTTAAACTATCGAGTTTCTTTTTTTCATGTTCTTGCATTATTTATTATCCTGATAATTTTATGTATTTAATTTTTTTGATTTTTTTATCGAATTTCGGTCATTATATTTTTTATTCCGATAAGCGTCAACTAATTTATAAAACCTCTCTCGCTCTTGATCTAACCCCATAATTTTACCATTTACCTTTTCCATCAATAATATGTAAAGTATTTTTTTAAAGTATGGTGATGGCTTTAATCCGCTATTAATTATATCTTGTCCTGTAAACTCAATTTTTATATGTCTCAGATTAGAGATATAAAGTGAAATTTTTTCTTTAGCTTCCTGTTGATTAGTTAATGCCATTAAAAACAACAAACCCTCCGTCGTATATGGTCTTAGCAACATATAAAGAAAACTGTTTTTCGTAATATTTCGTGATAGAGCATTTATAACTATATAACAATTTTTCATCGTTCCAATAACAATATGCATATCTTTTTTCTGTATTTTTAATTTTGAGCATATCCTGAATATTACAGTAACGGGTAATTTTGCAATAAGCCCCATAAAATATATTATCCAGTTTTTAATTTCTGTTTTAAAAAAGCTTAATTTATACCATGTAATTGCGTCTTCAATCCTTTCAAAAAGAGCATAATCGATATTTCTTCCGCTGAATGCCGGATCTATAAATTTAAGCTCATCAAATTCGTATATTCGCTGAATAGCCCTGACTGGTTTTTGTTCATTAAGCATTATAATAAGTTCTTCCCTTATTCTTTCAAAAGCCACATAGTCAAAGAATTCAGATTTTACAGCGTGTTTTATTAGGTTTTCGGTATGCCTGTCTATTTTAAATCCGAAACGCTGTTCAAAACGTATAGCTCGAAATATCCTGGTAGGGTCTTCAACAAAACTTAGATTATGTAAAACCCTTATTTTTTTATTTTTCAAATCTTGTTGACCGCAGAAAAAATCTATCAATTCGCCGAATCCGTTTTCATTTAAGCTAATCGCCATTGCGTTTATTGTAAAATCTCTTCGGGATAAATCCTGTTTTATTGATGCCAATTCAATGGTAGGTAGTGCTCCCGGTGTCTCATAATATTCCAGTCGCGCGGTTGAAATATCTATTTTAATACCATTGGGAATCATTATTACACCTGTGGCAAACTTATCATGTATTATATATCTGGCATCAAAATATCCGGATAATATTTTGGCGAATTTCGGTCCTTCCGATTCAACAACTATATCGATATCAAAGTTTTCAATACCCAATAAAATATCTCTCACGAAACCGCCGACAAGAAATACATTTATTTTGTTATCCGAAGCTAATTTTCCTATCTGATAAATTATTTTCAGAATGTCGTGTGGTATTGTGGATTCAAGATATCTAACTCTGATTCTTGATGTCGGATATTGTGACTCCTGGATTTGATGATTGAGGGTTTCAATATAATTATCGTGGATAGCCCTTAATAAATCTGTTCTTGTTATTAAACCAACCAGTTTGTCGTCGATAGTTACCGGCAATCTTCCTATATTGTCTCTCGCGAATATTTTTTGAATTTCAGACAAACTGCTCGAAGGAGAAACCGTGATTAAATCCGTACTCATGTAATATTTAACAGGGTAATCGCCAAAATGATGAAACAAAGCTTTATCAAGATCCATTCGTGTAATAATGCCGATTAATTTTCCATCCTCAATAACTGGAAGTGTATTGAAGTTCGCTTTTACCATATACTCTTTTGCATCTTTAATTCGCGCGTCAGGTATTATAGTTTTTATATGAGAAGTCATTATATCTGCGGCTATATATTCTTTTTTTAAATTATTATGCAGAAACTCAATTATTTTTTCTTTTGCCTGCGACAGAGTTATACCATGCAATACGGAAGATGCAGCAGTAGGATGTCCTCCTCCGCTAAAATTCGCTGCAATTTCACCTACATCTACAAATTTGTTATTTGACCGAGCAATAAGATGAATTTTTCCCTGCATTTCTATCAGGGAAAAAATTATCCCGATATTTTCCAGTTCCCTGATTTTGTGAATGAGGAATGACACATCCTTTATATAATTATTAAATGAAGCTGTAGCGAAATACACCTTAAATCCATGAATATTCACAAGTTCCAAGCTATCAAGGAGCTGAGATAACATTCTTGTATGATCTATATCCATTTTTTGTGTCATATAATTGGAGACAACCGAAAGGTCAGCGCCAAAACCCAATAAAATCGATGCCGCTTGAAAATCTTTAGATTTTGTATTTACGTATCGCAATCCGCCTGTTTCCTCATAAATCCCCAACATCAAAAGAGTCGCTTCTTCGGGGCGCAGGTTTATCCCTTGCTCGTTCAATAAATGAGTCAAAATAGTCGAAGTTGCTCCTATCTCTTCAGAAATAAATAATTCGGGGGTTATATTTTCTCTTTTTTTTGGATGGTGGTCATATATATATAATTTTATATTTTTTTTGTACATCAATTTACCGAATCTGCCTATTCTGTCTGGTATTTGCGTATCGACAACAATTAGTCCCGTTATTTCATTGAGTTTAATAGATTTTTCAGATGTGAAATTAAAAATATTTGAAAATTTATCGAGAAATTTTTTAACATTCTCTTCCGGTACTCCGGATATAATTTTCATACTGTCTGGATATAATTTTTCCACCGCTACCATAGACGCAACGGCATCAAAATCAGGATCGTAATGGGAAACAATAATATTCATATTTTCTTTTTTATGTGCTGATAATATTCTTCATTAATTAATTCAGGTATTTTTATATACCGGTCTTGTGTCTCTTCAATAATAAACATTGTTTCTTTTATAAATTTATATTCCTGTCTCAATAAATGATTGCCAGGCCTTATATCAAGGCATTTTTTTATCTCATTTTCTATAATTTCAATATGCCTCTTTTTTTCTGGAATTATATCTATTCTATTAAATATTTTTATATGATCTATTACCTTTATAAGTGAATTAAAAAAAGATCTATTTAAATCCGCTTTTGTATGTTGAGGTTTTAATTTCTTATGATTTATATAGTTAGCGGATTTTTTCACAATATCCTGCTTTTTATTCTTCGATATTTTTATTATCAGTTCATGTCGATTCATTACTCTACCTTTTTTACACAAAAATGGCTTTATTTATTATTTTTAAAATGATATATCATATATTTAATAAAAAAATTAAATATAATTATATTTTCCGGTATTTATATAAGAAATGACTCCTACAAAATCCAAAAAGTTTTTAAACATTATTCCCCGATTAATCACAGCATTTTTTACGATATTTATTTTTCTTTTATTGGTCGAAAGTTTTTTTTCTTACAGAAGAATCTCACCTTATTTAAGTGATGAAATGTATATCTTTCCTCCGATTTTTTTCCAGAAACAAGATTTAGAGAATATGGACAAAAAATTCTCTATATTCTCGGATCCAAAATTAAATACAGGACAGAACATATTTATAAACTCATCTGAACTGAATTTGATATTAAAAAATAAACTTAATTTAGGCAATAAAATAAGAGCTGACATTAAAGATAATAAAATATACCTTCTCTTTTGTTTTCCGATACCATTGTTTAATAAATTTTTTAATGGATGTGCGGTTATAGATATAATATATCAGAATAATAAATTATATTTTGACATATTGAATCTTTCCGCGAATGATCTTGAAGTTGATAACAATTTGATGCTTTCTGTGAAAGAGTTGATTATTATGTTTAAAGAAAAAAATAATTTTATAAACAATTTTCTAAATAAATTTTCTGTTATACAAATAAAAGGCAATCAGATATTTTTTACTTTCAAATAAGATAATGGAGGCAATATGGCAGGCAATAGTTTCGGTAATATTTTCCGCATAACTTCTTTTGGGGAAAGTCATGGGCCGGCAATTGGTGTTATCATTGATGGTTGCCCGGCAGGAATTAAAATAGAAAAAGAATATATTCAGCAACAGTTAGATAGAAGAAAACCTGGTCAATCGGATATGGTTACTCAACGTGCTGAGGAAGACGAGGTTCATATTTTTAGCGGTATTTTTGACGGGCAAACAACAGGAACTCCTATTGGAATGGTGATTTATAATAAAGATATGCGATCGGGCGATTATGATAATCTCAAAGATTTATTTCGGCCTGGACACGCGGACTATACATATTATAAAAAATACGGAATAAGAGATCACCGAGGAAGCGGACGATCATCCGCAAGAGAAACTGCAGCAAGAGTTGCGGGCGGTGCTGTGGCGATGAAACTACTCGAAAATTTCAACATTAGTATTACCGGTTACATTTGTTCAATCGGAAAAATTAAAATAAAAGCAAAAGATTTATCCGAAATAACCAAAAATAAAATCTTTTGTCCCGATACAAATACCGCCATTGAAATAGAGAAATATCTTCTTTCTCTTAAAGAAAAAGGAGATTCTACAGGTGGTATTGTCGAATGTATAGTAAACGGAGTTCCCGCGGGGTTAGGCGAACCCGTTTTTGATAAACTTAGCGCTGATTTAGCAAAAGCAATGCTATCCATAAACGCTTCGCGCGGATTTGAAATCGGCGACGGATTCGCCTGTAGCGAATTAACCGGAAGCGAAAACAACGATCCGATGATTTCCGGATGTAAATTTGAATCGAATCATGCGGGCGGAATACTTGGCGGAATATCAAATGGAAACGAAATAATCTTCAGAGTTGCTTTTAAGCCTACATCATCAATAAAATTATCGCAGAAAACAATAGATATTCATGATAATCCTATTGAATTCTCAATTACCGGCAGGCATGACCCGTGTGTCGCAATAAGAGCTGTTCCCGTTGTAGAAGCCATGACCGCAATTACTTTGGCTGATCATCTCCTGAGAGATAGAAATTCAAGACTTGAGTTTTAACTAAATTGTATACAATTTATATAGATGTATTTATAGAAT
Organism: uncultured bacterium; assembly: GCA_964451165.1. Taxonomy (GTDB): domain Bacteria; phylum Auribacterota; class Auribacteria; order Auribacterales; family Auribacteraceae; genus CAYVGJ01. The sequence continues at coordinate 116,637 of CAYVGJ010000006.1, forward strand.
GAAAATAGATATAAGTGTTGTTTTATTCTGCTTCAGCGCGGATCATATCTTAACAAAATGTTTGAATTCATATCTTGTTCAAAATTATCCCGTATCGCGATTTGAAATAATTATTGTTCCTATATCAAATAGATCGGAATCAAGAAAAGTTATTGATAGCTATTTTTATTCTGGACATATTAATATAAAGATTATTCACAATATAAAAAACAACATTTTCAATCATGTTATTAATATCGCATCAGGTAAAATAATTTTCTTTACCTGTGATTTTGTTTATGCGGATAAATCGCTTCTTGAACATATTTATAATGCATTTACAAAGACTCTGCCTGTAACTGATTTTGTTGTAGGAAAAACATTGCCGGTTTTTGAGATTAAACCAAAACAATTGTTTTCAGAACAATCAAAATTACTCTTTGGTATTCAGGAAAAATCATCCGGTTTACATATTCTAAACAAAAACGATATCGCGTTTTTTTTAAATATTGCGTTTAGGAAAAATTTGGTTTTCAATAAAATATATTTTGAAACCACAGAACAAAATTTGTTTTTAAAATATAGATTTAGCGAAGTTCATCTTTTTCGAAAAAAAATAGAATCAAAAAATAAAAAAATTTATTATTGTCCGAACATGATTGTGTATTATTTAATTCAAAAAAAAGATTTGTCTATATTTAATATATTTCTACTATCTTTAAAAAAAGGAATGTTTACGGCGCTTCTTAACAAACAATCAACAGGCAAATCTTTATTTCATAACATAGATGTATTATTATTCTCATTTTTAAAAGTCACGTACCGAATTTTATTTATATTGCCCTTCAAGTTCAATAAATCAAATATAGAAATAATCAGAATAAATTTTTATCGGATGGGACACGCTTTAACAAACTTAATTACTTTTTAAATCAAGGAATTATACAGTTTTATTACCTCAGAAACATTTTTTTTAATTGAGAATCTCTTTGAATATTCTATCATAAAATTCTGATCAAACCTTTTATTAAGTCCTTCCTCAATAGCATTCGCGAGAATTTTTGGCTTTCCGGGTTCAACCAAAATTCCAAGATTCTCTGAAGATAAAATTTCCGGTATTGCTCCCACACAAGTACTTATGACAGGTAAACCACAAGCGAGGCTTTCAGCGATAACAATCCCAAACCCCTCACTATGCGAAGGATGAACAAGCAAATCTGCCGACTGCATATAAAATGGTACAAGATCATGATTTATCTGCCCCACATATAAAATATCGGAATTCGATTTTATTTTTTCTGTAAATTTACCGGAAGTTCCATCTTTACCTGCAAACACGATAAGAATGTCATCTCTCCATCTTGACAGTATTCCTATTGCGTCCAAAAAATCAAAGACACCTTTTTGCTCAATGACATTTCCCGCGAAAAACAAAATTTTTTTATAAATAGGCAAATTAAGCTTTTTTCTCATATCAATCTTTTTTCCTGGATAAAACATATCAAGCGGGATTCCATTGTAAATCATATGTATTTTTTTCGAGCCCCCCCCAACTGATGCGGTTTTATTAGCGAGATCCATGCTCACTGCGATAATCGCGTCTGCCATTTCAAGAGACGAGACCGCTCTTTTTGTTGTTATCTCCCCTCCCTCCTTTGCGAGAATAAATCTATTTATATCAGCCCCATGCACATTTACAATTAACGGTATGCCGTATTTTTTTTTCAAAATTGATCCCACATATCCTGCCACATGGGCAAAATGTGAATGAATAATATCGATTTTCTCTTTTTTTATAATTTTCTCAACCGCAGATACAAAATTATAGATATTATAGTTCTTGAACAACCATGGCAAATATATATATCGAGGGCGGTAAATCGTTATATTATCCACTACTGTTTTAATCGGTATATCCTTGCTGGAATTTCTTAGTTCTGAATATCGTTTCAACGGCAAATACCTGTATACCGGTGAAACAACAATTATTTCAGCATATTTTCTTAATTCCCTTATCTGTTCAAGAATAAAATTACACGCCTGAGGGTTTTTATCGGATGGAAATTCCTGGGTTAATATTAGAACTCGCATTTTTCACTTTCTTTTTATAAAATATTTTAATAGATAGTATGCCCCATATATTGAATATATAAATAAATCATAAAAATTTTTTTCAGCAAAACTATTTTTCGCTATTGTTATACAAATAACAGCCATTTTTTTGTTTATTGAAGCATTATCTATAGAATATATTCTATTTATTTTTTTAATTACTTTTAATGTGCTTTTATTTCTATCACTAAGTTTTGTCTTATTAAACCTGCTACTTTCTTTTATTCTATAATATCCCACAGCATCAGGACAATACAGGATTTTGCCCGAATAAGATATTCTTAGCCAAAAATCATAATCCTCTGAAACACTAAGACACGGATCCTCGTCAAATCCTTCGATTTTGTTTATAATTTCTTTTTTTATAATACATGGATGCATCGGTATAAAATTTATTTTCAATAAGTTATCGAAGATTTTACCGCTATGCGGGGTACGTGCCTGATGAACACTTATCCCATTCATTTTACCGCCTATATAAATCAGGTCGCCATATACGGCTGAGGAATCTTTTTCAGACAAAATTTTCTCTATCATTTTTTCAAGTACGTTATTATTCCAAAAATCATCTGCGTCAATAAAAGATATGTATTTACCTGTAGATATTTTTATTCCCGAATTTCGCACTGAAGCCGGATTGCCGGTATGTGTTATAGTTTTTATTATTATATTATTATATTTTTTTATTTTCTCAGCGGTTTTATCTGTTGAACCATCATCGATAACTATTATTTCTTTGTGCAAATATGTTTGTCTCAATACAGATTCTATGCATTGGCAAATAGTATCCTCAGAATTATAAACAGGGATAATTATTGAAACTAAATCATTTGTTTTTGATACATTCATTAAGAATTTCCACGAGAGATTGGGTTAATCGTTTTCGGCTGAATTGCTCAATCCTGTTTTTATCATGTGTAATTTGCGTTTTGGCAAAAATATTCTTTTCTAATATCCGGGCGATTCCGGTGGTATCATCAGATTTTGCCCACTCACCGGCAGAACAGGATTCGAGAATATCTGTTAACTCGCCTTTTTCTGAAATAGCCAGAATACTTGTCCCGCAACCCAGATATTCATAAAATTTCGACGGTATCATTACCTTGTTTTCATCTGTTCCGGTTATAAGCAACAACAAATCCGCATCAACCATCATCTGGAGACAATCTTTATGCGATACAAATTTTTCAAACTCAAATAATTTACCGACGAAAGAGTTGTCAACTTGTTTTTTTTCAATCCCGCTTATGGAATATCCTACAAATTTCACGATTATTTTTTTTAAAATTTCCAAATTATTGTTTGCTAATGTTTCAATCGCATTTATCAATGGCTTTATTGAACGTATTCCATAAATATCGCCCGTATGCAGAATAATGAATTTACCATCATTTCTCTTCTTTTTTATATCCACAAAATCATCGCTATCATATCCGTTTGTGATATATAAACTTTTTGATTTTATTATATCTCCATACTTTTTTAAATGAAGATTAAGGCTAGAGTGTGTATTAAAAATTATTCTATCGGCATATCGAATAACATATCTCTCCATTATGGATTCTATCTTATCACGAATTGAGTTCCTTTTTACATTACGAAACGGATTTTCACACCATGCATCTCTGAAATCAGCTATAAATGTCACGTTTGGGAATTTTTTTTTAACCAATATACCTATAAAATGAGTAGAATGAGGAGGAGATGTTGTTATTATTACACCGATTCCTTCATTTTTTATAAGCTTTACCGCTCGATTGTATGCAAACGGTATCCAGCCGATTAGTTTATCGGGGATAAAAAAAAGGTAATCAATGATTTGGCGCAATTTCGATAAACCTATTTTTTTTAAAATCTTAAAAAAATTATATGGAGTTAATGTATATACACGCTCAATTTTAATATTTTCCGGGATTTGCTCAAGTAAAGATTCATCATATATGCCATATGAAGGTTTTTTGCATGTTAAAACTATCGGGTCCCATCCAAAATACGGCAGATATTTAACAAATTTAAGCGATCGAAGAACTCCGCCTCCTCCTTGAGGTGGAAAATTATAAGCTATATATAGAATTTTCTTTTCCAACTTAATAAATTATTCTCCAATTACGTCGAAAATCGCTTGTCCGATAAGATTGTTGTTGTGCTTAAAACAATCGGTAACATTTCTTGCTTTATCGATTAATGTAATACCGTCAACACTCCATGTTCCTACCGTTGAATTTTTGGGGATAAATAGTTTGCCAGTATAATAATCTTTATCCGCAACATACTCAAAATAGACATTAAAAAAAGCGTTTGCAGGGCTCTTAATCCGAGCGGTTATAATTTCTATACCTGAAATATTATCCGATGCTCTAACTATAAATTCTACTGTCTCTTCATAAGTTACGCTAACAGGGTATATTTCAATATTTTCAAGAACAGGACCTTCGGAATCTGAATTTTTAGAATATACATTCAATTTAGCGTTATCGAAAATGGCAGGTTTATCTTTTGGGTAATACGATTTTGAATTTTTTGCGGTATCATCAAGCCGAAGATAATCAAGTGTCCAGTACCCGGATTCCGCGTCTTTAGGAACATCTATGAAACCGGCATATGTATTTAATTCTTTATCTAATTGACAAGCAAATGGAAGCCTCGCGTTTTTAGACGGGCTTAACATAACTCCATAAGCTCCTTGTACACCGGATTTATCATCTCTTGCGTCAACCAGAATACTTATTCTTTCTCCACCATTTGTTTCTTTAGGAGTAAGATAAACACCTGTTAACTCCGGTGGATCAATATCCGAATCGGATTTAAGAACTTCAAGATAATAATTTCTTACTATCGGATCATTCAATGAATAATTCTTTGTGTTATGTACTTTATCGGAAATATTTATGGATTGAACATACCACATTCCATCCGCCGCGCGATCAGGTACTTTTACCGTTCCGGCGAACGAACCGTCCTGCATAATATTAGGACAACCAAATGACAATATAGCGGTTCCTACCGGGCTCTTTAACACACCGTAAATAGTATCTACACCGGATAGATTATCTTTAGCGGTTACTAGTATCGTTACTTCTTTGCCAGGAGCTACTTTTTGAGGGGAAAATTGTATAGATAAAAGTTGGGGAGGTTCGGAATCAGAATACACAGGTTCATCTGGTTTCGCTTCTTCTTCAAGTGATTGCTGTATATTATTATCCTGAGAACTCATTGCTGATTTATTACTTATTTGAGATTGCAATGTATTATTATTTTCTTCTATCGCTATTTTGTTTCCGGAATTATCTGCCGGAGAGTTTTTTATTGGTTCCAATGCTGAATTTTCTTCATTATTTAACAACGTATGGCTATTATTTTCATTGATATAATTATCTTGTGATAAACTATTCTGTTCAGAGAAAACCTTACTATCTTTTATTGCGGTAGTAGTGTTATTCTCAGTTGGATATGGTATTCCTTTTTGGGCATAATACTGTTTCATTTGCTCTTCAGCAGTAAGGATTTTTTTCTTTTCAATATGCATGTTTTTTTCAATATGCTTTGTTTTTACGATATTCTCTCCCGTTTCTGAATTTGACTTTTGTTTAGGGATATCGTTTTGTTGTTTTGTGTTTTTTTGTGCAGGTGTTTCTTTACCGCATCCTATTACTAACGTTATCATTATAAGAAAAATCCATAACCCGAATATAATACGCATATATCAATGTCCTCGTGGATGGAATTTTTCATGAATCGTTTTCAGCCTATTTCGATCGACATGAGTGTAAATTTGAGTCGTGGATATATCAGAATGTCCCAGCATTTCCTGAACTGTTCTTAAATCGGCCCCGTGTTCCAATAAATGAGTAGCAAAACTATGGCGTAAAACATGCGGATGTGTTTTTGATGATAACGCTACTTGTTTGGCTATTTTTTTTACCGCATACCATACAGCGATTCTGGTAATTTTTTTGTTTTTACTGTTTACGAAAAGATATTCTTCAGATCCATATTCTTTATTTTTTTTGCGCTCAACAAGATATTTTTTTATACTTTCAACAGCGAAATCGCCTATTGGAACAATTCGCTCTTTATTTCCTTTTCCTGTGCACCTTACAACACGTTGCAGGAAATCTATATCGTTCACTTTTAAATTAACAACCTCACTTACCCTTAACCCGGAAGAATACATTAATTCAATTATCGCGTGATCTCTAATTTGATTAAACTTTTCTCCTTCAATCGATAATAGTGCGCCAACCTGTTTTTCATCGAGATTTTTCGGTAATGGTTTCCATAGCCTTGGAGGATCAATATTCTGTGTAGGGTTATTCGTTATTATTTTATTTTTATTTAAATATTTATAGAATATTTTCAATGAAATCAAATTTCTTGATATAGTAGTTGGTTTTAATCCGCTTTTTTTCTCGCCCATCAGAAACGACACAATCAAATCATATGTCACGTTTTCAATACTTATATTTTTAGATTCAATATATGATATAAATTTAACTATATCGTTTTTATAAGAAATTATGGTGTTTTCGGATAATGATCTATGTACGAATAAGTAATCCAGAAACTGATTGATCAATTCGTTATTTTCCATTGATTATCCTTATAAACTCATCTTCACTTAATATTTTTATCCCTAATTGAGTTGCTTTATCGAATTTCGATCCAGGATCCTTACCTGCGATAACAAAATCGGTAGATTTACTCACCGCTGATGATATATTGCCTCCCATATTCTTTATTATATCCGATGCCTCATCGCGTGTATAATTTACAAGCCCGCCTGTTAAGACCACGGTTTTTCCAGAGAATGGTGTTTCATGAACAGGTAATTTTTTTCGTTTTGATACGAAATTTAAACCTGCCTGACGTAATTTTTCAATTACTTCCAGATTCTCATTATGTTTAAAAAATCCGACTATACTTTCAGCTACAATCTCTCCGACATCATTTAATCTGGTTAAATCATCCATACCTGCTTTTATAACCGAATCCAAATCACCAAACTCTTGTGCCAATACCTCAGCAAGTTTTAATCCGACATGTCTTATTCCGATCCCATGAATTAGACGAGAGAGATCATTGTTTTTACTTAAATCCAAAGCAATCCGGAGATTATTCGCTGATTTTTCTCCCATTTTATCAAAAGATGTTATTTTTTTATAATCCAAATAATAAAGGTCAGCAACATCAGCTATAAGTTTCTTTTCTACAAACCGGTCTATCAGACTCTCGCCTAACCCTTCAATATTCATTGCGTTTCGTGAAGCGAAATGTTCCACTCGCCTTTTTATTTGAGCCGGGCAGGATATATTATCACATCGTACAGCTACTTCCTGCGGTTCTTGAACAACTGTTGATCCGCATTCAGGGCATCTATCGGGAAATACAAACTTAATTTGGGTACCATCCCTATTAGCAGTTATAACCTTAACAACCTTTGGGATTATCTCTCCACCTTTTTCAACAATAACAGTATCACCTATGCGAATATCTTTATTTTCGATCTCATCTTTATTGTATAGCGATGCCCTGCCTACAACTGACCCCGATACCAAAACCGGCTTAAGTACGGCGACAGGAGTTAGTATACCTGTTCTTCCAACCTGAACGGAAATGTCTAAAACATTTGTTGTAACTTGCTGTGCAGGAAATTTATATGCTATTGCCCACCTTGGAACTTTAGCTGTAGCTCCCAATTGTTTTTGCCAATCGACATTATTTACTTTTATTACCATCCCATCTATCTCAAAAGGAAGGCTGTCGCGAATTTGTAGAACTTTATCACAGGTCTCTATAACCTCTTTTATTCCAGCGCATTTTGTTATCGGGTCATTAATCTTAAATCCGTATTGTTTCAGCTTAATCAAAGCGTCATAATGATTAGTCTCGTTTAGCGAATCGTAATCAGCGATACCATATACAATTAAATCAAGGTTGCGCACGGCAACTTCTTTAGAATCCAAAAGTTTTAAAGAACCGGCCGCCGCATTGCGTGGATTTGCGAACAATGGAAGTTTGGCTGTTTCTCTTTCTTTATTTATTTGTAAAAAACTTTTTTTTCGCAAATAAGCTTCGCCTCGCAATGTGATTTTTTCAGGAAACTTATAAAAATTCAAATCTTCGACAACTATCGGTAAGGATTTTATTGTTTTGATATTCCGGGTAATGTCATCGCCCTGTAAACCGTCTCCACGAGTTAAAGCGCATGCCAATTTCTTATTTTCATAGATCAATGATACCGCAACACCATCAATTTTGTATTCGGTAGTGTACTCTACTTTATCAACATTAAGAATTTTTCTTACGCGAGAATCAAAATCTATTAATTCTTGCTCCGAATATGTGTTATCCATGCTTAACATCGGATATTCGTGAGCAACAGTATTAAATTCAACCAATGGTTCGCCGGAAACTCTTTGTGTCGGGGAATCTGGAGTAATAAAACCAGGATATTGCTCTTCAAGTTCGATTAGTTCTTTCATCAACGAATCGTATTCGTAATCGGATATTTCAGGATCTGCATCGATATAATACTTTTTGTCATGATGCCGAATGCGTTTTCGAATATCTTCGATTTTTTCTTTAATCGGTATCAGATCAAATAAATCATCGTCCATATTAAACCTTAATTATACCTTTTAAAAACAGCAACGCTGTTTTGTCCTCCGAAACCAAAAGATTCCGATATAGCTACATCAACTTTTTGTTCTCTGTAAACATTGGGAACATAATCCAGATCACACCGTTTATCAAGGTTTGGGCATCTAAAATCTATATAATTTATATCAGGTTCATGTAGATTTCGTGTAGGATGAATTTTCCCGGAAAGAATTGTTTTTACAGATACGATTGCTTCAATACCGCCTGAAGCGCCTATACTATGCCCAAGCATTGATTTTGTTGAACTGATCGGTATTTTATATGCTCTATCCCCAAACACTTGTTTAATGATATACGATTCGGTCGCGTCATTTAATGGGGTTGAAGTTCCGTGAGCATTGATATAACCAACTTCATCCTTAGATACGAAACATGATTCAAGGGCATGATTTAACATTTTAACCGCAGATGAACCAGTCGGTTCCGGTATAGTTATATGAAAAGCGTCACTCGACATAGCTCCTCCTGCAAGTTCAGCAAGAATTCTTGCTCCCCTTTTTCTGGCAAACGATTCTTTTTCAAGAATAATTATTCCGCTACCTTCACCCATAATAAAACCATCTCTGTTTTTATCAAATGGCCTGCAAGCTTTATCAGGGATATCATTGCTTTTTGACATTGCCTGCATGGCGTCAAATCCGCCATAAACATATGATGTTATGCAAGCCTCCGAACCTCCAGTGATTACCATATCTATATCACACATCCGCAACATATTATACGCGTTTATAATAGCATGAGTTCCCGATGCACATGCAGTTGATACAGCATAACTTGGCCCATAAATATTGAATTTTTCAGTTATCATGGCCGCAACAGTATTGCTTGGAATAAAAGGCAACGCAAATGGACTTGTTTTTTTCGGCCCTCTATTTATCACATGAAGCGCATGATACTTTTCACAAATATCCATATTATGAACACCAACACCCATAACTACACCGATACGCAAAGAATTAATGCCGTTAAGAATATAACTTATCTTACCGGTATCCGTTTTTTTTGTCTCAAATTTAAAACCCGCATCTTCAATAGCAAGCTTTGCTCCGGCAATAGCAAAATTCGTAACCCTTCCGTTTCTTTTAAGGGATTTATCCTTTTCGAAAAAATAACTCACATCGAAATTTTCAATCGGCGCTGCCATTTGAGACGTAAATTGATCCATTTCGGAATCTTCAAAGTTTACTTTACGTATCGCTGATTGGCTGTTCAATAACGAATCCCACAATTCGCCACATCCAATTCCAAGAGCAGTTATCGCTCCCATACCAGTTACAACTATTTTTTCGGATACCACTATATTCTCCTCTTCAATAAATATTTTTATATATAAAATATTTTATAATTTTAACAAAGATTGATATAAAATAATATGACGATTACTTTGGTTATCTTAACGTATGGTTATTATAAATATAATAACACTGTACAGCATCAAGATATCAGATTGATATGAATTTTGTCAATTATTGAGATTTAATCTTTAAACGACGTTTATAGATATATGAGTGAATTATATAGCAAAAAACAAATGACCCGAGTAAATCCGCTAACATATCATATACCGAGAAAGATCTTGTCGGTACAAATAATTGATGGATCTCATCCGTTATTCCATATAGCACCGAAAATAATACCGCAAGTGGAAAAACCAGATTTTGTATGTTTATTTTATTAATACTTCTTGTTAAAGCATTATAGAATAAGGAAGAGAGAATACCGTATTCGATAAAATGTATAACTTTATCATCTCCAGGAAATAATGGCGGTCCCGGCTCAAATTGCATTGATGATCCCATAAAAATTAGCCCCATCCATATAAAAGTTAAAATCCATGAAATAAAAATTATCATTTTATCGTCCTAAAGATAATCTTGCCGCAAGGATAGAAGGCAGACCCGAATCAATAATTTTTCTCTGAGCGGTTTCAACATCGTATGCAACTCGTTCAAAAGAAATAGATTTTGTTTTAGTATCGTATATAACATAACTTGATCGAGGATCACCATCTCGCGGTTGCCCTACACTGCCCACATTTATTATGCTTTTTTCTTTAATGCTTATTTTATCAAGAAAATCAAGCAGAGCTTTGCTGTTGTATTTTTCTTGAAAAATACAGGGTACATGTGAATGGCCAATGAAACAAATTAAATTTTCAAGCAATTGAATATTTTTTGACGCGTCATATTCATTCAATATGTATTTCCACATCTCCGGGGAATCAAGTGATGAATGAACCAGAGTTATATCATCGATAATTTTTATAAATTTTTCATTTTTAAGAAACTCCAATTCCTGATCAGACAAATTTTCCCTTGTCCAGATAACAGCAGATTTGGCGTATGAATTAAAAAATGTTATATCCGTTAACCCGGCAACAGCATGATCGTGGTTACCAGGAACCCATTGAGCATTAAGATCGATTACTTTTTTTACACAAGCGGATGGATCGGCTCCATAACCGACAATATCTCCCAAACACAAATATTTATCGATGCCTTTTTTTGAACAATCTTTAATTACGGCTTCCAAAGCCTCTAAATTTGAATGAATATCAGATATAATAGCGTATTTCATTTTTATATAATAGGAGCTCCGTTATAAAAAATTCAAAATGATAATGTTAAAATCGGAATACCTGAAGAAAATATTAAGTAAAAAGGGATATTTTTAATTTATGCTATATAATAAATTAATATCTTAATCCGAATCCTTTAAATTCACCTGTATATTCATACCAATTTTTTTCTGACGCTAAGATATACTTTTTTAAATGGCTGTTTTCAACAGACTCAATAAATGATACTACATGAATGCTTTCGCCTTCAGCACATAACTCTACTCTGCCGTCTCTTAAATTTTTGACATATCCCGCGACATTATAATTTCCGGCAATATGACACACACTATACCTGAATCCGACACCCTGTACTCTTCCATCGTAATAAACTACAACTTTTAATTTTTTCTCAGTATGCGACATATATCACCATAAAAAATTTTTTATACTTCATATTAAATAATTTTGTTATTTAGAGAAACTGAATTTTTAAATTTTTTTTGGTATTTATATGGAACTACTGACGGATGGAGCTATATTTTTTGGTCGGGGCGAGAGGATTTGAACCTCCGACATCAACGTCCCGAACGTTGCGCGCTGCCGGGCTGCGCTACGCCCCGACTTAAAATGCTTTATAAGAAATTCCAAAACATTATAGAAAAAAAATAATTTATTTTCAAATACTATTTAAACAATATTTTTATAGCTAAAAATCCAACAATAAGAAGAACACCAAACACAATAGTCAGAATATTAAAATATTTATCGATAAAACTCTTAATTTTCTCTCCAAAAATATATATCATAACTGCCAAAGCAAAAAAACGTGTTGATCTTCCCAGAACTGATGCCAACATAAACACAATAAAATCACTCTGGCTTGCGCCTGCCGCGATAGTAAATACTTTATAAGGTATTGGAGTCAAGGCCGCTATTAATACAGCCCAGAAACTATTCTCATTAAATAATAAAATCAGATCAGAAAAAATCTTTTCCGCTTTATAAAAATGTATTATTGGCCATCCTACCGCTTCCATTAAAACAAATCCTATGAGATAACCAAGCATACCTCCTAATACAGAAGCAACAGAAGATATCGATGCGTAAAAAAACGATTTTTTCCTGTGAGATATAGATAACGCTATCTGTAACACATCCGGAGGGATAGGAAAAAAAGAAGATTCCGCAAACGAATTTGCCATGAGCGCAGGTGTTCCGTATGGAGTATGTGCCCAATGCAATACCCAGTCATAAAGTCTGCGGACTATTTTCATTTATTTACTCTCCTTATCTTTTTTTAATAATCGAAATACCAATTTAAAAAATCGGATTGTATCTTTTATCGGATTAATCTTGCTTTTTTCATCGCCGTATATTGTTTTAATATCCACTGAACCAATTTTAAATCCATTTCTCGAAGCCTTTATTAAAATTTCCGATTCAGCATCAAAATTCATACTTTTAATTTTAACTTTTCTCAATACATTGGTGCTCACCATTCTGAATCCGCATTGGCTATCAGGTATTTTTTGTCCCGATAGAATAGACACTACAGCGGATGTAAACTTGTTCGTAAGATATCTTAATAGTGGCATATCAGCCGTATCTTTCATACGGTTGCCGATTATTATATCGAATATATTTGATTCGGCAAGGTTAATAAATTTATCAATATCATACGGTGAGTGCTGTCCATCCGCATCCATTGTAATAATATAATCAGCACCTTTTTCCAATAGATAATTATATCCATCGGAAAGAGAAGCGCCTTTCCCTTTATTTTCTTTATGCTCAAGACATATCGCGTTATTATCTCTAACAATTCTTGCTGTTTTATCTACTGAACCATCATCAACCACAATTATATTTGATGTTATTTCCCTGATTTTGCCTATAAGATCCCCTATATGTTTTTCTTCATTATAAGCTGGAATTAAAATATATATAACAGGTTTATTATTCATTTGTTTTTAAATCATCAATTATTTTGTTTATCAAAACTAATAAATCTTCTCTCTTAACTTTAAAAGATTCCCCATTTATTCTTTTTTTGACTTCAATCAACCCGTCCTCAACATATGTTTTCCCGATGATAATTTTAATTGGGATTCCAATCAGGTCGGCGTCTTTAAATTTAAATCCAGGCCGTAAATCCCTGTCATCAAGTAAAACCTCAAATCCAAGATCAGATAATTCCTGGTAAACTTTTTCACCCATCTGCGCAATAGCGGTTTCCGCCGGATTAAGAGTCAAAACAATTATCTGATAAGGCGCGATTGAGTATGGCCATATTATTCCATCTTTATCATGAGATTGCTCTATCGACGCGGCAACAGTTCTTGTAATTCCAATCCCATAACAGCCCATAATATATGGTTTCTCATCACCGTTCTCATCATGATATGTCGCGGATAACGCATTGCTGTATTTTAAACCAAGCTGAAACACCTGTCCAACTTCAATACCTCTGCATTCTTTAAGCGTTTTCCCGCAATTTGGGCATCCATCTCCTTGTTTTGCCATTGCTACATCAATATATTCTTTTGGATTATAATCTCTTCCAAGAACAACATTTTTATAATGATGATCCGTGTCATTTGCTCCGGTTATACCAACTTTTAAATCTTTAATTGAAAGATCAGCATATATTGGAATAGATAACCCAACCGGACCAGCAAAACCGACATTTGCTCCGGTCACTTTTTTTATAGCGCCTTCATCGGCAAGTTGAACAAAAGGATTCTTAAAGTATTTCTGCAACTTTATCTCATTTATTTCACGGTCACCACGAATCAGTATAGCTACAATTGAATCATTTACGTTATATATCAAAGTTTTAATAAGACACTCGGGTTTTACTTTAAAAAATGATGAGACTTCATCAACTGTTTTTAATCCAGGCGTAGAAACTTTCTCAATACATGAATTCTCATCAAGAATAATTTCTTTGAATTCTGATATCGTCCCGGATGCAAAATCGGAACTTGCGGCATATCCACATTTGTCGTCTTCGCAATAAAATATTACTGATTCGCCTGAATCTGCAAGAACAGCGAATTCATGAGTCAAATCTCCTCCGATTGCTCCTGAATCGGCAAGTACAGGCTTAAATTTAAGACCGCATCTTTTAAATATTCTTGTATATGTATCAAACATCTGTTGATAACATTCATTCAGGGATTCTTTATCTTTATGGAAACTATATGCGTCTTTCATTACGAATTCACGCGCACGCATTACACCGAATCTCGGGCGTATCTCATCCCTGAACTTAGTTTGGATCTGATATAAATTCAATGGGAGTTCTTTATAAGATTTAACCTGTGACCGTACAAGATCGGTAATTATTTCTTCATGTGTAGGTCCTAGAGCGAATTCTCTATCGTGGCGGTCTTTTATTCTCATTAACTCTTTGCCATAAACATTCCATCGACCACTTTCAATCCATAATTCCGCCGGGCTTAATATAGGCATTAGAAGTTCCTGCGCGCCCGCTTTATTCATTTCTTCACGGACAATTTGTTCAACTTTTCTAATCACCTTCAACCCCATTGGCAGATAAGTATATATCCCAGCACCGAGTTTGCGCATTAATCCCGCTCGAATCATCAGTTTATGGCTTATAATTTCCGCATCTGCCGGAGTCTCTTTTACTGTAGGTATAAATGCTTTTGACATTTTCACGGTTATATATCCCCTTTAGCGCTTAAATGCTTTACTTCATGAATCAATTTACTGACTATTTCATCCTGCGGCACTCTGCCGATTACTTCGCCTTTTTTAAAAAAAATACCGTATCCCATTCCACCTGCAATTCCTATATCGGCTTCTCGCGCCTCTCCCGGACCATTGACTTCACATCCCATTACAGCAACCTTAACATTACATTTTATTTTTGATATTGCTTCTTCAACCTGTTTGGCTATATCTATGACCTGTATTCTGCATCTTC
This sequence comes from uncultured bacterium, assembly GCA_964451165.1. GTDB lineage: Bacteria > Auribacterota > Auribacteria > Auribacterales > Auribacteraceae > CAYVGJ01. Next base: position 131,900 of record CAYVGJ010000006.1, read on the forward strand.
CGCATGTAGGGCAACTTATAATTTCAGGGTATTCTCTGCGCAATCCTAATGACTGTAGTATAATATGTCCTATACGAACCTCATTCAACGGTGAATCTGTAAGCGATACACGTATTGTATCTCCTATACCTTCGTAAAGTAATATTCCTAATCCGATACTTGATTTTACTGTTCCCTGAGTAATCGGACCTGCCTCAGTTATCCCGAGATGAAAAGGATAATTGCACTTTTGTGCCATTAATTTATAAGCCGTAATACATGTTAAAACATCGGATGATTTTAATGATATAACGATATCCTCAAAACCCAAATTTTCAAGTATTTTTATCTGGTTTTGGACACCAATAACCATCGCGTTAGCAACACGTTGTTCATGTGTTAAAGACATATCTATCCCGCTAAACCAATCTTTTGAGAGGGATCCTGAATTCGCGCCGACTCTTATTGGTATCCCTTGTTCTTTAGCCTTATTAACAACTGTTTTTATTTGATCAGGATCTTTTATATTGCCTGGATTGAGCCTCAATCCATTAACTCCAGCATTCATGGCTTTCAGAGCAAGACGGTAATCAAAATGAATATCTGCTACAAGAGGTATTTTTATTCTTTTTATTATAGAAGGCAATGCATTTGCGGCTTCCATATCGGGCACAGCTACCCTTACTATATCACAACCTGTATCCTGAAGGTGTGATATTTGTTCTACAGTTGAATCAGGGTTTCGTGTATCTGTATTAGCCATTGATTGAACAGTGATTTTCGAATCACCGCCTATCGATACACTCCCTATAGATACTTTTTTTGTTTTACGCCTGTTTATCATACGAATTTATTTCCCGATAATTCTATGAACTATATCGTTCCATAAAGTATATACGATCAGCAACATAAGCAAAGCAAACCCGATTTTCTGGCAGATTTCCACAAATTTTTCATTTAACGGGCGTCTTATGATCGCTTCAAGGGAAAGAAACAATACGTGTCCCCCGTCAAGAACCGGTATAGGCAACAAGTTTATTACGCTGAGATTGACGCTGAGAAACGCAATAAACGATAGTAACATAACAAATCCCGTTCTAGCAAAATCAGCTGTAATTTTATAAATCCCGACAGGGCCTGCCAATTCCTTAGGGCTTATTTTACCGGCGGCAAGATAATACAAAGACGCAAACAATTCAAAAACAGATGCGAATGTCCGTTTTGTACCTTTTATCACAGATTCTTTAATAGAATATTTTTCAAGAACAGTTGTAGGGTCCGCATCGAAATATACACCGATTCGTTTTCCTCTTTCAACTAATACAGGAATCGTGATTATCTCGGTTTTTGATTTTAGACCCGCCCTTATAGACCTTTCGAAAGTCATAGTTATCTGTTGGTCTAATTGTGTATTAAGAAATGAAAATAACGCATCATCGTTTGTGAAATTTGTTTCATTTACCTTAATTAATTTATCTCCTGGCTTTATATTGGTAAATTTTTTACTGTCAACTTCAGAAATGATTCCTTCGTATATCTCGATCCCTTTGAGAATACCAATAATTTGAGGTGTAACCATAACATTGATTTTCTCATTATTTCTAAGTAAAGCTACATTTATCTGATCTGTTTCTGCATATTTTATTTTTTTCATTATATTAGTAAATGTAACTTTTCCGCCATTTATCTCTATAACAGTATCGTTTTTGTGAATACCGGCTGTTTCTGCAGGGCTTTTTGGAATTATATCCTTAACAGTCGCTTTTATATATGGCAATACACCTATCCCAGGATTAGCGTTCTTATCATAATATGCCGGTGTTATTTTCTTTATAATAATATCGCCATCTCGCTTTATCTTAATATCCATTTCATTACCGATATTAAAGAGAACTGTTTTTACAATATCCTTCCATTCAGTAATTTTTTTATCGCCGATATATTGAATTTCATCACCTGTTTTTATCCCGGCTGTCCATGCTGGAGAATTTTCCACTACATCACCGACAACATTTTTTTTCATGTATTCCGGAACATGCATTCCCACAATATATACAATTGTAAATAGAATCAAACCAAGAATAAAGTTCATTGCCGGGCCCGCTATAACAACTGCCATTCTTTGCCATACGGTTTTATTATAAAATTTCTGATCTTCAGAAACATTTACATAATCTTCAGGTAATTCTTCTTCTTTTTCCTCTGCCCCAGGCATATCTTCCTGTCCTGCCATTTTAACGTATCCACCGAATGGAATTGCTGATATACAATAGTCTGTACCTCCTCTTTTCCATCCAAACAACCTTTTCCCAAACCCGATTGAAAATTTGAATACGTATATTCCGACTTTCTTTGCGACAAGAAAATGCCCGAGTTCATGAACAAATATCAATAATCCGAGAATAACGATAAATCTGATCATGTTAATAATAACTTCCATAGCAAACCCCATTTATTTTTTTATTATTTCTTTTGATTTTATTCTTGCCCATTTATCTATTTCAAATAATGATTTAAGATCAGGATTTTTTATAACATTATGCTCATTCATAACCGCCATTATGATTTTTGGTATATCGTCAAAAATAATCTTTTCATTTAAAAACAAATTTACCGCTTCTTCATTTGCAGCATTTAAAACAGCGGGCATTGAATGCCCGATATTTCCTGCCTGATATGCCAATTCAAGACAAACAAACTTATCCCGATCTGGTTCTGAAAAACTCAATTTAGCGATTTTACAAAAATCTAACGATTTATAAATACCGCCATTATGGCGTTCCGGATATGTCAGCGCATTCTGTATCGGTATACACATATCCGGTACATTCATTTGTGCTATGCATGATCCGTCTACGAACTCAACCATAGAATGTATTATACTTTCCGGATGAATTAATACATCTATAGAGTCATACTCTATATCAAACAACCAATGTGCTTCTATTACTTCCAACCCTTTATTCATCATTGAGGCGGAATCGATAGATATTTTCTTACCCATTGACCATTTCGGGTGTGCAAGAGCTTGCTGAATGGTTGATTTAGCCATTATCTCTTTCGGCGTATTTAAAAACGGACCTCCTGACGCAGTAAGAATAAGCTTTTTTACCCATCTTTTTTTTTGTCCCATTAAACATTGGAAAAGAGCGTTATGTTCACTGTCAACCGGTAATAACTTAACTTTTTTTTCTTTCGCGAGAGTGGTAATTATTGCACCTGCAACAACAAGGACTTCCTTGTTGGCAATGGCAATATCTATTCCGTTTTTTATAGCTTCATATGTAGGGATTAATCCCGCAGCACCAACAATAGCGCTTACAAGAAGGTCGTTTTTATCGTTTACAGCAACTTCAAGCAATCCGTCCAAACCACAAACAGCTTTTGTTCCTATTGGAATAGAGTTCTTTAAGATAGAATATTGTGATTCATCCGCAACAGCCGCTATTTCCGGTTTGTATTTTTTACATTGCTCTATCAATAACTCAATATTACGATTTGTTGAAATCCCTATTATTTTAAATTCATCATGAAGTGAATCTACAACTTCAAGTGTACTTTTACCTATTGAACCCGTTGAGCCAAGAATAGATATATTTTTCATGATATACCTAATACAGAAAATAAATAAAAATACATTATCGGTGCGTTAAATAAAATACTATCCAATAAATCCAGAATACCTCCCATACCAGGTATGTATTGTCCTGAATCTTTAACGGATCCATTTCTTTTAAGCATCGATTCCGCAAGATCCCCTAATTGACCAGTAAATCCAAGCACAATTCCTAAAATCCATGAATGCATATTCATATTTTCAGGTACGGGAATAATCTTAGTAAGTATTATTGCCACTATTAAACTTCCAAAGATACCTCCAATCGATCCTTCTATTGTTTTGCCCGGACTAATTTTTGGTATCAATTTATGTTTGCCGAAATTTGATCCCACTAAATAAGCAAAAATATCACCGCTTTTAGTAATAGCCACAAGAACAAGGATCATCCATCTTCCATCAAATTCTGTCATATATAAAATTTTTATAATATATGAAGATAACCATACGACATATATTATTCCAGTCATGGTTGTGCAGATTCCGTGAATTGAAAATTTTGTTTCCTGGCGTATAATCTGTATCATAAACATACCAAGAAGTATTCCGACTGTTCCACCTACAATGATTTCACTTCCGGTTTGACCAAAAAAATATCTAAAAAACAATAGTGTATTTAAAATTACCGCTGATATCACACCATATGTACGAAGTAATTTGCTTCCATCGCGATTAGTAATATACATAAAATCAAGTAAACCGAAAGCAACAAAAACATTTGATACCAGTAATGCCAGAAAAGCGAGGCTTCCTTTACTGAAAATTATTGTAAGAACAATTATAATAATCAAAAATATTGAGCTTAATGTTCTCTGTAAAAACATTTATACTTTCCCGAATCGCCTTTCACGTTTCTGATACTCTTTTATTGCCTCAATAAGATATTTTTTGCGGAAATCCGGCCAAAGGATAGGAGTAATCCATAATTCGGTGTAGGAAATTTGCCAGAGAAGATAGTTACTTATTCGCATTTCCCCGCTGGTTCGTATAAGAAGGTCTGGATCAGGTATATCATTTGTAAAAAGATATTTTGAAACAGTTTGCTCACTTAACTCGTCCGGATTGATTTTGTCTTTGATAATTCTCTTTATGGCATCAGTTATTTCACTTCTTCCACTATAATTTAACGCCAGGGTCAATACCAACCCGGAATTATTCTTTGTTTCTTCTTTATCTCTCATTATGAGTTCGCGCACACGTAAAGGGAGTTCTTCAGTAAAACCTATCGTATTAAATTTGATATTATTTCTTTTAAATGTTGTAAGCTCTTTTTCAAGATACTCTTCCAGTAGCCTCATAAGCATATTTACCTCATGTTTCGGCCTCCCCCAGTTTTCAACGGAAAACGCATACATTGTGAGATATTTTATGCCAATTTCTGCGGAGAAAGTAACAATTTCCCTTATAGTTTCAACTCCGGCTCGATGTCCTCTGATTCTATTCAATCCAGACTTTTGCGCCCATCTCCCATTTCCATCCATAATTATAGCAATATGCACCGGTAATTTATCTATATCAATATCATCCAGTAATTTATCTTTAGCCATATGATTATTTTTTAAATATTGTTTCTTCCCTTTTTGCTCCTACGGACACAATTTTTACGGGCGCTAATGTTAATTCCTCAATTCTTGAAATATACTTTTTTGCGGCTTCTGGAAGTTTATCATAACTTCTTATATTTCTTGTTGATTCTTTCCAGCCAGGCAGTTCTTCATACACCGGCACGCAATTTCCAAGCATATCCATATCACTTGGGAAAAAGTCGATTATATCGCCATTACATTTATATGATGTGCATATTTTTATAGTGTCAAGACCATCAAGAACATCCAGTTTAGTTATAGCAAGAGAATCAGTGTGATTAATTATCGACGAATATCTTCCTAAAACAGCATCAAACCATCCACATCTTCGAGGACGCCCGGTAGTAGCGCCGAATTCTTTTCCCTGTTTACGGAACCAATCACCAAATTCTCCATGAAATTCAGTCGGGAACGGCCCTTCCCCAACTCTCGTAGAATATGCTTTTGTTATACCGATTACTTCATCGATTGTACTCGGCGCTATTCCTGTTCCAATACAAGCACCTCCAGCTGTTGGATTTGATGAGGTAACATACGGATATGTTCCGAAATCCACATCAAGCAAAGTCCCTTGAGCACCTTCAAATAGAATGTTTTTGTTCTGCTTAACGGCATTATTTAGTATTTGCGGTACATTTCCAAGATATTTTTTTATTGATTTAGCGTACTCCAGATATCTTCCATAAATCTCATCAAATACAAAAGGTTCACCCTTATATACATTTACAAGAAGATTATTTTTCTCCTCGAGATTATATATAAGTTTTTCTTTAAAAACTTTCGGATTCATTAAATCCGTTAGCCTAATTCCCATCCTGGCTACTTTGTCTGCATACGCTGGGCCTATCCCTCGTTTAGTTGTCCCGATTTTCCTGTTTCCGGTTTTCATTTCCCTTAATTCATCAAGTACCTTATGATATGGGAATATTAGATGCGCAATATCACTTATTACAAGATTTTCGCCTACTGAAATACCTCTTGATTCAAGTAATTTTATTTCCTCAATCAGAGATTCCGGATTTATAACAACCCCATTTCCAATCACACAAATCTTATTTTTGTGTAATATCCCTGACGGTATCAAGTGCAATATAAATTGATCTTCGCCGACCTCTACAGTATGACCTGCATTGTTACCGCCTTGAAAACGTACCACATAATCAGCACTCTCTGTTAAGAGATCGACAATTTTTCCTTTACCCTCGTCGCCAAAAAGTGCTCCTACAATAACCACATTTGCCATTTTTTACCCCGAATTACAATTCTATTGATCTTACTTCAACTATTTTATCTGTAGCAAGAAGTTCATTTATAACTTCTTGATTTGCTGGCTGATCCAGATTAATTAATGTCAATGCCACATCTTCCTCTTCTCGTCTGCCTACAGTCATATCAGCAATATTAATACCATGTTTACCGAGTATGGTTCCCATTTGACCTATAACACCTGGTTTATCCTTATTTATAACATATAAGAGGGCACCATCCGGCTTCGCATTAATGATATAATTATTTATCATTACAATTCTCGGTTCATTTCTTGTACCGAATAAAGTTCCGGCGAGTGAAATTTTACCGTCATCTGTCACAATGTCAGCACGTATTAAATCAGAATAATTACCGACAGCTTCAGATTTAGCTTCCTCGATATCAATACCTCTTTCTTTTGCCATATGGAAAGCGTTTACAATATTTACTTCTTCGGCCATAGCTTTCTTCAACAATCCTTCTACAAAAGCCGCAGATGGCATTGACATATCATGATTTGCCGCTTTCCCTTCAAACCTTATTTTTGCTTTAATAATCTGACCGGACACCATGTATGACAAAAATCTGCCTATTTTTCCCGCGAGCTCAACATATGGTTTTATCAACAATGCCAATTCGGCATCTACTGATGGTGCGTTAACCGCATTGTTAATTATTCCATTTTTCAACGCATCAACAACCTGATAAGCAATATCAATAGCTACATTTTCCTGGGCCTCAGCGGTTGACGCGCCCAAATGAGGTGTAGCCAATACTTTCGGATGTGTTGTGAGTTCTGGGAAATTTGGCGGTTCACTTGGGAAAACATCAAGAGCAGCGCCTGCGACAATACCTTTTTCAATCCCTTCAAGCAACGCTTTTTCATCTACAATTCCGCCTCTGGCGCAATTGAGTATTCTTACACCTTTTTTCATCATTGATATCGCCTTTGAATCTATTATTCCGCGGGTTTCATCCGTTAAAGGTGTATGAACAGTAATGAAATCCGCTTTTTTAAATATATCTTCCATAGAAACAAGCTCAACTTCATATTTCTTAGCCATTTCATGCGACATAAACGGATCATTAGCCAGAACAGACATATTGAATGATCGAGCCCGTTTTGCCACTTCTTTCCCAATTCGGCCCATTCCAATTATACCCAATACTTTACCGTTTAATTCCACGCCTTTAAACGTCTTTCTATCCCATTTGCCTTCTTTCATTGATAAATAAGCCTGCGGAATCATTCGTGCCATCGAAAGAATCAAAGCGAATGTATGTTCGGCAGTTGATATTGTATTACCGCCAGGAGTATTCATAACAACAATGCCTTTTTTTGTTGCTTCTGCGACATCGACGTTATCAACACCTACTCCTGCCCTTCCGATAAGTTTCAGATTCTTTGCCGCATCCAGAATTTCTTTAGTTACTTTAGTACCACTTCTTACCAATAACGCGTCGCAATCTTTTATTATTTCGCATAATTCCGGTACGGGAATACCAGGTTTATTTATAACCTCGAAAATTTTTTCCCTTTCAAGGATATCAAGGCATTTATTTGACAACTGATCGCTTATCAATATTTTCATCATGATTGATGTCTCCTATTATTACACTATAGCCTGTTGAACAGCTTTCACCCCAGCACCAAGCTCAAATTTATATCCCAGCTCATTTAATACCATTTCAGTAGCAGATATAGCTATTAATACATCAAAATGATCCGTATACCCGAGATGGGATACTCTGAATATTTTTCCTTTTGCGTCACCTTGTCCGCCGGCAATAGTAACACCTTTATCATCACGCACTTTTTTAACAAACAAAGATCCATCAATTCCTTCAGGTACTTTTACAGCAGTAAGAGTATTTGCGGAACATGTCGGAGCGTATAACTTTAAACCGAGAGCCTTTAGACCAAGCCGAGTAGCATTTGCCAATCTGGCATGTCTTGCGATGACATTATCCATACCTTCTTCAACAATCATCGATAATGAACTTTTTAGTCCGACAATCAAACTTACTGCCGGTGTCCATGGAGTATCGCTTTCCGTAAGAGTTTTTAGCGCTTTTTTAAGGTTGAAGTAAAATTTCGGTGTTTTTGCGGATTCAATCATTTTTTCTGCTTTTTTAGAAACGCTTAGAAATGCTAAACCCGGAGGGAGCATTAATCCTTTTTGTGAACCGCCGATAACCATATCTACGCCCCATTCATCAGTGCGCAAATCATCCGCGGCAAGTCCGCTTATAGCGTCAGTTATTAGGATCGCGTCAGTTTTTTCTACAACAGCGCCGAGAGCTTTTATATCGTTTACAACACCTGTTGATGTTTCGCATAAAGTCGAACAAACAGCTTTTATATCAGGATTTTCCTTTAATATTTGCTCCACTTTCGCTGCATCTACCGCTTCGCCCCATGTTACCTGCAAATCAATTACATTGTATCCGTAAGCTTTGCTTATATCGAGATAACGTTCGCCAAATTTACCACCGTTTATAGCAAGAACCTTATCGCCGGGTGAAAGAGTATTCACCATAGCGGCTTCCATAGCTCCAGTACCCGACGATGCAAAAGTTACAACAGGATTCTGTGTACGCAAAACCTGTTTTAATAACTCATTTACTTCTCCAAATAATTTTTTAAATCTAGGAGTACGATGATGAAATATCGGATGCGCCATATCAAGCAATACATCAGGAGGAACAGTTGTTGGACCAGGGGTCATAAGGTATAATTTTTTCATTGGTAACTCCTTTCCATAAAGGTATTATTTAAATTGGTTTTTTTTCATAAATATGTTACCTGAAAACACACTAATTTCTTAAAAGATCAATAATATTATCCAAAATCCGCTTATACTTCAATGATTTTTATGCAATTCTTTTCTTTGAACTTGTTTTTTTAGTGATTGGACCGGTTAACCCTTGTACAACCGATTTATTAACCTGGACGTAATCAACATCTTTCATGGAGGGTATTTCATACATGATATCCATCATGATATTTTCCATAATTGTGCGTAACGCTCTTGCTCCAGTCTTTTTCGCCATAGCCATTTTGGCCAGTTCCGTTATTGAATCATCAGTAAAATCAAGTTTTACATTCTCTAATTCAAATAACCTTTTGTATTGCTTTATTAGAGCATTTTTCGGTTCGGTAAGAATTTTTACCAGGTCTTGTTCATTTAATCCTGATAAAGTAGATATCACAGGCAATCTTCCGACAAATTCCGGTATCATTCCGAATTTGAGTAAATCATTTGGTTCTACTAATGATATAATATCCTCGTTTTGCTTTTTAGAACTTTCAATATCGGCACCAAAACCTATAACCTTGTTCCCTATTCTCTGGTGAATTATCTTATCCAACTCAACATAAGCACCACCACATATAAATAAAATATTTTCAGTATTTACCTGTATATATTCCTGATGGGGATGTTTCCTTCCACCTTGAGGAGGCACATTTGCCAGCGTCCCTTCAAGTATTTTTAATAGAGCCTGCTGAACTCCTTCTCCGGATACATCTCTGGTTATTGAAACATTTTCCGAACTTCGCGCGATTTTATCTATCTCATCAATATACACAATCCCCATTTCAGCACGCTTTACATCAAAATCAGCTACCTGAAGAAGCCGAAGAAGTATGTTTTCAACATCTTCACCAACATAACCTGCTTCAGTAAGAGTAGTCGCGTCCGCGATACAGAAAGGGACATCCAGTATTCTCGCAAGTGTCCTTGCAAGAAGAGTTTTACCCGACCCTGTCGGACCGATGAGAAGAATATTACTTTTTTCTATCTCAACATCATTAGTATCGACATTCCCAGTTATCCGTTTATAATGATTATGAACAGCTACAGATATAGCTTTTTTTGCCCGCTCCTGCCCTACGACATACTCATCAAGTTTTTCTTTTATTTCAGCAGGTTTAGGAATTTTCATATTTGAGATTCGCTTACGGGATGTTTCCTGAATCTCTTTTTCTATAATATTTTTGCATAAACTCACGCATTCATCGCAAATGAATACCCCGGGTCCCGCTATGAGCTTTCTTACTTCGTTCTGTGCCTTATTGCAGAAAGAACATCTATGTAGTATCGCGTTTCCATTGCGTTTATTCATCAAAAAACCTATTCTTTTTTATTATTATTCAATTTGTTTCCAGCAAATTCTATTACTTCATCGATCAAGCCATATTTACATGCTTCTTCGGAAGACATATAAAAATCTCTTTCCGTATCATTTACAATGTCTTCTATTTTTTTTCCTGTATGATACGCCAATATTTTATTAATCTCGTCTTTAAGACGTAAAATTTCTTTTGCCTGAATACTGATGTCTGTTGCTGTACCTTTAGCTCCACCCCAAGGCTGATGAATCATTATCCTTGCATGCGGAAGACCGTAACGTTTCCCTTTGGCTCCTGCGGTTAGCAAAACAGCTCCCATACTTGCCGCCTGACCTATGCAATATGTGTTAACATCACATTTTAAAAACTGCATTGTATCGTATATGGCAAGGCCTGCTGTTACCGAACCTCCCGGTGAATTGACATAAATATTAATATCTTTTGACGGATCATCCATTTGCAAGAACAATAATTCCGCAACAACAATATTTGCCATATCATCGGTTATTGCATCGCCTATAAATATGATCCTATCTTTCAGTAGGCGTGAATATAGATCATACTGGCTGAAATTTCTTCCTGTTTGTTCAATAACTGTTGGAAACGGTATAGCTGATCGTACCATCTTAAACTCCTGTATGGTTAATTTTTATTTTTCAACTACTTTGGAATTATCAAACAGATAATCAAGTACCTTTTCCTGCAATATTCTTTCCTGAACGCCATAAATCCCGCCTGTTTCAACCAAATGATCTCTTAACTTTTCATAACTTACGTTGAGCGAATACGCAGTATGTCTCACAGTACTTTCAATTTCTTTACTCTCAACTTTTATGTTTTCTTTTTCAGCCACTTCCGCAAGGATATACGATAATTTCACTCTATTTTTTGCTTCAGCTATTACTTCAGCAGGAATTTTATCGCCTTCTTTTAATGTAATCTGTCGTTCCCTTAAAACACTTCTTTTTTCAAGATCCATAACAGACTGTGGAAGTTCAAATTCATATTGATCCAAAAGATAATCGCCAATTTGAGCTTTTCCTTCTTTCTTTTGATCTGACTTCTTTTGTTCTGTAATGACTTTTATTATTTGTTCTTTCAATTCGCCAACAGTTTCAAATTTTCCAAGACTTTTAGCGAACTCATCGTTCAATTCAGGCAACATCTTCTCTTTTATCTCTTTCAGCCCAATTTCAATACTAACTTTATGCCCGGAAAATTCTTTCTTATAATAATTATCAGGGAGAATTGTCGACACATTTTTTATTTCTCCGATATTCATCCCCTCCATATCATTAATAATATCAGCTATAAATACTCCCTCAGGTTGCAACAGCATCAATTTTGATTTTCCTTCTTCAACCTTATCGCCTTCATCGGATACTATAGAATAATCAATGATAGCGTAATCACCTTTCACAAGGGGACGGTCTTCCACATTTTCCAAAGTAGCATGACTTTCTCTTAACTTTTCCAGATAATCTTCTACCTCAATATCCTCGATCTTTATTTTATTAACTTTCAACTTGATTCCGGTATAATTTTTTACTCCTACTTCCGGAGCAATTTCTACCTCTGCGGAAAACGAAAGAGGTTTATCCTCATCATATGTGACATTATCAATTTTTGGAATATTGACAGGATTTAAATTCTTCTGCTTTATCGCATCCTGATATCCTTTTGAAATAACCTTTTTCTGAGTCTCCTCAAAAACATAGTCTTTATAACGTGCTTCAAGGATTTTTCGTGGAACTTTACCCGATCTAAAACCAGGTACTTTAGCGCTCTTTGACAATTCTCTATATATATCTTCGATTTCTTTCTGTATTTCTTCGGAGGGAATTTCGATTTGAAGTTTAACTTTACAATGCCCTTGTTCATCAATTTTTACATTAGTCAATCCTACCTCCCCATGGTATTATATTTGGAGCAAATTGGATGCAAACAAAAAACTGGAGCGAGCGATGGGATTTGAACCCACGACATCAACCTTGGCAAGGTTGCGCTCTACCCCTGAGCTACGCTCGCCCACAATTATTAGTCAGCTT
>CAYVGJ010000007.1:0-18395 GCA_964451165.1 uncultured bacterium
GACGTTATGCTCACTATGTTGCCCTCATTATCCATAAAAGCAACCGTATCTAATAACGATTCTTCAGGCTCTTTCGCACCATTTTTGCTGTTATCTACATAACCATACCTATGATTGGTATCATATTCATAAACAATACTGCTTTCAACTTCTCCCGAATTATTATAATTAGCCCATGGTGAACTTAATGTTTTCTGATTTCTTAATTTTTGATCAAAATCAATAACCTGAATTGTAGCTTTATTAGGAGGATTATTTAACTGACGATATGTTGTCCAACCATAACTTGGTTTATTTATTTCAGTTACAGAAGTAGGAGTAGATCCATCATCAGCAAAATCAGTAATATTGACTATATCGCCGTAGTTATCAAGTTCAGCGATATTCTCATATAAATTTTCGTTCGGATCTATCTGTTTATCTTTATCGGTATCTAAAATCCCTTTTCGGATATTCTTTTCATTTTCATACACATACTGAAAAACAACACTTTTTTGTACTTCATCTGCAGAATCAATTTCCTGCTGGACAATCAGTTTATTCAAATCGTTATAAATCTGTAGAGTTTCACCACCACCCTGTTTCATTATATGATATGTCATATAACCTGTCAGAGGGGTGTTAAATTCGATAATAGTGTTAATTTGATTATTCTCATCAAACATTGTCAAATTGAGCATATTCTTGCTTCCATCAAGAATACCCTTGCTCTTTATCTGACCTACATTGGGATCATCTTTTCGTTCGGTTCTGAGTTTCCATCCCAAACTTATATGATCAGGATCAGTTTTATAGGAATAATAGCTTATTTCTTGCGCAGAAGTATCTCCATCAATGGTAGTCTGCTCAGTAATAAGCCCATACTCAAAGAATCCAGATAAACTTCCATATTTCTGAATGACCTGATCATGGGTTAATCCGTTATAAGATGTTTGTGATGTCATAACTTCATTTGAGTCATAATATTGCTTGACCCAACCCGATCCTTTTTCAGCCGATTCCTGTATTTCTACATACGATAATTTGCTGTTAGTAAACCTCTGGATAGTTGTATCTCCTTCACGAGGAGCGTCATAGCGGGTTAAAGATAGAAGCGCTCCATTACTGTTAAACACAGCAATACTTATATTTTCTTCACTCGCATCTTTTTGTCCATTTCCGTTTGGATCTTTATATTCAGTTCGAATTAAATTATTTGAAGAATCCGTTTCGTATAAAAACCCTGTTCTATCACCAGGTTCAACAAATATTCCGCCGACCTTGTCTTGAATAGTTTGAGTCAACAACCGATCGTTCGCATCATATACCTGAATTGTTCTTTTATTCCCTTCAGTTGTAGTGATTCTTCTACCTCCATCGGGAAGGTTTTGTACAGTAGTAATAGTACCCTCGTAATTTGTTGACCCGATAAGATTTCCTTCATTGTCATAAAACCTGATTTCACCGGTATCAGGATCAATAATAGTGCGGTCCCTTTTGGGGAGAGTAACATTAAATGTTCCATTTGCATTTATTGCAAATGTTTGCGGCGAACCATCAGCAACACCATCTCCATTGGCATCATATTTGAATTGGTCCGGTTTTCCGTCGTTATTGGTATCAAAACCTTGTCCATCCGGAATTCCGTTTCCATCAACATCGATACCCCATACATTATTTACAGGATCATAATACGCATCATTTTTCCCATCACCATTTAAATCTACAGGTTGATAACCTGTTTTAACCTGTTTAAATATTTCAAGGCTGACATTTCCAGGTTGATTATTATTAGTTACGCCATAAAAAATAGGTTTTTGCAAAGAACCTTCAGCGGTAGTGAAATTCGGCGTTTCGCTTTTGCCATCGGATGTTTTATATACATAAACCTGAATAGAATTAAGAGTTATTTGGAATTCGACCGTATACTGCACGCCAACCTGGTAATCTTCTATCGCCACAATAGATTGAGATTTCTCGTCCTCAATGCCATCTTCGTCTTTATAGTAACTGTATCGTATTTTTAAATCTCCACCTTCTGTTCTGAAAGACACAATACTTTCCTGTATTATATATCCGCCACCTGGTTTTGCGTAATTATACAAATCCTCAAAACCGGTATTTAAAGTTGTGTTGGTATTATCTAAAACAAAATTAAGTTTATAAAGAGGCAAATTTGTTCTATCCTTAAGAGTAATTCTAAGGGCATCTGAAAGGGAAATAACTTCTTCCAACCCATATTGAGTTGTTGTTTGTTGATTAGTACCGTCTCCAATATCCACACGGCCGCCGCCGGGTATATCATTAGCAGTATCGAAGAAAGGTGTTTCCGCACCTATATTAAGCGGGGAATTTATGGTGGGTAAATAAGGAGTTTCGTTTACTTGCGGATTATTTATCAGATCAGAACTTTCAGGCAAATTAACTTCTTCCGGTAAATTCTGATTATTATCCTGGTTCTGTTGCGCCCAAGAAAAATGAGTCTGGCCGATGATAAATGTTTCCACGAGAAACAAGATCAGGATCTTCTGCCATAACTTGTTGCGTGTGGAATAGAACCACATTAGAGGTTCCCATTTGGAATCTTTTAACTGATTTCTCATTTTTGCCCCCTTTGATGGAGTTTTTATGTTTATTAAAAAAAATTTTTATCTACAAGATATAATAATTTACCTTAAGATTAATTAATACTTAACCTTATCTACTGTTTATAAATTTTACATTTATCTCAAATTTCTTATATATTTATTATAAACTATAATCATCGATTTATCAAATAATGTTATATTTTTAAAACAAAGTAATAGACTGGTACTAATTATAAAACATTTTATCCGCAACAAAAATTACAAAAATTTTCCATCTAAATTTATTATCGGGATAAATCAAGAAAATATAGAATGTTTTTTTAAATCGGAAATAGCTTTTTTTACATCCAAAGTAGCATATACAGAAGAACCTGCTACACAAATATCGGCTCCGGCTTGAGCTATCCTGGCGATATTATCGCATGTGACTCCTCCATCTACTTCAAGAAGTATGTTTTGTCCTGATTTTTGAATCAGATTCTTTGTAATCTCAATTTTCTTTATCATTTGAGGAATAAATTTCTGCCCTCCGAAACCAGGGTTTACTGTCATTATTAAAATGAGATCTATATCAGGAATAATATATTCCAGATAATCAAGCGGTGTAGCCGGATTTAATGAAACTCCGCATAATATACCATGTTTTTTTATATTTTGTATTGAGCGATGCAGATGTATTGGCGCTTCGACATGAATTGTCAATATATCGGCTCCGGCTTTAATAAACTGTTCGGCAAACGAATCGGGATTATCGATCATCAAATGGACGTCAAGAGGCAAAGAGGTATACTTTTTTATAGCTGAGACTGTTTGCGGGCCTATTGTGATATTAGGCACAAAATGACCGTCCATGACATCAACATGTATATAGTCGGCCCCGCCATCTTGTGCTTGTTTCACTGCATCTCCAAAATAGGCGAAATCTCCTGATAAAATCGACGGTGCAATTTTCATATTATTTTCTTTCCTATTTATTTGAATGAAAAAATATTTTCTACAGGCTGAGAATTTTTTACAGGCCCTATAATCGCAAGGTTCAGCCTGTTATTTTGAAACAATACATTGCTTATTCTTTGTATATCGTCAATAGTAACCTGTCTGATCCGATTTAGAATCTCATCTATATCGGTTACTTTATTTTCACATAATATGCTTTCTCCAAGCCACATCATAATATTCATGGTTTTTTCCAGCCCTAATGACAACTGGCCCACCAAATATTTTTTTGCCCTGTCAAGTTCATCCAGAGTTACCGGATCCTTTTTTAAATTATCCATTTCCTGAATGATGAGTTCCAGCATTTTATTCAGCTTTTGCTCTTCTGTTCCTGCAGATATAGTGAGCGAACCGGTATCTTTGAACCTATCTATCGAAGAATGAATAGAATACGCCAACCCGTGTTTCTCTCGGATAACCTGAAACAATCTTGAGCTCATATTCTCGCCAAAAATTGTATTCAGGACTTTCAGTGCATATTTATCCTCGTGCTCGCGATGAAACGCTCTCACGCCGATAGCGAGATGGACTTGTTCCGTATCCTTTTTGCTTACAAGACAAAATGGTTTTTGTTGATTCTCAATAACAGCGGAAGCAACAGGCGGTTTTGATTGAGATGAATACTCATCCATATATTTAAAAACAATATCTTTGACCTCATCATGCGTATTTTTGCCCGCAACGGCAACCACAATATTATTTAATTTATAATATTCATTTTTATAACCCAGAATTTTGTCATTAGTCAATCCGTCAATCGTCTCCACTGTTCCTATAAGCATTTTTCCAAGAGGCTGATTCGGCCAGAGGATCTCATTGAGCAAATCATGGACATATTGAGCGGGAAGATCGTAATACATGTTAATTTCTTCTTTAACAACAAGTTTTTCTTTTTCTATATTGTCGTTGACAAAATATGTATTTATTACCATATCCCACAACACATCAAAGGTTACCGAAAAATATTCAGACAGGACTTTTGAATAATAGCACGTATATTCCTCACCGGTAAAAGCGTTTAAAACACCGCCAAGCCCTTCGATAGCCTGTGATATTTCGTTGCCTTCTCTTTTTTTTGTGCCTTTAAATACAAGATGTTCGATAAAATGCGACATACCGCTCAATTCATTAGTCTCATTTCGTCCTCCCGCACCAACCCATATTCCTATGGACGCAGAATTCATATGAGGCATATGATATGTAATCAACCTCAATCCGTTGGGATGTGTAGAGATCTGGATCATATAATTATTCCCCTTATTTAATGGGTTTTCGCAGTATTTCACCTGCTTTAACTGTAGAATCGGTTCGCACCATGACAATCTGGTTCGGATGAGCACAATCGACTTTCATACCATCGCGCAAGATTTCCAGAATTTTTACATTACGATCATTTTTTCGAAACGGACCGATAACTTCTATATCATCGTTTGTCTGAATAGTGCTTTTTGGATCTATGATAAATTCGCAACCTTCATTTTTATCGATTATACCCAGAAATTTATAATTTTGTATATATTTTCCTTCTTTTTTTACAATATTTTCCGGTAATGTCCCCGCAAAAAATCCGCAGGTATAGTCTCTGTTGCTGATTTTCTCAAGTTCTTTTCTCCATAACGGCAAATATTCGTTATATTTTTCATTATCCGATTTTAAAAGATCAAGCGCTTCTCTGTATATTCTTGTAACACAGGCAACATAATAAGCTGTTTTCATTCTTCCTTCAACCTTTACCGCATCAACTCCCATTTCTACTATCCGCGGCAAATAATCAATGAGACATAAATCTTTTGGATTAAATAAATAGGTCGCATCCGGTTCCAGTTCAATTGGAATATATTTGTCCGACTCTTTTTCCATCAGATAGTATTGTCTACGGCATGGTTGTGAACACATACCCAGATTCGACTCCCGTTGTTCAAGGTATGCGCTAAGATAGCATCTTCCGGAATATGAAATACAAAGAGCGCCATGAACAAATATTTCCACTTCTATTCCTGAATCGGCTGTTATTTCATGTATTTCATCGCTGGATAGTTCTCTGGCAAGTACAACGCGTTTAATTCCGTTATCAGCCCAAAACTTAACCGATTCCAGATTGGTAGTATTCGATTGTGTGCTCAGATGAATAGGAATATGGGGAACTTGTTCTCGAGCAATTTTCACCGCACCTGGATCGGAAATAATAAGAGCATTTATTCCGAGTGAAGATATGTCACGAAATAAATTTTTTAATTCTTTTATGTGAGAATTTCTACAAAAAACATTTACCGCAAGATATAATTTTTTCCCGTTTCTCTTTACATAATCAACAGCTTTCTCAAGACCGTTTAAATCAAAATTTCCAGCATAATGACGTAAACCAAACCGTTTTTCGCTTAAATACACAGCATCCGCTCCATAATCAACAGCTATCTTTAGTTTTTCCATAGTACCGGCAGGAACAACAAGTTCAGGAATTTTTATTTTTGATTCTTTTTCCAATCTAAATACCCTTGTAAAATAAGTTGAGCGGCTAATCCATCGATAACCTGTTTGCGTTTTTTTCTGGAAACATCAGCATCTATTAATACCCTTTGCGCCGCAACAGTAGTTAATCTTTCATCCCAGAGTTTTACAGGTACTTCAATATTTTTTTCAAGTTCTTTTGAAAACTCGATTGTTTTTTCAGCTTGCGGGCCAAGTGATCCATCCATATTTTTAGGTAAACCGATTATTACTTCAATAATTCCATTATCTTTAACAACAGAGGCGAGTTTGTTAAATATTTTTTTCTCTTTCTGTAAATCTATTACCTCAAATAGTCTTGAAACGGTAGCCGTAGAATCGCTTATAGCGATTCCTATTCTGCGCATACCAAAATCTATTCCCAAATATTTACTCATACTCAACTCAGATATATTTGATTTTCAGGTTTCGAGCCTAATTTTTTTACGATTTCCTTTACATCCTGTGAACGTGTTTTATCGCAAACCAATACAGCATCATCTGTTACAACAATAATTAGATTCTGGACACCCACTGTAGCAACAAGTTTATTATCCGAGAACACGATGCAGTTTTTGGAATCAACCTCCACAAATTTTCCTTTAGCCACATTTTGATTATCGTCCGGCTCAAAATATTTGCCTACGGCATCCCAGCTCCCCACATCATCCCAGTCAAAGAGGCTTTTAGCCACTAGTACGTTATCGGCTTTTTCCATTATACCGTAATCAATGGAGATATTAGGCAATTGAGGGTATATTTCCTGTATTTTTTCTTCATAATTTCCGTTTTTAATTGAGCTTAATATCTTTTTATAGCCTTCATAGAGATCCGGCATAAATTTTTTAAGCGAATCAACAAAAACAGATTTTCTCCAGATAAAAATACCGCTGTTCCAATAATATTCCCCGGATTCAATAAATTCCTTCGCCTTTTTCAGATCCGGTTTTTCGGTAAACTCCACAACCTCGCACATTTCTGTTTCCGTATCCGACTTAATTTGTTCTTTGAAATGAATATATCCGTATCCGGTTGCGGGAAACAAAGGGTTTATTCCGATAGTGAACAATGCGTTTGTCTTTTTTGCCATATTTATAGTATCTGTAATATTTTTTTGAAACATATTTTTATTTCTGATCATGTGATCGGCGGGAAGAACAACCATTACATCATCATCGTTTTTCATAAATGCCGCGGCAAGAGCGATACATGGAGCAGTATTTCTACCACATGGTTCGGAAATAATATTTTCAGGAGGAACGGAAGGAAGTTGTTTTCTAATCTCCTCACTCTGAATCGAATTTGTTATTATGAGAATATTCTCGTCCTGTGATATATTATCAAGCCTGGAAACCGTCTCCTGCATCATTGTATTATCGCTTACAATAGCGAGTAATTGTTTCGGTGTTTTCATTCTGCTTTTAGGCCAGAATCGTTCACCTTTACCGCCTGCCATTATAACCGCGTATACCATTTGCAGATCCTCCGATGCTATTTTAAAGGTTTAACTAATTCCCGTACAAAATCAGCGACTTTTTTATATCCATCAAAATCTTTATGATACTCTTTAATTCTTCTTACTATGGCACTTCCAACAACAACTCCGTCTCCATATTGAGCGATTTCCTCAACTTGCTGTGGATTTGAGATACCAAAACCTATGGCTACAGGTTTATCAGTTAACAATTTAATTTTTTTAAGTTTATCTTCGAGTTCCGAATCGATGTCACTTTTTTCACCGGTTACCCCGGTTCTTGAAACATAATATATAAAACCGGAAGAACAATCGGCTATATATTTCATTCTTTCCAGATCAGTAGTTGGTGCGATTATAAAAATAGTATCTATGCCATATTTGTTCATAACATTTCTATACAGATCAGACTCATCCGGAGGTAAATCCAATATCAGAGCGCCATCAACTCCGCTATTTTTGCAATCACGGGCAAAATTTTCTATTCCATATTGAAATACCGGGTTAAGATAGGTGAACAATATCAACGGTATTTCTGATTTTTGTCTAATATTTTTCACCATTTCAAATATTTTGATCAGATTAGTATGATTTTTAAGCGACCTTTCAGACGCCTCCTGAATCACCGGCCCATCAGCCATCGGATCGGAAAATGGAACACCTAATTCCAAAAGGCCGACACCAGCGTTATCAAGTTCATAAATCAGTTTTTCGCTAAATTCCATATTCGGATCACCAGCAGTAATATAACAGATGAACGCTTTTTTACTTTTCTCTTTCAGCTTTATAAAAAGATTATCTATCCTGCTCATAATAAATTTTGCTTTCTGTTAAGTTCTTCTTTTACCACCTGAACATCTTTATCTCCTCTACCAGATAGGTTGACTATAACAACAGACCCTTTTGGAGGCGG
Organism: uncultured bacterium; assembly: GCA_964451165.1. GTDB lineage: Bacteria > Auribacterota > Auribacteria > Auribacterales > Auribacteraceae > CAYVGJ01. The sequence continues at coordinate 8,438 of CAYVGJ010000007.1, forward strand.
ATTATTTATTAAATAAGCGAGAGCATGAGAGCTCTCAAGTGCGGGTATTATTCCTTCAAGCCGGCATAAAAGTTTAAATGCCTCAAGTGCCTGATCATCTGTAACATAAGCATATTCACATCTATTTATGTCTTTCAGGTAACAATGCTGGGGCCCAACAGCGGAATAATCCAGCCCGGCAGAAACGGAATGAGTTTCCAATATCTGTCCATCGTCATTCTGGAGCACATAAGTGAGTGCACCTTGAAATACTCCTTTTTTGCCACCGAAAAAACGTGCGGCATGTTTTTTTGTCTCTATGCCCAACCCACCGGCTTCAACACCGATCATACGAACATTTTCATCCTCTAAAAAATCGTTAAAAAGCCCCATGGCATTACTTCCTCCGCCCACACAAGCGATAATTGTATCAGGCAACTTCCCTTCAGCCTGAATTATCTGCTGGCGAGCTTCCCTGCCGATAACAGACTGAAAATCCCGCACAATCATTGGAAACGGATGAGGGCCTGTGACTGTTCCTAAAATATAATGAGTATTGTTCACATTGGTAACCCAATCCCGTAGAGCTTCGTTTATAGCATCTTTGAGGGTACGCGAACCTGAATCAATCGGAATCACTTTAGCGCCAAGTAATTCCATACGAAAAACATTTAACGACTGGCGCCGCATGTCTTCGGTTCCCATATATATATTACACTCAAGGCCAAACATTGCCGAAACTGTCGCGGTAGCCACGCCATGTTGGCCTGCCCCAGTTTCGGCGATAATTCGTTTTTTGCCCATCCGCAAAGCAAGAAGGATCTGCCCCATGGAATTATTTATTTTATGAGCGCCGGTATGGCATAAATCTTCACGTTTTAAATATACCTTGACATCTCCTAAAAACTGGGATAATCGTGGAGCGAAATATAATGGTGTCGGACGGCCGATATACTGATTAAAATAGTATTCGAGTTGTTTTTTGAATTCAGGATCGTTTTTCGCGTTTACATAAGTTTTTTCAAGTTCATCCAAAGCATGAATCAGCACTTCAGGTATAAACCTGCCACCATACTCGCCAAAATATCCTTTTTCATCGGGTATTGTTGGACACATTATCTTATTTCCTTTGATTTTGTATATTATTTATTTTATCGAACAACAATTTCATCAATTTATGATCTTTTATGCCGGGTGATATTTCAACGCCACTGCATACATCTATCCCATATGGAACAATCGCATTTAATAATACATCTATATTTTCAGGTTTTAGTCCGCCGGCAATTATTATGGGTTTTGAGATATTTAATCCGTCAAGAAAATTCCATTCAAACGGGATTCCTGTTCCACCATACAATTTTGGATGATAACTGTCAAGCAGATAAGCCATTACATTATATTTTTTTAACTGCGTCAGATCACTTTCGCTTTTTATGCGGAACGCTTTTATAATCTTTAGTTTTTCCAGTTCCTGACAAATATCCGTTGATTCATCGCCATGAAGTTGAATCGTATCCACACCGGTTTGTGAGACAATTCTTTTTATAATTTCCGTCTGTTCGTTTACGAATAATCCTACTAAGGAAACAAAAGGCGGAACTTTCTTGATTATACTTTCAGCTTTTTTAGGTTCAATATATCTTTGGCTTTTTTCATAAAAGTTAAATCCGAGCGCGCAAGCGCCGCAATCTATTGCACAAAGTGCGTCGTCAAGTTGTGTTATTCCGCAAATCTTAGTGCGTATCATAATTTCTCAAGTTTCCGAACATTTTCGCAAATTCTTCGGCTATATTATCTTTTTTCATTAATGCCTCGCCTATCAGGACAGCATCAATTTTTAAACCATTAATGTAGGCAATATCACTATGAGTTTGAATTCCGCTTTCCGCAATAATAATTCTATCATCTGAGATTTTACGTATAAGACGTTCTGTTGTTTTTATATCTACTTCGAAAGTTTTTAAATTCCGATTATTTATACCGATAATTTCGGCACCGCAATCAAGCGCATTACTTAATTCTTTTTCATTATGTACCTCAAGTATATAATCAATTCCTTTTTGCGTACAAAAATCGATATAATTTTTTATTGTTTTATTATCGAGTATTGCCGCTATAAGCAAAACCGCGCTTGCCCCGTTTAAAATAGCTTCTTTTATCTGGTAGATATCTATAATGAAATCTTTTCTCAATAATGGTATATTATACCGTGATGATATTTCTTTAAGATACTGTATTGATCCCATAAAATATTTTTTTTCTGTCAAAACTGATATGGCATCTACATTCAGGCTTGCGTAAACAGAAGCTATTTTTAGCGGATCGAAATCTTTCCTGATAATTCCTTTTGAAGGAGAAGCTTTTTTGATTTCGGCAATAACTTTAATATTCTCATTTTTTAATCGTTTAACCCTTTGTGAAAAACGATCTGTTTTTTTATTTTCAAATATCTCAAGTTGTTCATCAAGAATATATTCTGAAATACTTTGTTTTTGAAGAATCACTTCTTGTTTTTTATACTCTACGATATCGTCCAAAATCATATTAACCTCACACGGTGATAAGAAAGATCTATAATATATTATAGGTTAAAATATTTCAATTTAATTTTCGGATAAATTATTTATAGGAAAGTTTAAATTAGCGGATGAGATTCGAGGGTGAGTGAACGGATTTGAACCGTCGACCTTCTGGGCCACAACCAGACGCTCTAACCGACTGAGCTACACCCACCACAATTTCGATGAGCTATAATATATAAATAAAGTGTTTTAGACAACTAAAAAATTATTTTTTTTAAAATAAAAAAAAGAGGCGGTCCAATAACGACCGCCTCTTTCAATTATATTAAGGATTTTTATTTCACTTGAAAATATGCAGGTTTAGACCATTTAACGTTACCGTTGACATCAATGGCTTTTGCTTTTATGCAAACCAATTTTCCGACTTTGTTTTCCTTGATGTTATAAGTATAACCAAATGGTTTTATATTATCAGTAACTTTATAATCAAGTGTTCCGTCAACGTATATCTCAACTGAATCAATACCTTTAAAATCATACATTTCAACACTTAGATTAATATTACCGCCAACATTATAGCCGGATCTATAAACATTTGGATTATCACATGGAATCAGATTAACGTAAGGCAAAAACTTTTCTGCAACTACATCATTATCATATACAAAGTTATCTACCATTAATTCTGTTTTTCCGCTATCAGAGAAAATAGATAAACTGATTTGGTTGTCTGTACCGGCATAATCATCAACCGGAATAGCTACGGTTTTACTTAAAGCGATAACTTCGAATTCAGTATCCATGGCGGCATCAAGAGGTTTTATATTCTTATCCGACATTATCAAAGATATTTTCAACGGTCCTGCTATTGTTATTTTTGAATTATTGGTGAATTCAATATTATATTTTGAAACCTGTTTGTTGCGATCGTAAAGAACAACACCGTAATTTATATTCAGCAATCCATTAACAACAGCGTTTTCTCCGTCAACCAAACCTTCAATAAGCATATCGAATTTGAATTTTGTCATTTTCGGATTGGTAAAATCTATTTTGACAAAAACTGAATCGCCGCTTTTGAATTCTGTTATGCTTTTCATTATGTAAGGATAAACAAATACGCCGGCAGTTTCTTCAGCAGAATCCGAAAGAATATAGGATTTGACTTCATTGTTCTTGTCGGTAACTGTGGCAACTACCTTAGGCAATTCATCTTCGTTACTAAGCAACGCTGATTCTACAAGATAACTGATATCAAAATATAATTTTTTCACGTTTGCCGGTATACTTAATTTATCCTTAATGATTTTAGCATTCTCTTTTATCAATGCCATGAAAGTTCCTTGCGGTGATGACAATCCTTTGTTCTCTTTAACTACTGATACTTTTCCATAAGTTCTATACCCATCGATTTTGCCCGACTCAAAATCCGGATTATCAATAACAGGCTTATCTGCAACAGTTGGTATCTGCGCATCACCATTACCATCTTTCAAAGAAAGTTCACCACCACCGCCGCCATATGACTCATATCCTTCTCCAAGAATGAATTGAGCATGCACACATAATTGTCCATAATATTTTCTATTATACGAATTCTCATTTGAAGCAGAATCAAATATTACAAATGGAAATTCAGAGTTATCAATTGCCAGATCAATACCCATTATAGGATAGAAAATATCATCAGACATCAATTTTGCCGGAGACAATTGTACTGAATCCGATTTCGCAAAGAATTTAACCGTATATTTTGTTTGATACTCATAGGTCTGGCGAGTCATGATTAATGAATCGATGTGTTCATATAAAACACTTCCCTCTCCATCGTATCCACTATATCCATCACCGGTATCGGATGTATATACGTCACCTGATACAACCATGAATTTGCCGTAATTTATATAAGTCAACTCAAAAGTATAAGGACCGGCTTCAATATAGATATTGGAATCATAAATATCGATATATGGTTCGTAATAATAGTTCCCGTTATAACGGAGTTCCCCATATGAGAACAATATTTGCTCAGAAATCCATGAGAAATTGGAAATATTCCTCTCATCAGAATACTGTTCATATTGTTCAGAATAAATACCATATATACCCTGGGAAGTTGATTTCAGACTTCCATCGAATGTAAATTGCCCTTTTTGTCCAGGTATAATCTTGTCTTCCTCAACTAAAGTTAATAAAGAAGCAGATGAACCATCCGGATTGGCTACCGCAGACGGATTAACCTTCATCATACTTAAATATAATAAACCATTATCATTAACTTTATGATACATGATATTCAATTTATTCTGTGGATCAAATGCACTGTCGAGCACAAGCCTGAATTCTTTCCATGATACATTATTTGTTGTGAACATAGCTTCCGGCTGGCCACCTTCATTAGCAACAGCTTTAGTGCTGGATAGAACGGTAGTATCAATAAGGGTTACGCCGGAAGGATCAAGCATCTTATAGTACATAGTCAGATAATCAATATCAAATTTCTTTGAAGACAACAACCATGTAAAGTGTACATTACCGGATTGATCACATTTCATGCTCAATGCTCTTATAAACTGATCAGGAAGCAATCCATTAGAACTATTCATCAGTTCCATACTATCGATATCAAATGTATATATCTCCGTTTCCGGAATAACAGTATTGCCTTCCGAATCGAGTTTTATAAATTTAATCTTGTTTACCGCAATTAGATTTTCCCCTACTTGAGCTTCTATCTCCACCCATGCAATATATATATTGCCTTCGTTATCTTTTTCTATTCTCGGACAATAAGGTAATCTTCTAATTACTCCACCGTCATATCCATCGCCACTACCGTCATAACCGTCACCAGTAAGTACATTTTCTCCTGTGGTTAACGAAGGTATATCACCGCCGCCACCATTGAAAGGAACCATAAGTTCAGTATTATTAAGTGTATAATCGCCGGAATTGAGTATCGCATAGTGTAAACCGGTATTCATGTATGTATAAACCATATGAATGTTGCCATCATTATCCGTTAATGAGTCCATTGAGCTCAGAGACTGATGAATCTCTTCAATATAATTCTCGATGCTGACTTCAACAATACCTTGTTCATTATAATATTTGAAATCAAGTCGATTATCACCCCAATATGAGTAATTCATCATGAAAACACCGATTCCATTATTAACCGATTCCAGAGAACATTCTCTATATCCCATATTAGAATCATAATTGAGAACGCGGTACAAATCATCATCTCCGTTTTGGATATCAGTATTGTCAACGAATTTTTCTATAGAATCTGTTATCTGTCCGTAATCCGTATTATTTGTTTCCGGATCTAAACCCATATCAGGTTGCGATTCATCTGAAATCCCTTTGTCGGAATAATCTGTTGCCACTGTACCTGATGACGAGAAATCTCCAGCGTTTACAGTAAAGTTAATGCTACCTGTAAAATTGCGGTTAGGATAAATCTTACCACCGATAAATATGCCTTCGTTGTCGTTATCAAATTCTATAGCTATTTGATTATTTCGATCTGACCAGTCAACTTTATCAGTGATATTAACTTTTCTGCCATCAGCAAATGTCCCGTATAATTCCAGAGACGTTTCGCCATTAATCAATCCATCCTGAGGTTCAACTTCGATACCTGAGAATGGAATAACATCAACTGTTACAGGATCGGATTCCGTCATATTTCCGCTTATATCAAATGCTACAGCCTTGAATACATACTGTGTTTTGTTGCCAAACAACGGTATCTGATAATTTAGTTCAAACGGAGCGGAATAATCCTCGGTATCATTTTCCCCTTCAACAATAAGTTGCACTCTTGTGATCCAAATATTGTCTTCAGCATTAGCGGTAAATGATATTGTATCGCCGGCATAAATATCTCCAGTAGAATTGCAAATCAGTTCCGCGTAATATGGAGCTTCGCTATCCGTATCAACATATATTGTTATCGGATCGCTTACAGCTATATTTCCGCATACGTCAATTGAACGAGCAGATACAGCTATCTCCATCGGTTCAGTAGTAATAGGCAATAGATATCTCGCGAAATATTTACCGGTATCATTCGTTACCGATACAGCTTTGCCGTCAACCAGCAATTCCACCGTCGGGCTTGTTCCGGTTAATATATATGGTATATCAACACAAGATCCTGTCATATAATGATTCTCTTCTTCTTCAACAGGCATATCCAATTGAACGCTCAACGGTTCCAAATTGAAATATCTCAATGTGACAACATATGATACATATGATTGAAATACTATCTTATTACCATATATATAACATTCTTTTATCCATCCGCCGTAGAACATATTCCCTACAGGATATTCAATTTCTGAACCTAATGTAGATATATCAACCAATACACCGTTGTTCCCATCAGATACAATCGCCATTTTTCCATCAACATCTATAGCGATAGGATTACCTGACATGTTTGATAATTGTATGGTTCCGCCAACAACCATTTGGAACGGATTATCGACTACATTCACATATACCAATCCATTGACGTTGTCAGTGGCGTAAATCATACCATCAAGCAATTCTATATCTCCGTAGTTAGCGTTTATACGTTCTCCTTCATCATATACTGGCGCATATAGAGCCACGGTTGCCGCAAGGCTTCTATCAATCAGATTATAAGCCTTTAATGTACCAAAACGTGACAGTGTAAATAGATAAGATACGTTGCTCTCCATAGCTATACAGCCTTCAGTGTCAATAATAGGAGCTAATTCATATGCATGTTCCGGCACAGTTATATCAAATACAATGATCCTGTCATTGGTGGATATGAAAGCTTTGCTTCCATTTACAATAATTTTACCCTCAATATCCGTGTCAAGACCTCTTGATACCGATATCTGCTGATCAAATACCTTTGTTATGTTATCAGTTACTGAATACAGGTGATCTGCAGGAAGTACCTGTTTATCAATTGATGGCGAACTCCAATAAGCTGAGAAATTAGCCGCACCTTCATTCTGATAAAACTCGATAACTATATCATGGAACCCGGGTGTTAGATATATCTCGCCGCTTCGCTCTTCGCGTCCATGTATGCTCCAGTTATCAATTATAAATTTGCCGTCAATCCACATTCTGCTTCCATCATCAGAAGCAAGATAGAATGTATAGGTATCTTCCTGATCGATCTTTATCTTTCCAGTCCATCTGATAGAATATGTTCCGCCTTGAACACCATTTAATGGTGAAGAATCAACATCATAATCATAATCGAGAACCGGGTCTATTCTTGTAAATACTCTATTTGAAAAATCAGAGTTATTATAATATTCGCCTCTTAATCCACCACTTACGATAGATTCTGTTACGGAATAGATCTGGAATCTTGATGGTATATTATTATTATATTCAGTTGAAGTTACTCCATAAATATAATTGCCTTCTACCGCAAAATATTTCATAAATCCGGGATAATCCACATTAATCTCGGACTCAGGGAAAGCCATTTCACACATTTCACTTCCCTGGTATGAATTTAAATTGAATATCTGTAACATATTATACATTGAGACATACATTTTGCCGCCAACGACTGTTGAATGATATTTTGTATTTTGCGTATGATAAGCAGTTGGATTCATATCAAGAACAAGATTCAATGCGACTATTGCTCTATCAGAGCTATTTCCAGCATAATCAACCGCAACGACTCCCAGCTGTAAAGGATCGGAATATTTTCCCGAAGGTATAGGAATATTCGTCGCAAACGATCCAGTAGAATCAGCCTGTATATTAGTAATAAGATCGTTATCCAGATATATCTCAAATCCGGCAATCATGTTTGCAGTACCTGAATTGTCAGTAGCGCTCGCACTTACATTAATATATCCTCCACCCATCACTTTATCGTCTTGAGAAGGTGAATGAATAGTTAAAACAGGCGCTTCAGTATCATTTACAATGGTTATGGTTACAGGGGTACTGCATGTCATGTTTCCTGATCTGTCAATTGCCCTCATTTCCATCTTATAAGATATTGAATCTTCATCAATCATAGGTAACCTCAAGTCAAAAGTGTTATTACTTGCTGGTAATGAAGTAACATATCTGTTATTTATAAACAGCTGGTATTCTTTAATGCCTCTGTTATCATTACCCTCGAACTGAAGGCTCAGTAAATGACCTTCCGCAAACGAATCGCCATTCTGTGGATACGTCATTGCGATTGAAGGTATAGTAATATCCGGGAAATTGGATTTTATATAATTGATAATATCAATGGCTCCTGGTATTACATTTTGTGCAATCACGCTGCCTGTCGCCAAATCAACTATACTTATACTCCCATTATTTTTGGATATAACATACATTATACCCTTGTCCTCATCCACCTTCATTTTTTCCGGTGTAATTACATTCCAGGATGTTTCGATCGCTTTGGTCTCAGGATTAATAACAGCGATTTTATTAATTGACGGCATCGCCGCGAAAACTTTGGCATTACCGTTAATATTCGCGCAAACAATATTATATACGGAAGCTTCCATGTTAATACCGTTTCTATCGAGATTATTATAATCGAATGACGATGTATTAAATTTCAAAATCTGGAACGAGTTACTCGGATAATGACGAACACCGATGAATAACGCGCTATCATCCGGAAGTATACCGAGAGCTGTTGTTTCATAATCGTTATCAATTATATTATAGTAATTATAATTATTATTTAAGAAATCGGCATTTGTACATTTTATCAAAAATTCATTGTTCCGTTCTGTGGCATATAATGTATTGCCGTCCTTAGTCATAACAGCGCCTTGAGGATAATTCATATATACATCTAATCCCCATAAGAATGTCTCATTATCGAGCCTGAAATTCGATATTGAAGCGCCAGAGTCTGTTCTAACAGGTATAATCATGGCATACGGAATTCCGCGAGATTCAGTAAACATCAATGTTTCAGACTCTTCCCATTCATCACCCCATACAAAGTTATAATTCATATCATCAAGATTCAGAATTCCAAGTCCTTCTCGCCAATTCCATGTATCAAATATCGCCATATAAAATTTATTCCCATTAGGATACATTCCGGCATCCCTTACTGTGGAATTACCGTTAGGCAGAATACTAAAATCTGTATAAACCTCTCCTATTGAATTCAGGTTCTGATCAAGCTGAGATATTTTACCCAATCTATCGACCACATAGAATATTTCATGATCACCATATACGACGTTAACTGTTATTGAATCGCTTGATGTATGTCCCACATAATCAATGGCGCGAGCTTCGATTGTGGATGTACCGGGTAACTGGTTTTTATCAATCATTATTATTGATGTATAAGGAGCATTTTTAACTATTGAATCAACCCTTCCGTTAAGCAGGAACTGAACCTCTTTTATATTATCTGTTGGATCATCAATATCTACATTAATATTTACAGAAGTACCGGCATA
>CAYVGJ010000007.1:18495-143546 GCA_964451165.1 uncultured bacterium
CCCAGAGAATCAAGATAATCATTGCTGGCATAAGTGTTCATTACTGTAATTTGTGAATTTAATGGATCTATCATGTAAAGTTTTTTAATAGTGTCATTCAAGCAGAACAATTTCAATCCCCGTGACGTTAAACCACCGATAAGACTCTTGGCTCCCATATTGGTATATTTTAATTCAACATCAGTTGTATCGAGATTGATCATATATATATTACCGTTTTCAAGAGCTATATACCCCTGGTTATAATAAGGCATAAGAACGATATTGGTTGTATAAGAGCCATCCGACAATGAATAGTATTTTACATCAACAGGATCTGTCGCCGGATCAAATACCGCGTTCAAATCAAGAACGGTAACCCTGATATTTGAAGAGCCATAAGGTTCCCTGTTAACAACATACAGATAATTACCGTCCTCAGATATTGCAAGCGATCTTGGCCTGTAAATACCTTTTGACGCCGTATCGTTGTTTGTTATTTCCCGAACTATCTCGAGAGACTTTAATGAAATCACGAAAATTTTATCCATTGTTTCGCTGGAAACATAGGCATATTGTCTGGCTTTATCGAATACCATGTCATATGCTCCGCTAATTCCTTTTATTTCTTTCGCAATATTATTAGTTGCCTTGTCAAATGCTATTATCACGTCATTATCATTTCCGGATAATCCAAAAGCGTAATCTGCCGGAGATACACAAACTTTCCAACCGCTTGATGTGGAAATTTTCTTCACAACCTTTGTAATCCCTTCGGTTACATATAAATTGTTCTGACTCGTCATCACATAAGCTCTTTCGGTCTTAAATACCGTATCTTTATGTACAGTACCATATAGAATATTCGATATATCACTTTCGTTGCCTGCTTTGTCATAGGCAATTGCTGAGAAAGTTATGGTACTGGAATCATCGATGTTATCAGCAAGATAATAAACCAAATTGTAAGGATAATTATCAACAGTAACATCTTTCTGGGTCTTACCGTCATTTATACTGAAGACTACTCTGGATATCTGGTTATCATCAGTAGCGTTTGCCACAATCAATACAGGTTTTTCAGGAATGATACCCGATAAATCTGAAGCAGAGGCAATTGATATTTGCGGTTTTACTAAATCATCAACAACATTAAATGTTATTGAGTTGCTCCATGTATTATTGTGTGCCAAATCCATAGCTCGTGCCTGTAATGTATATGGCATAGTCTCATTTTCAATTTTTTCAGCTGAATAATTAAATGTATATGGATTTGATTTTGTATTTCCTATTACTTTACCATTTATGAAGAACTCAATATAATCAATACCCTTATCATCCGAAACTGAAGGTTGGATGGTTAATAATTCACCAACACTATAGGTTTCTTTAAGAGGAGTAACATTCATAGCTATTGAAGGCGCCTCAGAATCGACATATTTCACTCCTGCAAACCTTCTGAAATATTCACTTCGTGTATAGAATTGATGCGACCAATTTTTTGTCGTAATTACGCTATACCCCGGATAATCCGCATAATAAACAAATAAATATTGGCCATCCGCTGAGAAATCTGCATCCATAGGTAAATACGGCACGGTAACAGTGGCTATTAATGGATAAGTTTCCGCGGCTGTTGTCCCGAATATTTCCCTGACTGAAATTGAATATGTTGATCTATTACATACCGCAAGAACTCTCTTATCACCTATTGTCGTTGAAGCTAATCCGCTGGCATAAAAACCTAAAGACACACTTTCAATACTCGCGCCGGTAGATATATTTTTACGATCTATATTTGAGTAATTAGCATTCGATAAATAAACATAACCATTGTATATTTCTACATCATAATGTCTTCCATAATAAGAATCATACAATGTCGTTGGCGTAGGCAGGGATCCCTCAGCAACGCCGGATATATTGAATATCTTGGTATAGCCTATAGCGCCATTATAATACCTGTTTGAAGGAGAAACAACCCACAATCTTGTCCCGTCTTCACTTATAGCCATATTCGGCCTTGCGTAATTGTAATTGTAAGAACGGAACGTACCAACAGTGTTTGAGGCAAGCCAGATAGGATTACCTGTGCTGTTTGGATTGGTACATACAGGAATGTCAAGAACGATTAATCTTCCTGAAGAATAAGAACCAGTATATAGAGAGGCCACATAAGCATATTTTCCATCTTTACCCATAATGATGTTACATAAATCACCCAGCGAAGTGGAATCAGCGATTTCTCTAACAAATTGACCACTTGGCAATGAATATACTTTTATTATATTCGAGCTCTGAACCGCAAATAAGTATTTACCGTCATTAGTTATAGCTATATCATTAAATACGCCTGATTCAGTCCCGCCGGATTGATTTACAAGATCCTGTATTCCGCTATTTGCAGACACGTTTCTGATTTGCCGTTCATTTCGCATACACGCAAGCAGCATACTATATTGCGGATCGGTAACATTGATTGTAACGGAATCCATACTTGAATGTCCGACCATATCCACTACTTCCGCCTCTATGGTTGCTGTCTGTCCCGGCACTCCATCTTCAAAGAATACCGGCAGATTAAATGGCTCTGATGTAACCGGTGGATATTCCCTGCCATTTATAGTAAATGTAACGTGATCAATGCCCCCGTCATCCTCTATACCTGTCATAATAGTGAAATTACTGTTAAGAGGATAGCTTGAGTTATCTTCCGGCGACGAAATAGCGATTATAGGAGTCATGGTATCCTGAGTGACAACAACGGTTACAGGCGAAGATAATGTTGAGTTATTCGCTGAATCTACCGCTTTTACAGTAAAGGAAACTTCCTGATCCGGACCTGTATATAAAGGCACTCTCAAGTAAGTGGTGAACGGGCTTACCTCGGAAACAGATTTAACCTCTCCACCCATATACAATTCGACTTTTTTGACATTCAGGTTATCCTGAACATTAACTGTAACCGGTATCAAAGCACCTTCTACCTTGGTATCATTTATAGCAGGAGCTGATATCGAAACCGTAGGAACCACGTTATCAAATATCCTTCCGCTACCCATTATGCCGTAAGTAACATCTATATTAGTCGTACTCATATATACTTGAGCAAGAGTCTGCGAATCATAAACATAGAATTTCTCATTGCTGACATCCATGACATAAAGCTTCCTGCCGTCTTCAGATAAAGTAATATATACAGGTGTATAAGATACTTTCATAGTATTTTCTATTTCAAATTTATAAGGATTTACCTTATAGATATATCCATTACTATTATTTGTTACAAATACTCTCGCACCGTCCTTTGTATAACCTGAGCATATATACCTTGAATAACTGTTGAAACCTGTGATTATTTTTTCGACCGCAAGTTTCTCTATATTGATAACATATACCTCATCCGTTTCAGTTGTCACAAAAGCATAAGGTGTTCCGAGTATAGTTGTAATATCATATGGGGTTCTGAGCGTTCCGCTCATGTTTCTTAATTCAACGAACCCGACAACAATACCGGTTTTCGCGCTCAATACAGTAACTCGGTAATTTGATCTGTTGCTACCCAGCAAATATTTCTTGTCAGCAGACAATACAAGATGTTGGATATTCTGTATATTTGTTGCATCGGTAATACTCATTATATAATTCAACGCAGTATGCCCGAGCGTTTCATAAACGCGTACTTCATTATTACCGCCTGTGGCAAAGAACAATAAACTTTCGTCACCGTTAAAGGCGAAATCTCCAGGACCAGATCCGCTAATGCCTACAGTTCTTATCTGGGCACCTGTTAACAGGTCATATACATATAGAGTCACTGTACCATAAGTACTGCTGTAATCTGATGTTGTTCTTGAAGTATATAAATATCTGCCATTTTTGGTAACCAGAGACCTACCAAGATAAGAATCCGATGTACTATATGTTTTAACAGGTAATCCTGTTTTCGAATCGAAAATGATAAAGTTTCTATCACTTGAGCTTGTTTTTACAATAGTCTGCATATAATATTTGTCTTCAACAACATTCAGAGTTATAGGACTTGTTTCAGCCCATAATCCTTTTGTGTCAATAGCTTTTGCTTTAAGAACAATTGTCTCTCCCGGTTGTTCATAAACCCTGAAAATTCCGTTATAAGGATATGTTTCATCTCTTGTTACAAGTGTTCCATTCTTATAAAGTTCCACGGCGCTTACGGTCGCATTATCCTGGGCATTGATCTGAACATTCAGTATATTTTCATAAATGGCGTTATCGCCGTTTTTAATATCTTTAAATGATACTGTAGGAGCCTGATCATCAGGAACGATATTTATCGCCATTGTATCTATGTCGGAGTTACCGTAATTATCATACACGACTACTTTTATAATCTTGTTATTAAGCGCCTCAGAAGTATTCGGCAGATTATAGCTGATTTCATACGGTGGTTCGTGTAATAAGCCTATTACTTTTCCATCAAAGAAGAAATGAATATCTTCTATTCTGGATTTTGTTGTAATATCAGCTTTTATATTGATTTTCGAGCCGGCAAAGAATGTATCTTCCTGAGGTGATATAATATTAACCACAGGTGCAGTTGTCTCAGATACATATGGTGTCTTTACAAAAGCGACGCCTTCATAGCCATATACCGAATATAATTTCTTTATTAATTTTAATGTATCGGTATCGAATATATACAACTCGCCTAATCCGTTATCCGAAGTCACAAATAAATATCTGTTATCATTTTTCGGTATAGTAATAGATTGTATATATGTTAATTCGCTGATTCTATTCGGCATAGCTGCATCATTTTTCGCAGAAACCAAATTAATTTGATTGGTATCGTCTTCCACAAATATTACCGGTCCATTAACTGTATTTGCCGAAGCAATAGTTTCCACATCGGTAGAATACCCAATATAACCTGTAAATACTTTCGGTTCCACTTCCAGAATCATGACTTTCTCTGCATATGAAGTGGTAGCATATACCTTTTTGCCATCAGGAGATACAGCGAGACGATAAATTCTTTCGTTATTCAATACATCCACTACCGTTGATGTATCTGTGCTCAGATCTCTGATCTCAAGGTCACTGTAACAAGCTATGAACAGGTATCTTCCATCCGGTGATATTTCTATATCGGTAGGCGAACTGTATGAGCACTGGAATCCACCGGTTACCTCCGTATCGGTTAAGGTATCTATTTTATGGACATACCCGCTATAAGTAAGCATATAAGCATATCTATCCACAGGTGAAAATACTGTTTTTATCTTTGACTGGCCGTTAGCCAATGTTATGCGTTTTGATGCATAAGAAACAGGGTCAATACTATAGAAATCACCGTTATTATTGGATACTACATAAATTTTACTGCCGTCTAGCGACGCATCGGCTCTGGTCGGGTATGAAAGACCGCTTATAACAAACTCTATATTCCCGCTGTTAAGATCAACCACGTTTATAGAATTCGAGTTATAAGAAGGAGCGAATATTTTTTCGATAACTTTATCACCAACATTCAAAGAAACTGTATCTTCTGCAGTCAATCCATTGGAATCAACAGCTATTGCTTTTAATACAATAGTTTTATTAGCGAACTTTGAATCAACTTTATAGTGATATTCAAAAGGCTTGCTTTTCAGCATAGTAATAAATTCGTCATTAGCATATAACAAGATCTTATTTATATCTCCGCTCATAGTTGAAGAATCGTTTGCGGAAATAATTACTTTTACACTGTTATTAGCATTAACATTAGTATTATCCGCCGGTTCATCAATTGATATAAATGGAGTCTCGGTATCTTCCACAACACTATATGTAACTGCAGAAGATTCTCCTATATTACCCATCCAGTCTGTAGCTACAACTTTTACGGATATTTGAGAAATACTACTATCCGGAGTATTGAGTGTCATATTTATATTTTGAGAATCGGAAGGATTTAACACTACATCCAGCGTTTCAAAAGAGTTACCTTTATCAACAAGTAACTGAACCGATCTGATTTTTGAATCGTCAGCAATAGATGTATTAACCATGACTTTATTTCCTGAAGGCAAATCAGATCCAGCTATCGGGCTATTTATGGTTACAACCGGAGCAGTAGTATCCGCTGGAATATCGATAAATATTGTATCTGACTGAACATTATTTCCAGCAAGATCTTTTGCTTTTAACTGAAAATCCATCGTTGTTCCTATTTCATCAGGATTAATAGGTACCACAAAATTATACGGAGGTTTCTGTGATATTGAGATTATGTTTCCATTTTTCCACAATTCTACCGATAGCTGATCGTCATCTGTAATATCGGCTACCGCTTCAATGTTATTTCCGACCTTGGAAATATTAGCGGAATTGATAACAGGTACAGCTCCTCCAATATCAAAATTATATATTTTATAACCATCCCATGATCTTGAAATATATATATAATCGCCATATATATTTAAATCATAGAAGTAATTGGAATCGGTAAAACTGAATATTTTTGTTAATGTATTCTTGTCAAGTATTGTCATAGTGCCATAAAGATCTTCTATCCAGTATACATAATTACCGTAGATCTTTACATTTCTTGAGTATAGAGTTGTCGGACACATCGCGATTCTTTGCGGATCCGCCGGATTTGTTATATCGAACATAAACAATCCATAATACTGTTTGGATAGATACAATTTGTTACCTTCCACAGTGATACCGTAAATATTGTTTGCGTTATCGGTATTCACCAATCTTACATAAACAGGTTTAAACGGATCGTTTATATCATACACTGTAAGATCATCATAATCGCCTAAGTACAGATATTTACCGGTGCTATCAACAGTCATCACGTATGGCTGTTTGCTAAGCTGCAACATAGATTTCACTTTCGGGTCTTTTCTGTCGGAAATATCTAATGCCATAAGGCCATTATATGTTCCCAAATATAACATATCGCCGTTTCTTACCATTGTTTGGCCACTGAAACCATACTTTTTAACCAGCTTAGGCATCTTTGGATCGGAAATATCAATTACTTCTAAATAAGTGCCGTTCATAATATACATATAGTCGTCAGCGAATGCACAACAATAAGCGTCATCGCTATTGCCCGTATTATATGATGTAACTACTTGATTATTCTGAATATTTATTACCTGGAACCCATAATCGGAACTTATGAACATATAACCTTTATAGAATTCAACAAAGTAATAATAGCCTGTATTGTTATAATATCTGCCGGCTTCACCGTAATATCTGAATTTCGCGTTTACCGTGAAGTCTTTTCGTGTTTCCAAGCCTTCATCGTCGGTAGCTATAATTGTGAAATTGATAGATTGCGACAACTTTTCTCTCGGAATGAAATAGCCAACATTTATCGTTGTAGGCGTAGCAGGGTTATTATTGTTTTCATATTGATCGTCAAAATAAATTTGTTGTCCATCCACAAGAACTTCAAGATTCAGCGATGGTGTTGTACCCATATCATATACCGTAAATGAAATGTTCATTCCAGTATCGGCCTGAACGAATGAACCATCAGCAGGTGATATGGATTCAACAATAGGCGCAACATTATCAACATAAGTCATTGCATACTCAAACGCCTGGCCAACGTTACCAGATTTATCATAAGGCGTTATATACAAAGTTATATCTTGCGAAATATTATAAGTAGTAGTAAATATTACTTCTCTTGGATTAGCCGGATTCGCAGGAGCATTTAATATCATTGTATTCTGCAGATTATCGGTAATAACTATATGGTCTACCTGTATATTATCAGTAACTTTTATGGAAATATTCAGCTGTTGTCCTGCTGTTCCCTGAGAATCACCTTCCACAGACACTACTGTAGGTGCGATAGTATCTGGCGCGACATTCAGAGTTATTAAATCCGAATATCCCACATGGCCGCTCAAATCCATCGCTCTTGCCTGTAATGTAAATGTCTCCTGATTTTTCGCAGGATAGTATAATTCATACGGCGGTATAAAATCTTTTTTGTATGGAACACCGTTTATAAGGAACTCTACTGTGGCAGCTTTTTTACCAGGTACATCTACCAATATCTTAGCTGTAGAATTCAGAAGTATTATATCGTTATTAGCGTAATTCGATATTTTCACCCCAGTAACCGGTGTCGGATCGAAGTCATTTATTTCATATACTTTTATACCATTTGTATAATTGCTTACAAACAACTTATTGCCGTAAATATCTATTCCTCTGAAATCACCTGTTCCGGATATTGTTCCCATATAATTCAAATTAGTCCTGTTTGAGAAATCCAATATGTCAAGACCGCGGTAAGTACTGTTGGTTAAGGCAAATACCCAATCGCCTATAGCCAGCATACCGCCCATATAATAATAATGGCCGGATAAGGAAGCATATGTTTGTAAAGTCGGCGTCTGTGTTTCTGTTGCGTTTGATATATTCACCACATGTATCCAGTATTCAGCCCCCATAAATGCATGATTCTTATCCATAACGGCCAATTCGGTCTGTTGCCACCAATTATATGAGAGCGCATTACTTGTGGTACCTCTCATAGTTTCCGGATCACTGATACCAACTGTCAACCATTCTGTATAACCATACCCGGATAAGAATGCCAAATTATTCATAAACCCTACCGCAAATGATCTATAATATGAACTGCCCTGAGAACCGTAATATTTCTCACCAACCCACCTGTACATAACGTTAGGCAATGTCGGATTGGTATAATCCACATTTGTAATATCCAATACCTGTAATTGTTTATAATAAGTAGCAAGATAAGCGTACGGCCCGCGGATCTGAACATCATAGACATCATAGCTTGAACTACCGAAATCGTATGATCCGGAATGAACCAATTGCTGATCGTTTTTCTGATCGTCAGGAGTATTCATGAACGCGCCAAGGTAATAGGCTCCCAAACCATTATCTTTTCTGGCAACATACGCGAAGTTACCCTGAACATCGACATTGTATGCGTACTGAGTATTTGTCTGGCAACGATACCCTTTTCTGTTAATCAAGTCTATGATTCCAAGACCCAAATCATAATCGGCAAGGTATGCCCATCTTGGCGATACAGTTGTCGGTTTGTTGTTCTGATCGGTAATTCTATCACCCAGAACATATAAATCATAGGCTCTAAATGTACCGGTTGGTGTGTTCGTTGTTGTATAAGTACGATATATATCGGATTCATCTGTTATTTCGCGGATTGAGAATAGATTATTCAGATTAACAGCAGGCGAAGTTCCTACGTTTCCGCTCAAATCATAAGCTTTTGCGGTAAGAACTATTGTTTTCCCTTTATTTCCCGGTACCGCGTATGTATATGTGTACGGAGCTGAAGAAAGTGAAGATATCACTTCACCGTCAGCCAATATATCCACGCCTGTAACAACACCGGCGTCAGCTACATTAACTGATATAGATATGGTTGAAATACCACTGTTTACATTTGTACCGCTTGCAGGTGAAGCAATAGTTACAGAAGGAGCAGATACGTCATCCTGAACATTAAATGATATCGGATTCAATACTCCCGCATTGCCATTCAAGTCAACTGTAGTAGCAGATATAGTCAGATTTGCAGGCGGATTACCCATCGGCAACGTGTAATTACTGATTAAATACGGCGGTTTGTGGAACACTGTTTCCACACCGTTAACGGTTACATTAACATCTTTCAATCCGATATTATCAGCGCCTTCAACTTCAATAGCAATAGGCACACCTTCAATAAGAGACTGTTGAGCAGTTGGGACTTTCAATGAAAGTACAGGTAATTCAGTATCTTCAACAATATTAATTGTTATCGCGTTTTCAGGAGAAGATACAATATTTCCGCCAAGGTCTATCGCTGTAACGTTCAATACAACTGTTCCAGGCGCGCTTTCCGTAGGTACTTTATAGTCAAACTGGAATGGGATAGTATTATCAACTCCCACAGTCTGGCCATTTACGTTAAATTCCACAGTAACACCGGTATTATCTGTAGCGTTTGATACGATCCTTATTATTTTGCCTTCCATTACATCTGTATTCGGCATAGCTGTAAGGCTCTGTATCACCGGAGGTTCGCTTACACCGCTTACGAGGCGTAAAACCTTGAGGCCACCTGTACCTGTGGCAATATAACAATAGTTACCGACAACATCCAAAGACTCAGATACTCCACCGATACTCAGATACCCGAGTTCAGACATTGCCTCAGGATCAGCAATACTTACCATTGACAATCCATTGGAATTATCCGCTACAAAAGCGACTTTACCAACAACATCAACATCTTCAGTCTTATCCAATCTGCTCGGATTCGATTTCTTTCTCTCAAGGCCAAGACCGCGTAATATTGTCTGACTGCCGGTTTCAATTCTATAGGACAACAATCCTATACCGTAATCAGTTACATAAGCAACATTATCATTTACAATCACATTCTTCGCGGTACCAGGTGTATCCATAGTATGCATAAGAACCGGCGCTTTTGGGTTGGAGATATTTATTGTAGATACTCCATCTGCCGATCTGGTTACTATCGCTACATCTCCATAAATCGTTATGCCAGTCGCATTTGAAAGGCTCAACGATGAATTTGGCACTTCATATGGATACTCTGAAGTTGTTATATCTATTACGGCAAATCTTGCATTATCAGCTACATAAGCATATTTACCAGATACTTCAACATCTCTTGCCGCAGTAAATATCGATCCGGTATCGCCTACAAGTGTCAACTGATCGGTCTCGAACTTAAATATATATAAATTGGTTGTACTGATAGCATAGATCAAATCCTGCACAACCCATATTCTCTTTATATTCGCGGCAGCATTGCTTGCAATTACGCTCATGTTTGCCGGATCAGATATATTGACGACTTTCAAACCTGCTGTATCGTCAGCGACAAATGCCTTATCTCCAAGAACCTTGACATCGTGAGCATTCTGCATCGCGAGAGTTCCAGCAAGTGATGCCGCAATAGCGATATCAAGAGGCACAGGAGCGGAATAACCTATCTGGCCGATTGAGTCTTTTGCTTCAGCAACCAAAGTCAGTTCATCATCTCCAGTAATATTTGGTATTGTTACCTCACCTGTATAAGGCGCTGTGGTATCCATCACAGAACCTGATTCAGTAACTTTCACACCATTTTTATATACGAAGAACTGAACACCTTGTAAAGCTCCAAGATCGTCAGATGCTTCTGCCTCAGCATAAAGTTTCGAACCTGAAGCCACTACAGTATGAGCAGGAGGATTTGTGACAACCGCTAAAGGCAATTGATCGTCAATAACAGATCCGTTGACTGTAACGATATTGCTTGTATTGCCTACACTATCATAAGATTTCGCGGTAATCGTTATTGTTTCGCCTGCAAAATTAGATGGTATCAAATAATCAGATATTCTGAACACAGGATACAAGTGATCAGTCGGAATAACCTGTTTGGCTACGCTTGCTGAACTCCAATATAAGGTCATATTAGCACTACCAGTATTTGCATAATATTCAACAATAATATCATGCAATCCTTGTGTAAGATTTATCGTTCCGCTTCTTTCCGTTCTTCCCTGCGTATACCAGTTATTTACAACATAGATACCATCAACATACACCCTCGATCCGTCGTCTGAAGCAGTATAGATAGTATAAGTTTCGTTATAATCAACCTTTATTTTTCCGGACCATCGAATTGTGAAGGTATCGGAAGCAATCCTTGAGTCAGGTGACCCTGAACCCCAATCAAAATTCATCACAGGATCGACTCTTGTGAATTTATAAGCTGTAAAATCCATATTGTCATAGTATTCACCGGATAACCCGCCTGTAGCAGTTGACACTACCGAATACTGACTGAGTATAGGTATTCCCCCACTCTGAGAAACGGTTATATCGACATTGAATGAAGTTATCGGGAATATTTCGCCGACAGCATTTCTGTCAAAGGAGAACGCCCTTATATTAATCTTATCTCCTTCAATTACCTTAAATCCTTCAACAGGTTCAAGTATAGTGGATATTGGCGCAAGATCACCTACCACCTCTACAGTTACGGTATCGGTCAAATTTGAATTTCCGGCTGAATCATAAACTCTGGCATATGCCGTAAGCAATTGTCCTTTTAGATCATTAGGAACATTAAAGCTAAGTTCGTATGGATACTGTTTATCTGTTTTCATTTCAGTGTAAGTACCGCAATTTACAGTTATATCAACTGAAGATACTGAGTTATCATCAGATGCGATAGCTTTTACAGTCAATACGGTCCCCTGTTCAACCATCGGAGGAACAGTAAGCGTACCTGTCGGGTTATTATCCTGACGTACTGTTACCGTTCTCGATGATGGCGCGGAATTATTATCGTTAACATCTACGGCAACGCACTGAATTTGAGCATCGGTTACATCTTTCTGCAACATGCCGGTCGCCAGAACATTAGGTGTCGCGATAAGATCGTTTTTATTATATTTGATTATTGTATAGTTCCAATTATTATCCGGTACAAAGAACAGAGTTTTATCTGATAGAACATTTCTCAATATTCTTGTTGTACCGTTGAAATAATCATAAACAGCGCTGTTTGCTTTTGTGAAAATATAATTCGAAGCGTTCAAATCAACATTAGATAGATATTCGGCTGAACTACCCGGTGTAATACCAACAATACCTTTTACGGAATCCAACCCTGGAGTTTGCCCGTTGGCGCCGTAAGTAATCTGAATAAGGCCGTTCTTGTATAATGTAATCTGATAGTTGTTCACACCATTGTTCTGATTATATTCGCCCACATATAGGTTATAGTAAATAAGCAGTCTATCGGCGTATTGCCTGTAGGTAACAACATATGTTGTTGAATCAGTATAACGCATATACCACCATTGAGCATCAAACAATGCCGCTATTCTCGGCTGAGGCCCTTTGAAATTACCAACCGACATTCCGTCATCATCGCCTGCACCGAAAGTAAGATAACCATTTTCATTAATATACACTTTGTTGTATGTTACCCCATAGAACGGGAATGTAAATCCGGAAGTAAAGCTTAATTCTATTGGTGTAGCATCATTAGAAGTTCTATATACCGGCCGTTCGTAGAGCATCCCCATAGAAGGTACAATATTTAGGAACTGATCGGAGAATGTGATTCCTGGTATTGTGAAGCTGAAATCTTTAATCCCGATATTGTCCGTACCCGATGCCATCATGATAATAGAACCGCCTTCAACAGGCTGATCGGTAGATTTCGGCAACAACAGATTTACTATCGGATTAATTGTATCCTGCAACCTGTCTATTGTCCTTATAACAATAGTTTCTTTACCGTTGATATCAACAGCTTTTATCTCAAAAGCAATCTGCTGTGGCTCGATTTCGCCTGATGGAACAAGATAAGTTACCTGCAATCCTTTAAACGGAGGTGTTTCTTTTCTATAAATCTCTACATTATTGGCAGATACATATACTTTATCAACCAAAATATTATCAGATGCGTCGAAACTAAGGTTCACGTTTAATCCTTCAATATAATCTTCTCTCTCAGAAGGTGATATAACATTAACAACCGGAGCTGACGTATCTTCAACTGTAGCCATAGAAACAGGTTCGGACAGAGCGCCTATCACACCAGATAAGTTTATAGCCCTGGCAGTATATTCATGCATTTCGCCCGCGGAATTAGGTTCGGATTTTTTATAGAATACATAAGGTTTCTTTGACGCTATACCTGCTGGCTGGCCATCGACAAGGAATTCCACAGTAACATTTCCTGTTTGTGAAGGTATTGCTTCAAGTTTCATTACATCACCTTCAACAGCGTTATTCTGTACATTCAATGTTAAATCCGGAGCAGAGAGTTCACCAAAATCAAGAGCCATTATTGCGACATTGTTATATTCAAGTGTAGCAAGCAAATAATTACCAATTACTTTGATCTGTCTTGGTATATCGTTGGATGATGTTCCAAGTGTCTGAATAGTAATTACATGTCTTATATCTGATTTATTTGAGGCATCATAAACATAAATATTGGTATTATTGCTATCTACCTGGAACACATATTTTCCGATAACATCCATAAACGTGCTTGAAGAAGCACCGGCTGGAGCAGTATTAAAGAATCCTACCTGTTGATAATTGGATTCTCTCAATATGTATAACTCGTTACTATATGTTGAAATATATATATAACCATCATCAACAACGATATCGGCTATACTTTTTCCGCTTAGCAAAGTAGTCTGTTGAGTTAATGTATTTTTATCATAAACATAAACACCGGAACCTGACGATACATAAATCTTTGTTTCGGAAACAGTTAATCTTTTGCGTGTTCCGGTATCAGTACTTACGGAAGTTTCATTAATTATATATGGAGTTATCGGATCGGTAATATCTATCGAATACAATTTATCGTAAGATCTTACATAAGCTTTTCTTCCACTTATGTCCGTATCGATTACATTGCTGTATCCGCCGCCATCATTAAATGTAGTGCCCAAATCTCCGATTTTGCTGTAATTGTTGTTTGAGAAATTGAATATTTCCAATCCTTTAGTGCGGTTTATGCCATAAACTTTGTCATTGAATATTTTCGCATCAGCAAAATTACCGCCGGAACTCGCTATAGTAGCCACAACAGATGCCGGTATTCTGTCAAATCCATCCATATCATAGAATTTAACAGTCATACTATCCGGCACATGCAACTGGCTTGCACCCGCGCAATAGATTACAGTCTCAATATAATCTATGGCGATAGATCCCGGATTTACAAACTGGATATTCACAACGCCATCCTCAAGAGTACCCATTAATGATTCAGGCACGCTCAATTCAGACATAGTAATACCACCATCGGTTAAACCTGCGGAAGTGAATGTTTTCCATTTTGATGACAAGGTATTATTATCGAACTTTACAGATAAACTGTTTTTATCAGAGTCTTCAACGTCACCAGTAAGAGCAAATATTTTACCATAAAGAGGTACTTTTCCACCGAGATTTATAGTCTGAGTAGCTGTAAATGTCGCGTTTACCCATGTATCTGTGTATGCCGGATCAAATGCTGTCGTGTTATTGAAATAATCGTTCGGATAGCTTATAGCGTTATCCATATTCTGATCAGGCAGATAATTGTTTTCATAAAGAGGCTGTGCGAATCCGAACCCGTCTTTATCGCCGGACAATACACTTACAGATGTAAATGGTTCAGTAGAAACCTGTATTTCAAAGTCTTTAAAAGTATGGGTTCCATCTGAATACGGCTGATAAATCCTTATTCTGCTTAAATTCATCGGATTTTTAAAATAGTATACTGCTGTCGCCGGAAGAACAGCTGTTGAACCATTTGAAACTGCCCAACCGTTATCGGAAGTCGCCGTTTTGTTACCGTCAAGAGTTTCAGACAACGGATACCCGCTCTGCTCATATGATGCTTTGTAGTAAACCATCTGCGCCGGTGTATCACTTACTTCTTCAAGGAACTCTATCTCACCAAGCACGAAATTGTGGTTGCTTGCATACGTATCGTAAACAACAAGTTTAACCTGTGATGCGCCTGGTATCGGATCGAATTTGATTTCCATATAACCTATACCCGGGTTGGCAGGTACAATTATATGATTGTTCTGAGTTTTTACGTCATAACCTGCATATTTGATAACTTTCAGGTTAGAATTATTGCCTGCTATAATATACTCTCTGTTGGAATCAATAAGTTTATCATTTGATCCCGAATAATTTACTTTATTGACAAGCGTAGCACCATATAGCACCTGCACATAATAAATAATTGTATTCGTTTTATTCGCGACAGGTTGCTTTGTATCAATAGCTCTTACACGTATACCTATTGTCTCACCTATTTTATCAGATGGTATCGGAACATTGACAGTATTGCTATAAGATGTTGTACCTGAACTCAGATTATTAGCAGTAATAATCTTTTCTTCCAAATCACCGTCGCCGTTTTCATCCATCGGATCTTTGAGCATAACATATTCGATTTTCGACAACCCAACTTCATCGCTTGCGCTAATAGTTACTCTGGCATATGAACCTGCCGGGAACTTATTATTTTCAGGTAAACTGGTAAAGTTAATAGATGGAGGCCCATCATACAACAGATTTACTGTTACCAAACTTGACAAACCTGACTGCGAAGAATTGTCAATCCCCTCAGCATGAACCAATACCCTGCGTGTAAATGCAGGATGATTTCCTGTAAATGTAGCTGTTATTGAATATGTTGAATTATCAACGGTAATTACGCCTTCAAAACCTGTAACGTTTGAATCGGTAACATTAAGCTGTAAACTTAAATCATTAATATAATGCGTTGTTCCGTCTAACAGATAACTTAACGGTTTAGTAATTCTTAGGAGATTGTTTTCCTGGCGCAATACCTTCGCTTTAACTACTTTTGTATCACCGTTTGCCGACATTGTAAGGTTTACCGTAGCTAAATCATTCAGCTGATCGATACTTAAAGCGGTCAAACTGCTTAAAGACGTAACTATATCATATGAACCAGCGAAGTTTGGTGCCCATATTGGCATTGTTATATCTGATCTATAATAATAGTATCCTCCTGTATAACTGTAATAACTGGTTGATGTCCCTTTCAGCTGGTTATCAATATAGAAATTCATTCTAGACATACCACGGTCATCAGTCGTTTTTCCATCGAACCTGAATACCTGTCCTTCAAATATGTTCTGCCCAATAGACGGACTATTTAATGTAGTCACTGGCGGATCATCTTTTTGTATAGTCATGATTACTTTATAAGACTCGACGGTATGGCTATTTATATCGACAGAACCGCCGTAATTATCTCTCAACTTCGCATATACTTCAAAAGTATTATGTCCATCGTAATATCTTGGAGCTGTGACAGTAACTCTGTAGTATTGAGCATTATACCCACTGCTCAATGAAGTATCTCTTCCGATATAATAACCGGTTACCATCTGTGTGCCGTCATAATAATTCATATAGAAATCGGCATAATTGAAACCTCTGTCATCGTTTTTGGGTGTGCTGACAACCAAATCTATATAGAAATCGTTTTGTTCTTTAATGTTTGCCGGAACAACGATTTCATCTTTTGCGGCTGAGAATACCGGAGGCTGATCTCTTGTAATCATTACTTGACGGGTAACCGTTGAAGTATATGTTCCGTCATAAGCATCAATAACTTTGGCTTTAACCTCCAAATAAGCCGGGTTAGCGTCAGGTAGCCATCCCGCTGTAGTTGAAGTAGAGTTGCTTGCTGTATATGGATATGGCGATGAATAATTCCAATAGTTAATTCTTCCGTTGTTTACGTATATTTCCAATCTTTTTATACCGCCTGTTGAATCCGGATCGGTTGCTGAGGCGGTAATACTAAATGAATTACCTTCTTTTACAGTCAAAGAATTATCCGCCGGCACTGTTATAGTCGCAGTAGGAGGCGTATCTTCAGTTACAGTGACCTGTACCGCAGGTTGCCATGAGTTACCCTGCTGGCCAATGGAATCTACCGCATAAGCAGTAGCACTTAATGTTGAAGGAGCTGTTCCATTTGGTACAGTATAGTCACAGTCATAAGGTGATGATGTGTCTTCTTTAACGACAACACCATTAACCACAAATTTTACTGAATATACGCTAATATCATCGGTAGCGGTAGCGGTCATATGTATTTTGCCGCCTTCTATTACAGTATTTGAACAAGAAAAAGATTGTATCTGCGGTTTTGCGTCAAGTTCTACTACTCCCGAAACCGAAGCAGTACTTGAATTTCCCGCAGCATCTGTTACCATTGCGCTTACTACCGCCGGTCCATCAGGTGTATCAAGAGGAATAGCATAAGTCGCACTGAAGGAATAAAGTGTATCCTGATCTTTTGTCAATGTAAATGCATATAGATGATCTGTTGGCACAATCTGTTTCGCAATGCTCGGAGAGCTCCAGTAGAAGGTCATGTTTGCTGTTGAATTATATTCATAATATTCAACAACTATATCATGTAATCCTCTGGATAGTGTGACAGTACCGTTTCGTTCGGTTCTTCCCTGATTATACCAGTTATTTACTATAAGTACACCATCAATGTATAATCTTGTACCGTCATCTGAGGCAAGATAGAATGTATATGTCTCGTTATAATCTATCTGTATCCTACCTGTCCATCTTACCGACCAGTAATCACCACTAATTCTTGAATCAGGTACTCCTGTACCCCAATCAAAATTAAGTGAAGAATCAATTCTGCTGAATTTATATGAAGTGAAATCCTGATTATCATAATACTGGCCTGTCAAACCGTTCATCAGGGATATATCGTTGAATTTTAACGAAAGAGCGCCAAGGTTTCTATCACCGGATATTGTACCTGTTACATTCAAAGTGGATCCTTGTTTGTTCCTGAACGCAGGTTGTGGTGAAGTTATGGTAATAATCGGCGCTGTAACATCTTCCTGCCTGTTAAGAATAAGTGTTGGATTTGCAGATACGTTACCGTTAATATCTTCCGCGACTACAGAAACTGTTATTGTCCCATCAGGATTTTCATCTACGATCGGGACTTCATATGTATAATCTATAGCAGTAAATGGAGGTTGATTATACACTTTAACCTGAGTACCATTGATAAATACTTTAACATCTTTAACACCGACATTATCGGTTACATCTGTTGTCCTAATATGTATAATTGTACCCTCGACAACCGATGAATCGTTTGAAGGTTCTGTAATTGTGAATACAGGCGCTTCTGTATCTGGAACGGCGAGAATCGTTACAGTTGAACTTTCCATTGAATTTCCTGATACATTAACCGCTTTTGCGGATATTGTATAATATGTACCAGCTGAAGATTCCGGCAATGCGAATTTGAATTCAAACGGCAGGCTGTAATCGACATCAGCAACCTTATCATTGATTCTAAATTCAACAGCTGAATTTATATCGTTTATTCCTTCAGCCTTAATTTTTATTTCTGTTGCTTCTGTAACTTCATCACCATCTGTAGGTGAAGTAATCTGCAAACCGCTAAGAACAACATTCTCGCCAAAATCAACTTTTCTTAATTGAATTTCCGAATTTAGCCTGCATAGAAGCATATTGCCGAAAATAATATTTTCCTTAACGGCTTCGCTTAGTTTGAATAACCCGTAATTTTCACGATTAGTTACGCTTGAATCGAAGATTTCAATTCCTTTTACGCCTTCGTTTACAAACACCCTGTCTCCATTATTGACAGCAAATTGAGCTACATTAGCTAAATTCAGAGAATCAACCTGTGTAAAGTCATTATTATTTAGGATAAGTAATTTTTCACCAAAAACAACTTCAATCAATCCAGAAACATTATATATAGATTTCACCGGTCCTGATCCAAATGATGACAAACTATATGTATTTATAAGCGTAGGATTATGCGAATCCGCTATGTCATATACAGATATATCTGTAGCAACAGCCACAAACAATTTGTCATCCATAATTTCGATATCAACAGGGGCAGTTATATCAACTGTTTTTTCTATATAAGGCTGAAGTATTGATTTTATATTTACAATTTTCAGCCAGTTTCCTGTTTTATTTACTGCATAAAGAACTTGCCCGAAAGGTATCATCTGTGTAACACCGGTTATATCAAGTGTAGCGATAACAGTGGGTTGAGCAGGATTCATCACGTTAACAATCTTAATTTTATCCGCAGTAGCAACCATCACATAACCATTGCGGTAAACCATGTTTTGAATAACCGACCCGACATCGACATTAGATATTTCACCAATGATAAATTTCGGTGTTCCCGCGTCAACGTCAAGTATTTGTGCCGACAAGTTTTCAACCGGCACAAAGTTAACACCATCATGGCTGACTTCCACAGTCAATCCGCCAATTCTTGAGTTAGCGACCGAAGAGTACTGGTAAAGATCAATTTGTTTTATGCTTGTTATATTTGATACGGTATATATACCGAACGAACTCGCGTTTCCGCCCCATCCGTTATCAGAAGTATTAAAGCCGTAGTTCCCATCGATTGATTCATTTATTCCAAGTCCGGAAACGCTGGTATTTGAGGCAGAATAAATAAAACTGATTTTCGATCCTGAAGCATCGAATGCTTCTGTTTCAGTTACAATAAAGTTCGATCCGAATATTTTATTTACATTAACCTTGACCTTAACAACATTCTGAACAGCATCAAAGTTGAGTCTGTACAAACTAAATCCCGGTTCATATACCAGACTGAGAGAATTATTTTCAGCTGTTACGGAATCATTGGTCAAATCAATTACTCTCAATTTGTTTCCATCCGCGATATAAGTATATTTACCGGCAAGGTTTATTCCCATACCTGTAGTATTGGAAAGTTTAATAGAATTCAGGACAGGCAAACTTACTCCAATATTAACGTCAACCTGATTAGATAGAGTTGAGGTATACCTGTCTAACGCCTCGGCTTTAATCGCTACTGGAGATCCAAACGATTTTGCAGGAATTTCTATCATACCTTTGTATATGGTTCCCGAAGATAATGAAGCGTCACCAACATAATTACCATCAACATACAACTTCACTTTGCTGATTTGGATATCGTCAGTTGCGTTAACGACAACCTCAGTTTTTGATCCACCGATAAATTCGCTGTTAGCTGAAGGCTCCACTATAGATACCACCGGAGAGGCATCCTGCACGACAGTTATATTTACTGTATCTGTCGTCACATTACCTTTTGAATCTGTCGCTTTTACATCTATCGCAAGACTTCTTGTTTGTTCAGCGTCAGCAAGCAGAGGCAAATTATAGGTTATTGAATTTGTTAGAGTTTCATATTTCGGTCCGGCAACCTGCGGATAATATCCTATGAGAACGCCATTCACAAAATACTCTACTTTTACTATACCTACATCATCTGTTCCTTGGACAGCAATATTTAAAGGTAAATCCTCTATTTTGCTATCACCCTCGTTTAAGGATGTTATTTGGATTGTCGGAGCGATATCTTCAATCACATCAATAGTTATTAACCGTGCATATCCCACGTTTCCATCAAAATCAAGGGCTTCCGCGTGAATGTAATGATAATCCGGAGTTGCACTTTCCCATTGCGGTACAGTCAAATTCGCCAAATAAGTATATGAATTGCCTGTAGGTGTGGAAACCCAGACAGCGTTTTGCGGATCATCAATATAAACTTTTATTTTATCAACCGCAACATCATCTGTAGCAATATTTTCGATTTGAATATCTTTACCTTCTGTAAATTGTGTATAAGCATTCGGTTTGCTTACGTGGATAATAGGCGGCCTGTTGGCAAAGAGTAAAATTTTCCTATTCGCGTTAACATCCTCAGGATTTGAGCTCTGGGCCTTATTATCCTGAGCCACCGCTTTTATGAATAATTCATTTATAACGGTTGATCCGGATGTTTGATAAGTCAGTTTGAATTTTCCGTCAGCTACTGAATCAGACAAATCGTTTACTGTACCAATCTCAATACCATTAGCATAGAATGTAACTGTTTCAACTTTGATATCATCCTGGGCTTGCGCGATAATATCAAACTGTTTTCCTTTCACGATTTCCTGATTTTCAACAGGCTGAATTATACTGGTTATTGACGGAGGACAATCGTCAATTACGTTAACTGTAATAGTAGCTGTACCTTCCTGCCCTCTGGCATCAGTCGCTTTAACTTTTACATTTACAGGTACTGTACCGCCAACTTCAATTGGTGCCTGATATGTATATTCATAAGGCGGATTATATAACTCGGCGACTTTCACATTGTCAATTAAGAATTCAACTTTGAGAGAAGTGTCTTCATCTGTAATGGATGCGGTAATCTTCTTTGATGTGTTTTCGGTAATTGAAGATCCATTAGCCGGACTGGTTATGGATACAACAGGAACGTTGTCGTCAGCGATTTTGAAATTCCTAACTACATCATCGCTTACATTACCGGCGTAATCATAAGCCCTTACAGTTACGGATTTTGCCAATTCGCCTGTTACAAACGGTGAACGGTAATTATACTGGTAAGGCGAATTATAAGCCGTAGCTACGACGGAACCATCCATAATAAACTCAACTTTTTTGATTCCGAGATTATCTGTAGGCGCTGATATAATGGGCACTGTTTTGCCTTCTGTTACTTTTTCAAGTTCATAGGGCGATGATACGATAACGGAAGGTTTTTCTGTATCATTTTGAATTGTCAATGATTTTGTAGCCTCGGCGTAATTACCGGCGAAATCAAAAGCGACAACCTTAATTGCCATTTGTGTACTTCCTTCAACCAGAGGCACAGCCAGTTTTATTTCATAAGGAGGATCATATAATGTATCAACCAGATGATTGTCCACAAGGAACTGAACATAAGGAGTATCTTCGGAATCCTGTGCGGAAACACTTATTGTCAGTAACCCGCCTTCCGAGATAATGTTAACTGTAGGCGCAATAATTGAAACCTGCGGGATTTCGCCTTCATCGGGCATAATTTTGAAACTTGCAACATTACTGAGTTTTTCGTTGCCTTCTATTCCGATAACTTTAGCGGTAATATTGAATATTTTACCCAATCCAAATTCAACAGGAGCAATTTCTCTGAATTCATATGGTTCCCTATCGGCCGAAAATACAAACTTTCCATCTCTGAAAAATTCCACTCTGGCAATGGCTATAGGATCATATACAGAAGCGTTTACCGCGTATTCGCCTCTATATCCAACATTTAAAGGAGTAGTCGCGGTCAGATTAATAGATGGATGAGCATCCTGCATGCGCATTATCGCCGCCTGCATACCAGAATAACCGTCAGCAGTATATATAATATTTTTGAGTGCGGCTATTCCTGTACAATAATCAGGTGTATCGATATTCACAATCAGTAATGGATTTATCGGATCTACAATATTAAACACATTAAATCCATAAATTCCACTTGCTACAATAAGATTATCTCCGTCTTTATGTAATTTTATCGCATCGTTAATCTGTATATTTCCGACAACTACCGGATTGGAAATATCGTGTATATCAATAATTTGAATACCGTATCCATTTATTGCCGTATAAGCGACATTATTGGTTTCATCGACAAGTACATCCCATGTCGATTTACCTTGTGGCGCCGGAACATTAGCTACAACTACCGTATTAGTTAAATTGGTGAAATCTATTATCTGTAACCCTTGAATACCATCAGCGACAAAAGCATAATTGCCCACAATATCCAAATTCAGGTTATCGCCAGGAGTATTAAACGAACCGATAAACGATGTTTCTCCTGCGGAATTCGCCTGGCTCCAAATAGCTACACCACCACCTGTTGTATAAAGTCTTCCGTTTTCAAAATGAACACTGTTTACAGCTCCGAAATTACTAATTGTTTTCTTGAGCGAAGGACTTGCCGGATTCGAAATATTTATGATCTGCAAACCCACAAACCCGTTTGCTATATAAGCTATATCTGAATATACTTCCACATCCTTCAACAACCCTGCAATATCAAGGGACTTGATCAATTTAGGATTATTCGCCACAGATATGTCAAAAACATTAAATCCCGCGGCGCTTCCAACAAGATAAGCGTAACTTCCGTTTATCGCCACATCTTTCGATTCTCCAGGAATTATATATTCCGATATGATTCTGGCATTATCCTCACCGACAATAGGCATCTTTACAACTTTATTGTTTCCGAAGGCTGTTATTATCGCATTTTGAACGGCAACAACACCCAATCCGATTCCGGTATTAGGTATACTTCCGACAAACTGTGGAGCGGTTAAATTAACACTATCGATTATAGAAACATTGGTTTCAGAGCAACTTAATAAAATGTAGCTTCCCATTTTAGTTATTTTTAAAGCATTATAACCAAAATTTGTTGATCCGACTACGGCACCGTTAGATACTCTTACCGATGTAAATCCGGACGTACCGTTGGCAATATAAGCTATATCATCCACTATAACCATGTCTTTTGCGTTAAGTCCCGAAGCGGAACTGTTAATATACGCAAGATTGGACCTGTTGTACTTTCTAATAACGGATCCGGCAACATAGAAGTACCCTTCTTTGCATGCGATAGCCTGATTGCCACTTGTTGAGGACAACGTTCCTCTTGATTTAATATCGCGAGGATTATTTATGTCAATAACATAAACATCTTTCCCTTCCAAAACAGTAAGCAAATCGTTAACGAAAATTTTCAGTTTCAACGGTTTTGCGGGGACAGCATAGTCATCGAGCACAACAGCGTTATACGAGCTGTCAAGGCTATATGCGATTATATTGTTTGTGCTTCCCACATATAGAATATTATCTTTCAAAGCAACACTGTATGCCGGTATCTCAAGGTTTTTAATAACCTGATTTGAATTAAGGTCATAAATAACCACTCCTTCCGCGCCACATGCCGCATATAGTATATTATTGGCAACAACACTATCTTTTAAACCTTCCGAAACCGCAAATAAATCGACAGCCTGGCCTATACCAATTACCATATCAACATTATAAACATAGTTTTTATTTGTTGCATTGCCGGACCAATCTTTGGTTGTGCTGAACACTTCAAGTTTACTGCCTCTTACGTTTTCCGGAACCACGAATGAAACTTCTTTCACTGCCTCGTCAAATACCCAGCGTTTTGCAAGTGTACCGTCAATATTGATCCATATAGCGCTGTTCAACAGGTTCATATTGTCGCTTGTGGTAACTTTATACCGTAATGTTGTTCCGCCCACAATTGTACCTGCCTGAGGATTGCGGACAACACTAACGGAAGGATCGATCGTATCTTTTACAATATTGATCAATCTTTCAGTTATTTGAGATTCATTACCGCAATTATCTATAGCTACTGCCCACAATGTAGCCGGTGTAAATTCATCAACCAGAGGCACAGTCATATTTACTTCGTAAGGCGCAACTGTATCATAAACAATTTCTTTTTGCATAATCTCTGTTCTGATACCAATTTTAACACCGACTATTTGCCCATCATCATCATTGGCGTTGACCTGAACCAAAAGTTTCTGGCCTTCCATCACACCTTTTCCGTTAGTAGGAGCAGTAAACTCTACAACAGGCAACAGTTGGCTTGTATTGGGTTTTATTGTTACGTTTAAAGTCGCGACTGTGCTTATATTATTTGCTATATCAACAGCAACCGCACTAATTGCCATTGTTCCCTGAGCAACAGCAGGTACATGTATATGTTTAAGGATATAAGGATATTTATTTACCACCGGTTGATCCACACCATCGACAGTAAACCTGACTTCTTTTACCGCTGAATCATCGACAGGAACCGCTAGAACATCTATATAGCTGTTTTCATACTCTTCACTTTTTCCGTAAAGAGTAACAACAGGCGCATAAACATCTGGTGTTATAGATACATTAACCGCATTTGATTCAATCAGATTACCGCCAATATCCTTTAATGTTGCTTTTACCGGCATATTTGTACCAGCAGTATAGCTCTGAGGAACTTTAATCCTGGTTGTAAAATCGAATACATCCTGAGTAACAATCAATTTATCCAATATTTTAACACCCAGAGTAGCCGCTTTAGTGCTATTTGTTGAAACACGAACTTCAACATAACCATTTTCACTTGCCGAAGAAGAAACATTAATGTTAAGTAAAGGAACAGTAACACCCGAATACGTAAGTTTCAGCATCTTAACTTTGTTTGATGATAAATCACTATAGAAAATCCTATCACCCTCAACATCGATATTTCTTATCATAGCTCCTTTGAAATAGCCTATACATGAATCGCTGTCAGAGATGCTAATCACCATAATGCCTTTGTTTTCCGTCGCGGCAAATATCATGTTACCGCTAATAGCAGATTTATTGAATTTGATATTGTCATCATGGATAAGCTTCTGCAATTGCAGAGTCGCGGTCTGAGTATTAAGCTGAACAACAGCGATATCCCCAGATTCAAGCACGACATAAACAAAGTTATCGCGTCTGGACATATTAACGACAGGGCTATTTAGATTAATTTCCGATTTAATTACTGGAACTTCCGGATTAGTGTTTTCAAAAACGATTAATTTTCCTTCTTTATTCCCAGCTATTCCGAGATTATTTCTAAAATCAATGCTTACAATATTTCCGAAGATATCAAATGATTTCACCAACAATGTATTTATTCCGTTGATATAGAAAAGTTTAAGCCCATATTCACCATCAGCGACATATAGATTATCGCCAATCCTTTTCATATCAAAGGCTTTTTTCAGCTCGTTCAGGTTCAGTATCTGGGTTATGGCATTTTCGTTTGAAATATCGATTAATTTTAACCCTTCAAACTGATCAGCTACAATTGCCGTATCTTGAAATACATTTGTTAATCTTACATTTCCGGTAGTAGAAAGTGACGATTTCTCCGTTACGTTTTCAGGATCGGATATATCAAGAAGTTTTAATCCTTCTTCAGCCTTGCTTAAATATAATGTGTTTCCACGAACATTTATTGATGCAGGTATATCATTCAGATCAGACAAATTATATACAGACGCCGTAGCTGGTATTATTGTATACGTCTTATCGATAGTTCTCATGTTACCAGATTTATCATAAAGATCAGCGCTGATTTTCAGTATACTTTCTGAATTGGAAACCTGCGGAACTGTTATTTCATGAAGCCCTTCGATAGATAAAGTCTGCACAACAGTTTCGTTGACATATACTTTTATACTCGACAAATCTTTATCAACATCTTCTTCCTCACCATACAATGACGCTTCCACAACCGAACCGGAAATTATTTTCGAACCGGCCGGGAATGTCTGTAGGCTCAATAAAGGAACAGCTTCAGTATCCGCACTTACATTTATATTTATGCTTTGAACCGTACTTTTGTTTCCACCAGAATCTTCAGCTCTGACACGCAAGACATAAGGTATTACACCAGCCTCAACCGAAGGAGTAGTGAATTCAAATGTAAACGGTTTTCCGTTAATAGTCTGAATAACATTATTCTGTTCATTCAGTAACTCAATTTTTGTGATGTAACCATCATCCTGTGCCTCGACTTTTACCTCTATTTTCCTATTTTCCATAAATGTCTGGCCAGGTATTGGTGTTATAAAGTATACCTGAGGAACCTGAATATCATTCTTGATCTGGAATGTAAGAGCTTTTGAATCGCTTACATTGGCAGATAAATCGGTTGCCCATGTTTCTATTCTAACGAGAGTACCGTCATCATCAACTTTAGGTACATCGAAATTAAATATATAAGGCGGCTGGCTTAATGGAGCCTGATCGATTCCATTTATTTTAAGATATACTTTATCGATATCCATATTATCTTTAGCCTGAACAGATATCGGCAGAGTTATTCCCTCCAGCACATCAGTATTGGCTTTCGGCGACACAATATCAACCAGCGGTTTAACATGGTCCGGAGTAAGGGTAAACGATGTAGTTACAACTGTTGATTTACCTTTTGTGTCTTCAGCTCTTACCTTAACTTCAGTCAAAACATCTGCCTGAACTTCCGGTAATCTGTAAGAAGCATCATAATTTCCTGCGTATACGTTAGAAGGAGAGTATGATTTAATTAAAGTACCACCGACATAGAAATCGACTTTCTTTATAGGATAGTATGAGGTTACACCGGCATTAACAGTAATAATTTCTCCTTCACTCATACTTTCAGGTAAAGATCCCAGAGCTATTTGAGGAGCCGGGGATTCTTTTATATTCAATGTCACGGTATAAGGATCAGAGACATTATATTGGGCGTCTGTGGCTTGAGCGAACAATGTCATTACCGAATCCGCCGTAACATCGGGTATAGAGAACTTTGGATCGTTAGCATCAAGGTTCACCGTCTGATTATTTAATGTGTATCTTATTGTTTTCGAAGATATTGAGCTGTAATTATCCGTAGCGGATAATGTCAATGATAGCAACATACCGCTATAGAATGTCTGACCGGGTATAAATTCCTGATTAGTGTCTCTATTCAGGATCTTGACAACAGGTTTTGTAAGGTCTTTGGTAGAGAATTTTATTTGATTAGCTACCAAAGCATTATTATGAATATCTGTTATTCCACTTTTCAGTTCAAAAACATAATTGGTTGAATCTTCAAGATTGGCATCCGGTTTGATTATAAATACCGTATCGCTAAAGCTTATCTGCGACCAATCTATCGGTTGTGACCCTGTTACATCTTTTCTCACTACAACGTTGCCAGGAGCAAGTAGTGTAGATAGCAGTATTGGTTCCGAGAATACTACTTTTAATTCTGTCTCGATAGCTACCTTTGTTGCACTGTTTGTAGGTATACAACTACTTATTACTACTGTTGGAGGTGTCAGGTCTGCTCTTTCTATACCATCTTCAATTATTATAGGATTGAAATACGGCCTTACGAATGTCAGATCATATACGCCTAAAGGACCTGAAGGAGAAACGAATTTTATCTGCATAACACCGTCAAATGAAGACATTGGTAATTCTGTAGTCCCAAAATATATTTTTGTATCCGGTGTAAATCCGTAACCTTGCACAGTTACAACTTGTCCACCAACATCCGGAACAATATTTGGCGAAATTGATGTTATGCTCAAACCTGTGGTATAAATATATGCATCATAAGCGATTATGGAATCACCATCATTTGTTTGCAGTTTTATTGATACAATACCCTCTTTCACAGGTATAGGTGAAGCAACTACTATTGAATTCTCTGTAATATTTTGAATTACAGCGGATTGAGTACCGAAATAAACCTGAGATACCTGAGACACAACTTCTCCGTTGGTGTTTGTAACCACAAAACCAGAACCGGATATAGTTACCGTTTGACCACCAAGAGCGGAACCATATATCGGTTCAATACCGGATACAACAAGAGCAGGGTTGCGATTCACAAAAGCTGCTGTTTTAAACTTGGTAGTGATATCCGATGAAGTTTCGTCACCTGTAAGTTCAGTATCGGCAAGATCTATTTTAACTACATACTCGGAACTTGGAGTTATCGGCTCAGATAAATTAACAATAATATCTGATTCCGCAAGCCCCTTTGTACATGGAACTTCCTGCGCCCCTTTAAATACCTTTACGCCGGTAGTTGAAACTAAAAGCGGATCAATCGCAGGAGGCAATGACACAATAACAGGCGAAGTTTGTTTAATTTCCATACCGTTTTCAGGCTGAACTGAGAAAATATTATTAATAGGCAGAAACGAAGTATCAAATCCGCTTGAAGAAGCGACATATATGATCCCGTTTTCAACATCGAACTTTCTTATTCCGGAACCTCTATAGAAAACTATCTGGTTCTCAACTGTCGGATTACTTACGTCATACAGGTATATTAAATCCCCAATCTGACTATAAAGAATACCGGGTTTATAATCAATATTTGACACGGTTGATGTAGAGAACAATTGTTTTATTTTTACAATAAAGATCGGATTGCTTATATCAAATATCTGGACACCCTTATTTGTTGCTACATAAACTATGTTCCCATCAACTTTTAGATCATAGACAGTACCTTCGACAGCTGCGGAACCGATCAAATCATAATTTATGGAATTTCTATTGCGCACCTCAATATAATTTGAGCTGTTCTTATAGTTAATAGTTATTAATTTATCTCCAAAATAACTGAATCGCTTCAGCGAACCGGATTCAGGAATAAACTGATCCAGTATAGCAAGTTTAACATTTCTTACCGGCTCATTATTTCCGTTAAATGTTGTCTGTATATTAAACTCAACGGTTATCAGTCCAAGATTATCAGTCAATACTTTAATAAACTTGCCTACCTGCTCAAACTGAATAATATTTACTGATTGAGGCATCAGCAATGTGGCTTTCAGTTTAGGCATGTTAATATCCGATACATCAACTATTTTAAGTTTTCCGCCTGAAATTACGCCGATAAAATCATTATTGAACAATTTTATAGCAGTACAATTCTCACTAAGATTAATAGATCCATTAGCGACATAATCCGGATCATCATAAGCAAGGATATTTATTATCTTCATGTAAGTACCGGTTGCTACGTACGCATTATATCCTTTTACAACAACATCATTCATATTCGCGTTGATATAACCATCTCTAACCAACTTAAAGTTATACGCGTTACTCAATGTGCTTGTTGATCCGGTACCCATAATACCACCCGGAGTCGTAACAGATACGTTAACCGGTCCAATCAATCCAGGAGGTGTTGTAGCAACTAACGATGTGAAATTATTAATTGTAACTTTAAGCGCGGGTATACTCCCGAATTTAACAATAGAACCCGGATAGAAACCTTGCGTTCCGGTTAAAGTAACATCGGTATTCCCTTCATAAGTACCTTCTGTCGGGCTTATACTTGACAATACCGGAGGAGGCAGGTAATTAAATGCTGAAAGTTCATAATCCAGCAATCCGCCCGGGTTTTTAACAATTATTGCGCAAGGTCCGGCAACACTTGGCGGAGTAATACCTTGAATTACAGTACCACCCTCGCTTACAGTTGCGCCTATCATTTCGACATCACCGAAATAAACCTTGACTCCATCGACGAAATTCTTGCCCGTGATGGTAACGGGATCACCGCCTTCAGCAAGTCCATATTCCGGACTAATTTTAGTAAATTCAGGTATCATAGAATCAGTTGTATTCGCTGTTTTGAAAATACTCATAAACGGCGACGCAAGCCCTTCACCCTGAAGATTTTTAATATTCGTGTTCACAACAACTCTGTATGTTTCATTCGGATCCAGCTGGACTGATGGTGTAAATATAAGGAGCGTTCCCGTCCTTACAGTTGTGTTTACAATAGTACCCGGAATACGCTGGTTGTCTTTCATATTATAAATATAGAAATTGTCTCCATTGATTGTTTCCGGATTCATCAGAGTTGTAAAATAAACCTTGACTGTCGTATTTACAGGAGCAAGTTCACGATAACCCGGCTCAACTTTCAATACACCGGCCGATCTTATCGGTAATATAATAATCGTACCGTCACCATTGAGCTCTGTACCGACATATGCTGTATCCACATCAACAGACACCGATATAGCTTTGCCTTCTACAGCGCCATAATTGATAAGTTTCTGATTTTCAATATCATTTATGTCTATAAGCTGTAACTCGCCTTCACCGCAAGCAAGGAAAGCGATTGTACCGACAACATCAACCCCTGTTACTTCATTGACTTTATTACCTATATGTTTTGGAGTAATGTATCCGAGAGTAATAGGCAGGTCTCTGGCTGAGAAATCTATTACCTGAACAGAATTAATGCAAGCGATATAAGCCTTATTTCCCAATATTTTTATATCTTTTGCCTCTCCTGCCAGTGTAACCTCACTTAATACATTGAACTTTTGAGTTTTAAGATCGATTATTTTTAATACATTTTCACTTCCTCTTTTTGTGGCAACCAAAGCTACATCCGATGCAATACGTATTTTATATGGAGTCCCATCGAGGTTGATAGTTTTAATCCGTATTGAGTTAGAAAACATCGTATAATCAAACACTTCCAGAGTATTATTTTCTTTGGCTACCATAACCCATTGATTGGTAGGCGCAATAGATAAAACTTTAGAATATGGGCTAATATATATCTTTTCCTTTATAACCGGGTTAGCCGGGAGACTTACGTCAACAATATAGAACCCGATAGTACCCGCAGCTATAAATGCGTATTTGCCCAATATCTGCATATCCTCCATTGTTCCTGTACCGCCCCAATTCAGAAGTATCCGCCCAATTTCTCTTGGTTCAAGCGGTTCACTTACATCCATCAGTGAAAATTTACCCGGTTCACGGTCGATAGCCGCATAAGCAAGATTACCGCTCCCCAAAACTTGTTTCACTGGACCAAGGTTAACTACAGGAGGATAAGTTATAATACTATATGTGTAACCGTCTTTTAATGTCGCGGTATAACCAAACAATTTTACAGATACATCTTTCGGTCCATATTCGCCGGAAGGTACAATTATGCGAATCGTATTCACATCAACTACTGTAATATCTTCGGCTGGAACGTTTGGCGCAAATATAACCTGTGTTCCCGGAATATAACCATCGCCTTTTATCGTAGCAAAGTTACCACCCTCAGCTTTACCGGTATTAGGTGTAATGGATTTTATAGTAATTCTTGGAATAAAGACAAATCCGGCATACAATGATTTTTCAAGCCCATTAGGAGTAATAATTTTCAAAGCCGCCGCTCCATAATTTCTGTTTCCAAGCGGAGGAGCCATACAGGTAATGGTTCTTTGATCACCGGATACACTGATATTAGTAGCTTCTCTACCTCCGATTATAACTCTGGAACCGCTTACAAACTCTTCCCCCTTGATGGTAAGTGTAACGCCACCCTCCGGTAACAGATATCGAGGCGAAGTAGTTGTGATTTTGGGTTTTCTGTCGTCTGATGAAGGAGCAGTAAAGAATGTGCTTGTGAATTCACTTGTTAAGTAATAATCACCGCCTTTTATATCACGTAATCCCCTTGTTGCGCGAACCATATATTCCGACGCAGGATCAAGCTGGCCTGACTGCGGCATAATCTCGATGTAAGAAGCCCTATCGGTAAATTGTACAGGATATCCTGCGCCATCGCGTTTAAACGCTGATTTTACCAGATTCCATGATCCGTTTGTCTTTTTATAAAGCTGAACCGTATCGCTATCCGGATTCGGAACAGCGTCAAGCGTAGTGTTTATTACTGATGCCGGATTGATCGGCCTCGACATATAAATACGTATTGGGTTAACAACATCTACTGTATCTCCAACAGCAGGTTCAACACCAACAACATTGACTATCGGAATATTTATTATATTGATATCGGTAGCGCTAACATAAGCATTGGATCCTTTGATTTCTAAACCGCTTAACGCTTTTGTAACGCTGGCATAATATTTAATTTGCGGCGGCAATATGACTCCTGGATTATCAGGATCCTGTGGATATACATCCATTACAACAATCTGTTCATTTAAAACCATGAATGCCAGACCGCCAAGAACTTTCAACCTCTTGTAATCTATAATTTCCTGAAGTGAATATTGAGATACATCCAAAGCGCCTTGTTTCTGAAGCCCTTTTTCTTTACCAACTTTTAATGGTGTAGCTAAGAGATTCCCGTCCAGATCAAACATTTTGAAATAGAACTCGTTATTCGTGCCTGATCCCTGAACCTGAAGCAGATATAATGTATTTCCCACAACTTTAACATCGCGGTTATTTCCGGGAATATTAATTTTCTTCACGGTATTTAATTCAGGAGTGCTTATATCTATTACCTGAACGGAACTTCCTTCTGGATATATTTCGTTATAAACAGATACATATGCAAGGTTACCTTGTATATCAACACCCGTCGCTCTACCGAAAGTAGCGATCTGGTCGATAACAAACGAACGTTTCAGATCAGCTGTATCGATAACAACCAAACCGGCATCATCGCAGGCAACAAATACAAGGTTATCAGTTACATCAAGCCCTAATGGACGGCCAGGCAACTCGCATATGGCTTCCTGTATAGGTCTTATCGGAATAGAAATATCGAAAATCTCCACATGCGGAGGTAAATCGCGGCCTGTCAGTTTTCTATTTTCCGTATCAATCTTTGGTACAGTTACATATAACTTCTCATCAAAGAACGATTTTACCATCGACCCTGTAATTTTAAGATCGCCGGCATATCTTGGCGGGAAGTTTGGCAAATCAATTTTGTCATCCGTTGGTAAATCATAAGAGAATATACCTGCAAGCGCCCTTTCACCATTCGGATTAACAATCCATACTTCTGCAAGGCCAGGAAAATCGGGCATTGGGGTCATTGTTGACATAGCCTTTAAGCTGTTTACATCATAACTTAGACCTTCGACCATTCCTTCAAAGAATACTTCATCGGAAATAAACTCTACT
This sequence comes from uncultured bacterium, assembly GCA_964451165.1. Lineage (GTDB taxonomy): Bacteria > Auribacterota > Auribacteria > Auribacterales > Auribacteraceae > CAYVGJ01. The sequence continues at coordinate 52,417 of CAYVGJ010000007.1, forward strand.
TTCGCACCCGGAGCTATACATGAAGTATCAGCGGTTATCATCATTGTTGTACCACCTTCAAGACGCCCGCCGCTACATGTTGGCGCTATATGAAGAACTTCTTCAGTTAACGGATCAAGATACATCAGAACACCCATCAGAGTATCTTTTAGACTTACTTCCTGCCCCTCCTGCATACCGGTATTAGCGACAACAATAGAAGCTGATCCCGCATCTGTCATAGCCGGGGCAACGACTCTTAACTCGCTTTCGCTTACGAATGTTACATCAGATTGAGGAACATCGACACCACCAATTTTTACTTTTGTCGCTGCTGATAAGTTTGAACCGTAAATCCCGATTACCGTGCCACCTTGAGTAGATGCTATATAAGAAACAGGTTTCGCCGGATCCGATACATTAGCATTTATCGATGTGATTTTTGGCTGTAAAACACCTATTGGGGCTGTGACGAATTTCGAATTGAAATCCATCAGCATTTTACCGCCTTCCTGATCAGTTATGGTTGAGCTCAACCATATATGATATGCTTTACCAGGTAAAAGGTCTTCACTTGAATTCAATGTTAAAACAGCATACTCCGGCCCTGTTGGGAATATCGGATCCTGTTCTGTCGCTATTGATCCATTCAAGTAAACTTTGTTGCCATTCTCCATATACCATACTTTAAATGTATTATTGTTAATAAACGCCGGATTAATGTTTCTATTAAACCTCACCCAGATTCTATCTATGGTTACAGGAACCATTTGATCCCATGATGGATAATAATCTCTTACGTTAGAGAATGGCGTAGACAATATAGAAATACCTGTCTGGACTGATGCAAGCACCACTGAATCTTCAACCACAGTTACATCCGCGGCATATTCAGTATTTCCTGCGCTTATTATTTTCAGATTTGCCGGATCAGTAATATCGAATATCTGAACGCTACCTTCTTTGGCCGCTACGAACAGCAAATTACCTCTCACTTCAAATCTTACCGGACGTCCCGGGTTATGAGTATCCCATTTGGTCAATTTCACTTGGTTAATAATTTGTGGATTGGCAGGATCACTTATGTCAATTATATAGAACCCATCATTAAATTCACTTACAAAAGCGTAATCACCGAATATCTCAATACCGGTTCCATGATCATCAAATTCTATAGTGCTGAGTTCAACCGGTACAGGTGAACTAATATCGAATATCTTGAATGATCCTTTATAATCATACGGAGGACAATCTTCACTCCCCGGGAAATCCGCAGGGAATTCGTCAGAGTTACCGCCGAGGAAAGCATCAAGATGAGGTTCAGAACCTATTGTCTTACCGCTGTCATTTTGGTGTTCCAATCTTGTTCGTCCCTGATATTGAGATATGACGCCCGTAGTCATATAAAGTTTATCGCCTTTAACAACAATATCCGTAGGGCTTTCCGGCTCACCATCAGATAATTCATTTCCGCTTCCGTATGCGGCTGACCTGTCTATTGAAATTGTATTTAAAACCACAGGATCATTTTTAACACTGTAATCAACTATGGCTAAAGGCCCGCCTGCTCCAACCGGATGACATTCCGGCAATGTCCCGCCAACACCATGCACATACCATGACTTCATTATTTTACGTAATATTTGATGTGGTATAATAACACCATAACCATACTCTAAACCGACATAAGCTGTGTTATTCACTGCATCAAGTGTTAATGCAAGCATTCCCTGGCTCTGACCAGTAATACGCGGATCATACAGTCCGTATCCAAACCCAAATTCGCGCCCAATCAGAGGTGATGATACCGGATCTGTACCATCTAAAATTGATAGACCACTCAAACCATTAGCGACAAGAATAAGTTTTTCACCTTTTGCGTTTGAGGTGTAAATCAAATCTCTCGCGTCACGGTTACCTTCAAGCAAATTATATGGTAGTAAAGGTTCTGTATCCCAACACTGTGCTCCGCCAATTAGCGGTCCTAAAGATGATGAAATATCGTCATGGAAATTACATATTGTATCAATTCCGGTTCCATTTTCCGCTACACCACCATAGTATGATTGCAATATACCTAAAACATTTCTATAACTATGCAAATCCGGACCGGTTTGAGCACCACCACCCACAAGCGGTTCTCTCGGATCACTTACATCAAACAGAACCATTCTGAATGATCCCCAAACTTCAGGTGTACCCGCAGACATAAATTTGTTACCATCCTTAGTAGCACCAGCCGCGGCAAATATGAGTTTACCGGCGTTTTCAGGATCCTGCTGTAAAGTACATACAGCAGTAGAAGCCGCTTTTGTCTGACCGAGATATGGTAATCCGTAACCAAATCCATCCTGCAATACAAACCTATCGAAACCAGGGCCACCAAAACCCGGATTAGTTATCATAACATCTTGAGGTCCAAATGGTCCGGGAGGCGCTGTAGCAAGTATTTTCTTTACAGATATAAGTTTGTTGCCGTATACATCCACACCGGCTATTGATATTACAGATCCGGGGCTAACAGTTGTATTTGGCACGAATCCGGTACCGAATATCTTTATCGATGTACCACCCATCGGATTACCCCAATATGGAACGATTTTTTCTACTGTCGGAGGAACGGCATACAGGAATCCGCCGCCAAGTATCGCTTCCATGTTTCCCGGCACAACTACTTTCACAGTAGCAGGACCTGGTGTACCAGAAGGAGTAACAGCACGACATAATCTTTTGGTCTCAATATTAAGGTTAGTTGCGGCTTTGTCGCCAACATATAATACCATTCCGTTTACAAAGTTATCACCTGTGATTGTAATCGGTGTACCGCCTTGCACAGGCCCAATATGCGGCAATACTTCAACGACTTTCGGGAACCTGGCATTAGGAATTGTCGCTGTTTTGAAAGTGGATACCCAATCACCAAGCATCTTCTGGCCGAATTCATCCATCAGATTTTTCGATATTCTTATTTCATAGGTACATGCAGGCTCCAACCTTCCATCGGGATAAAACGCTATCGTATTTCCTATCGCTATAAGATCTCCTTGATCCAGCGGTAATAATTGGGATCCATTGGTTAAATTATTTATCTGGAATGTAGAGTTGTTTACTGTTGTCACATCTACTTCCTGAGAGAAGTTTACTCTTATTTCTTCAAATTCAATAGGCACGACCTCACCGGTTTCAGGATAGAACGAAGATACTCCATGGACAGGATTATTCACTTTGTAAATATAACCCGACGCTTTTGAACCTTCAGTAATCGCCATACCATAAATTGTACCCAGTTTGGTCTCTACTCTTTTTGTTTTTCCTTTGCCTGGATCCTGGGTATATCCTAATAATGTAACTTTGCCTTCATTATCCAGACATGATATATCAACCATGCCTATGCTATATGATCCGTAAGCAGGAAGAACAAGATTTCCTCTGACACTGACATCATAAGCCGGTTGCGCTCCAACCCAACTGCCTATTACACGAGGATTTGCCGGGTTTGCAATATCGACAACCGTAACGCCTTGCGCACCGCACGAAAGATACAGTTTGTTATCTACAATTCGCGCTTTTGAAGCAGTAATGTTTAGTGTTGCAATTACAGGAAAATCATGACGCCCGACGTTTACAATATATACTTTACCCGAATTCGGGGTTACTTCGAATGTACTCCAATTCTGCTCACCCGTCAGTACAACTCCAACATCACCGTTTACAGTTACACCGAAAGCTGGTTCGGCTGTTTCAACCCAATCAACAATAAACGGATTCTGAGCGGAAGTTATATCTATGACAATCAACCCGTCATTACCACCGGCGGCGAACACCAGATTTCCTCTGGTCGCTATTTCACCAACTTTGTTACCTACATCCGTTTGTGTAGCTACTACAAAAGGAGTAGAAGGTATACCGGCATTAACAATAGCCAATTTACCCATACTCGCCGCTTCTGTATGATAGTATGTCTCATTTATCGGACCAGGTGAACTTTGATATGATAAAAGAACTAAATCGCGTTCAGGAATAAGAGCTATACTCCTCGCTGCACCACCCAAATTAAGCTTACCTATAGTTTGATTGAGATTAAACCTCTTGTCAGGATCTATCTCCACCGTATCAAGGTTAATTATTTCCAACCCGGCGGTTGTAGCGACAAAAGCCCAGATCTGCTCTACTTTGAAATCAACAGGGAAGTTTGAGCATTTAAATGTAGCATCCAATCCTTTGATATAACGGAACCCATCTTCAAGGATATCGTAAGTTCCATCCGAATTGACAACTTTTACATCAACCGGACCTATAAGCCCATCTGGTGTTGTTGCAATCACTTCCGAGAAAGATATGGCTCTTGCGCTTGTAGCTTCGGCGCCTGCAAAATAAACCTTGATAGCACTTGAAGGAATAAATCCTTTACCACTTATAGTTACTTTAGTTCCACCCATTGTCGGGCCATAATCAGGAGTACAAGAGAAAACTTTTATTGTATCAATATATGCATACAATCCGAACCTGATATCGTAAGCGCCACCCGGATTCATTACTTTCACTGCGGCAGTACCCTGGAAATTGGGCGGAGTTTTGGCTGTTATTGTTTTGCCATCCGCAGAAACCTGTTCTTCAGTTGCAGGCAAACCACCGACAAAAACGCTTGCGCCCTGCTGGAAATTCTCACCTTTTATAGTCATTAAAGTATTTCCTTCTGTCGCGCCTCCATCGGGAGATACCTCAAATATAATCGGTTTTATTGAATTCTGTCCCGACGCGGTTGTGAAGTTCATTACATACGGGCCTACAACGGGATAATCGGTAAACGCACTTTTCACGTCACTTATCTTAACAATATATGTTTTTCCCGTACCAAGATTTGATGCAGGAATATAACTGAATTCATATCCTATAACATAATCCGGGTTATTGCATATCCACGGATTTGTATGCATCAATTCGGGATATTTATCTTTGTTTTCATTATTTATCTCTATACCAAATCCATCATTATCTTCTATAGCGATACTTCCGGGCACTATGATATCGCTTACCGCAGATCCGGTAAGTTCAGACAAAATAAATTTGCCGTTCATACTCTGCCCTGTAGCTTTATTCCATGCCACAGGTTCGGAAAACTTAACGGTTATTTTCGAGCCGACAGGAACAGCTACTTCCTCTGGTTTCGGTGAAATATCTATCACATTCATAATAGGAAGACCGGTAATTAGAATACCTTCCGGAACATCCACAATCATATACTTGTTTTTTGGAGGTGGAAATTTCTTTTCTTCGGCAGATACTATACAATAATTATCCCCGACTTCGATATCACGCGGGAACAATCCGGGCATAAAGTCCATCGCGTCAATCAGGCGCGGAGTTTCAGGTTTTGATATATCGATAACCTGTAAATATCCGTCAAGCATATCCGGCCATTTGTCAGGTTCCGGAGGATTATCCGGATCGAATTTAGCCGAACAGACAACGGCAAGGTTACCTATAACCTTAATTCCGTTAGCGAATTGTTCGGGCGAATATCCTAACAACTGCTGTAGTGTTTCATTGACAGCATCTTCATCATCAACAATTCCACCTGTAAAATTGGTTTCATAATTGAGCTGGGCTTTTCTACCGAAAAGGTTAGGGTCAAGAGAACTAATTACTTTTGGCTGCAGAGGGTTGCGTATATCAATTGCCTGCATATCGTTTTCGAATCCGCCAGCGTTATAAGCAATGCCTCTGTCTATAACAACAGGACAATTACCATTTCCAGCCAGTTCTGTATATCCTTTTACAGGGAAAGCCGGCGATTCTATATCCAAAACCATCAAATATGGTTTTGTTCCGTCATCACCTGCAAGAGCATCGAGAAGAGCTTCGAGATCGGAAGTTGCACTTACCGGTTTAGATACCTTATTAACAACATAAGCTTTCGTACCTTTTATTCTTACCGACATCGCGTTGATACTTACATTTTTACCATCAATCATAACATTCTTTAGAGTACCCACAACGGAAGGGTTATACTTGTCACTCGCATCAACAAAATGAATACCACCTGAACCCGCGGCAATCACACCCAAAGAATTGAAAGAATCAATTCCTATAGCTTGACCGGAGAAATAAATTCTACCTGTAGAAGTCCCTGACGGCGCTGACGGATCCAAAACCACAAACGGACCTGTCGGTTCAGTCACATCAATCATTACTAATTCAGGTTTGCCGACATCAAGGTTATTCATTGGAGTTGAATTTGCGATTACATACGCGTAGAGTTTCATTCGCTGATCGAATTGATCGTAAGATTCAGTTACGGCAACATCTGTTGGGAGCAACCATACCGGTAAATCAACACCCCCTATCGGGTATGCATTTTTAGGATCCGAAATATTTACTATACTTAATGTGCTTGCGACACTCATCATTTGCGATTCAAGATAGTTGTCACCCTGAGCCACTATTCTACTGCTAACAGTTACATATGCGTAATCACCGTAAACATCTATACCTTTTGGTATACCGGGTGAAAGTTCAGTAACATCCTTAACAATTGTATCGGGAATAATATATCCGCAATATTCCCCGGGACAGTCAAACTTTCTAATCAGATCGGAATCATATGTTTCAAGGAACTGCGATACAACAAGTCTTGTGTAAAGGAACCCTTCACTAAGCAACGCTGAGCTACCATCGGCATTTGTGACGAGAACATCAGCCGGCCCGAATTCACCCGGAGGCGTGATACACCTGATTCTTCTTGTGCTTTCCACAACAACATCGGTACAATCTCGGCCGTCAATCTTGACTGTCGCGCCGGGCGCAAAGCCAAAACCAATTACCTCAACAAAGTTTCCGCCATTAAGTGAACCTACAGCAGGAACGAGGAACGAAACTTCAATCGGAACTAAATACAAATACCCGCCAAGCAATGTATCAGACAATCCATTTGGATTGGTAACCATAATTGCGGCCGGCCCATAATTATTTGTCGGAGTAACACATGTAATTTTCTTCCCGTCACCGGATACCTGAATATTTGTTGCCGGGAAACCACCTATCAACACAGAAGCTCCCTGTACAAATTTGTCACCCTCTATTGTTATCGAATGACCGCCAGCCATCGGGCCATAAGCCGGAACAGCACGTATAACATCCGGGCATAATGCATTTCCAGCGGATCTCATTGTAGAGAATTTGCTCTTGAATTCGGATATCAGATAATCCAATCCGCTTAAATCAACTATATCTTTGGTTATTGTTACTTCATAGGTACTCAAGAAATTTAAAGGCTGGCTCGGTGTAAATATCACATGCGGGCCTTCAAACGTAAATGATCCGTCAATAATAGTTCCCTGCGGATTAAGTTCTGTCACCGATGATAAATCTTTTAAAGTAATATGACCGAGAGAAGCACCGGTATTCGGGTTAACCACAGTATCAGGGTTAATCTGATCGTTGAATGTAATCTTTATAGGAGTATTTACATTTACGTTTTCGGCATCCATGCCAGGAGTTATTGATATAACATTGGTAAACGGTACCTGGATTATATAAACGTAAGCCGGATCTGTCACTCTATCGTAATCCGGAACACCAGTTGCAGTTAAGATATATTCACCTAATGCCTTTACATCACGAGCTTTACCAGGGACTTTAGCATTGGCGATTATTTTTGGTTCAGTAACTTTACTTATATCTACTACATTAATTAATGTTTCAATCAATTTGCCTTCCTGATCAACGTTTTCCGTTGTTAAGAAAGCTAATCCGCCCACTACCTCCACTCCAAAAGTACCTCCGGATCTGTAATCCCTTCTTTCAGGAGCAAGATCAAGCCTGCTTATGACAGTTGGGCTTGCCGGGTTGGATATATCTATGATGGTCAAACCGGATTCCGGTGTAGCAAGAGCATAAGCAGATTCACCGGCAACAAAAGCCAGGTCACCAACAACTTTTACCCGGTTCGCCAATCCGAAAGTATCTATAGATCCTACTTCAAACAAGTTAGGATTGGTCAGATCAATAACGCTCAAACCTTCATAGCCTGAAGCCATGTATGCGTAATTCCCGCTTATATCAACACCATAACTTGTTCCAGGAGTAACTCTGAACCCAACTGCCATCGGCTCATATGGATTATGAACATTAACCATCTGTAATCCAGCCTGTCCAGCTGCGACGAGAGCCATATCATCTTTTACCACAACATCATTGGCTTGATCGAGAGGCAACTCCACTCTGCTCTGGTAAACAGGGAAGAATGGGTTTCGCACATCTATTATGTATAAATACGCATTTAGCGCATATCCGGAATGAGCCGTACCTGTTATATACGCGTACCCATCTTTACTTACATGAATTGAGGTAGGAGTGCATGTAATATCAAGTTTACTGAAAAGAACAGGATTTTCAGGAGCGCTTATTATATCATAAATTCTTAATTCCCAAATATAGTTTACTTTATTGCCGAGTCTATCTTTTTGACGGAAATTTGTAGTATAAACAGTATTATCTTCAACTTCGACACATTTTGTACCTATAACCGCGCTTCTCGCAGATATACCGACCTCTATACTTATATCCTTCGCGATACCCATATTTCCTGATGGATCATATGCTTTAGCGCTAAAAGTAACATCTTTTCCCGGTTTTCCAAATGGTACTAAATATTGATAGAACCATGGAGCATGTTTTTCTTTCGGATCAGGTACATAATCCGTGAATGTTTCCTGTCCGTCAACAAAGAACGTAACGGAATCGGTACCGCCGAGATCAACTGAATTCGCTCTAACCATTACTGTAGTACCCTCGGTTATAACCGACCTGTCGGCAGGATACCATAATGCTACGTTTGGAGCCACAGTATCTCTTAAGGTACCTATTACTCTTTCGTTCGATTTTGTGGATTGTCCTCTGTTGTCATAAGCTATTGCATGGATTCTGAATAAACTATTTTCTGCACCCATTGGCGCTTCAAATTTTCCACGGTAAACATCACCGCCGCCTACAACACCGTCTGCCGCGAGATTAGTATAACGTGTATCATTAAGTTTTCCATTAACATAAAACTCAACTTTGTATATTTCCACATCGTCTTTAGCCGATGCCTCAATTTCAACCGTCTGCCCGTCAAATACTACAGCTCCATCAAGAGGCCTGCGTAAATCGCATGTTGGAGGAAGATCTTCAGTTATTTTAATTGTAATTACGTTTGAATCTTTTGTCTGACCGGATGTATCTTCCGCGACAACTTTGATTTTTCGCGTCTCACCTCGTGTACCAAATGGCACATGATAATACCAGTTAAATGGGAGAACATAATCGACTCCCATATCAGTAAACCCTTCATTATCAGATTCCTGAACCATTAAAGTCGCTTTACGTATATCAATATCATCATCACCAACAGCGGTAATTAGAATATCCTGTCCTTCAACAAGTGAATCACCGTTTTTCGGGCTTACCATAGTAACTGACGGAGGAAGATCTTGAATAATACCGACTTGAACCTCATCCGTACCTTTATTTGAAGCTGTATCTATTGCCAATGCTTTTATAGTAAATACATTAGGTTTTGGATTATTTGGATCGGTATAATCAAAAGCTGAATCCGGTGGAACCGTGTATAGGAATTCATAAGGTGGTTCCAGGTCTGTGAAAACAACTTCATTATTAACAAAGAATCTTACTGCGGTTACTTCAACATTATCATTTGCGAGCGCTCTTACATTTAGATTTGAACCTTCGATAACTTGCGAGAAATTAGCGGGTTCTTCAATTGTGACAACTGGGGGTTCGTCGTCTTTTATCACTCTCACAACAACGTGTCTGGCATTGGTTTTCTTGCCGGAAGTATCTGTCGCAACAGCATCAAGATGTAATTCTTCTCCAGCGCTGTTATATGGAATTCTCCAGAATATTTCATATGGATGGCTTACATCGGTTTCAATCAACTGATTGTTAATATAAAAGCTTACTGAGATAATCCCAACATCGTCGATCGCGGCGGCTTGAACCAGCAAGTATCTGCCTTCATAAACAGTATCGTTTTCAAATGGATACGCTATACCTATACTTGGCGGGTCATCCTTTACTACATGCAATAATATCGGTACATCCTTACTTACGTTACCACTATTTTCGGTGAAAGTATCCACTGCCCTGACATTGCATAAAAGATTGGTACCGGCTGTTCCTTCGGGCACATGATACGTAAATGTAAATGGCGCTTGGCGTAATGTTTTTACAATTCTATTATTTACAGTAAGATCAACATATCTTACACCGACATCGTCGGCCGCTTCGGTCACTATAGTAACATCAGATCCTTCGACAACTTCTGTTCCATATCTCGGAGATGTTATATCGATTATAGGATTATTATCAGGGATAATATCGATCGGTATCCAGGTTTGGGAATAGTTTCCTGAATGATCCCATATTTTCGCCGCGAATAGATATTCCACTTTAGTACCACCGACAAATTCATTAAAAGGTTTTCTGTTAACGCCTGTTATGCCAAGCTGGCTTAAAAATGGTACCTGGTACAGAAATTCTTGTGGAGGTATATCTACAGAATACCACGATCCCACAATAAAATCTTGCATTGGGAAACCGTCTTTTAAATATATTCGTTTTCCCAATCCATTATTCGTCCAATCAATAGCGCCGGTATCCTTATTTACCGCAACACCGCCCCATACTTCAACCTTACTGATCCTTGCGTTGTCTCTACCCTCAACACCGACGGTAATTGTTGTTCCTTCAATTGCATCCCAATCCAGAATCGGACGGTAGAACTGAACTTCCGGATTACCAACATCAGGGACTACTTCCAGCACCTGTTCTATATAAGTTGTATTTCCTTCCCTGTCGCTTACTTCGGCGCCTAATTTCACCGTGACTGAATTATCAAGTAATCCGACAGGCAGATATACTTCCTTTGTAAATACTTTCGGCCTTTTGTCATTTTTAGGATGAGCATTATCGTATGGCGAAGGGAACGAAAATACAGCTTCCGCTACTTGCGGGTCAAACGGCACGACTCTACCTCTGTCGTCAAGAAGATAAGTTTCACCGTACTGTATATTTCCATAATGAGCAAGCCGTATTTCTTCTTGTTTCGATGAACTTCCTAAAGCCTGGCCATTTATATAGAACTTTGCCCATGCAAGGCTCATGTTATCCGCGGCGACAACTTCGAAATTAACTGAAAATTTACCCTGCACTATTTTCTGTGTATGAATTGGCGATGCAAATGCGACATAAGGAGCAGTATCAGATATGGAAATTACTGTTATTTCATCAATACCCTGTTGATCTTTCATATCTGTCGCTACAATCCGCAAATTAAATGGGAATTTATTGCTTCCGAATGGAATTCCATATGCAATTACAGGGCTTACAGATGTATATTGCTGTATTATGGGATCGGGAACAGGGTATATTTTAGGCATTCCACTTACTGGAACTTCCTGATCATTAATAAATATCTGAATCTTTTTAAGACCTACTTGATCCGTTACGATTGAAGAAAGGTTAACATTTGTTCCTTCAAGTACTTTTATTCCGCCAATGGCCTGTTGATTATGCGGATCATTCAGGTTACCACACATTATATTTGATAATCCGGTTATTCTAACAACCGGAGGGGCGTCAGGAATTACTGTAAGAACCACTTCCTTTGATTTTCCAACGTTTCCAACGAGATCAATGGCTCTCATCGATAAAGTAATATTTTTTCCTGCATAATTATTAGGTATTCGATAAAGCACTTCTCTTCCTGGATTTGGAATAACAGACACTTGAGTCCCATCAGCAAACAATATCGATTGTTTTACTCCGACATTATCGCTGGCATCAAACGTTACGCGGATATAGTATCCTTCGACAACTTTGTCTCCACTCTTATAATTTCTGATTGATATAACTGGTGGTACAGTATCCGGAATATAGTTTACGCTCGTATGATCGGCTATAGAGCGGTTTCCGGCTGTATCTATTGCCGTAGCTGTAATCCTTTCCATATGCGGAGATATATTTAAAGGTACATAAACAGGCTGAATTTCGTAACTTGCATCCTTTGTTATTTCACTTTCCAACGCATTTCTGTTATATAATTTCAATTCTTGTTGTTCTGGAAGTTTAAAATGAATCATATAATCGATTTCAGGTTTTTCCGTGGTGGTTTCACCTTCTTCTGTAGATGGCAAAAGCACACCCTGTGTCTGTATATTAATTTCATCGGAAATCGACTGTACGGGTTCCGAATTTGAATTTTTTGCTACAATTTTTACATTTAATTTTTCCGCTTCCTCAGGAACTTCAAGAGATAATACCATCGGATTTCCTGTTATAGTTTGCGTTGATGGAGCAACACCTTCTATATTGAAATCGGTTGTAACGTCAACCGAAGACACATCAGCGCCTATTGCCGGAATAAATGTAAACCTCAATGTGTCTCCTACAATAATTCCAAGACCGGTATCTGAATATTTTATCTTCAGACCGGTATCATTGTCGGCTTCATTATCCATTTCATATTTTTGAATATCTATTTCACCGGTAACTGTATCTTCCGGATTGATATTTTCAATTTTTATTGTTTCCAGAGGAATTTGATTTGGGAACACATCATATTTAAACGCGAAAGTATTTGCCGATACACCCATTGAATCAAGCAATTCCGAAGAAACGTCCTGAGCTACTATTTCTCCACCCGTATGAAGGATATTCACATGCCTGCATCCCACATCGTCTGTTGATTCCACTTTAATCTTATAACTTAATTGTTCAACAACTTTTGCGCCATCTTCCGGTTCAGATATCGCAATTCCCGGAGGATTATCTCTGCTAATCCATATTTTTCTTCTCTCTGATTCGCCCTTATTTCCTTTCAAATCTGTTGCGAAAGCCCATATTTTCATTCTTTTTCGATCAGTGTTTATAGGTACCGCAGGAGCAATCTTTTCTACAATAAATTTCTTCGCATCATTATCCCATTCAGCAAGTTTGGTTTCAACTTGATCATCGAATTCTATTTTTACAGAACAACTTAACTGATCGGTTGGAGTAACATTATCACTGGCATCGACAGTTATTTTAAACAACCTGTTTTCTATAATAGTCTCATCAAACATAGGTTTAGAAATAGAAACACTTGGTGGTACTGTATCTGGTATTACTTTCACAGGTATTTTATTTGAATCATCAGAATCGTTAGCGGCTCTGTCATAAGATTTTACATAATAGTACAGAGTCGTGTTCTCCGTTCCTTCCGGTACTTCCGCAGTAATCTCAAATATTGAATATGTGGTACTGCTTACAATTAATTCACCATATGATATTGGATTTGGAATTTTAACAACATCTGTTCTTGTACTAATCATTTTCTCCGATGTTCCAACAAGTATTCCATCATGATATAGTTTTATTCCTTTCACGGCTATATCATCTGTAGTCTCAACTGTAAAATTAAGTTTATCGCCTTCAAGCAGTATAACTTCACCTTTCGGCTTAGATATATAAGCGGTTGGTTTTATTATATCATTCATTACATTCAATGAAACCGAAGTGGATCCAACATTCCCGAATGTATCCACAGCTTCGACAGTTACAGGCGCTTCCACATCTATTGGGTTTCCATCGTTATCATATGCAAGAGGAACTATCGGTACTTCAACTTCCAACTCCAATTTAGTAGGCGAAACCGGTTTAAGCTGTTTATATATTTTTTTCCAATCTGTTTCCACAGGTAAAGTTTTTGTGGCGAATACAGTACCGCCTGTTACAGTTCGAACTTCTTTTACGCCGTAGTCATCATTCACCGTGAACTTCATTATAAGACGTTCGCCTTCGTAATAACTTGCCCCGGCGGATGGATAATTTATACCAACTGTTGGCGGCAAATCTTTGAGTAGTTTAACATATATTTTATTATTGCTGAAATTTCCTGAAGTATCATATGCGATCGCTTCTATAGATGCTTCTTTCCCATTAAATTCTATCGGAAAAGTATAATTCACTGAAAACATTGTAAATACTTTAGCTGAATCCAATTGGCCTGTAGAATCCGTAAATTCAACGGATTCATTATCAGGATCGGTTATAATAAATTTAACTCTATCTACCTGAACATTATCTGATGTGCCGGCTACTATAGAGATCGATTTTCCGCAAACAACATATCCTTCCGCATAAGGTTCAGTTACACTGACAAAAGGCGGAACGTTATCAAATGTTGCTATAATAGTTACCGATTCTTCTGCTTCCTGCAAAGCGGAATCATATGCCTTAACTTTCAGTGTTATTGGAGTTTCCCCGGCATATGTCCCCACATGATACTCAAACTGAAACGGTTGTAAATTATCTGTTTGGAGTATATTACCATCGTTATCCAGCAATTCTACTCTATTCAGCCCCACATCATCTACAACATTGGCATCTATTGTAATATTTCTATCCATTACGATTTTCTGGCCTTCATAAGGTCTGAGTATCGTGATTTGAGGAGGCATATCTTGTACTACATCTACATACAGAGGAACGGCAAAATTCACATTATTAGAATTATCTGTTGCAAGAGCTTCTATTTTCAGCCTGTCGCCAGGTTCAATATAACTTTGATTTAATACATAGTTAACGAAAAATGTATTCAGCAGCTTATTTACTATAACAACACTATTTGTTTCAAATACTGCAGGAGCGGCATCATTATCGTTTTCTTTTGAAACTGTTATTTTCACATGTTTGACACCAATATCATCGAAACCGGCTACAGATATAAGAGCATTCTGTGTATCCCGGAAAACCTCATCTTTCATAGGAGACGCAATATGAATAGTAGGAAGGGTATAATCACCAACAATGGCGACAATCGTATCTGTGGACAGAGTTTTCTTACCACTTCCATCGGTCGCTCTTGCAGTAATTGTAATAGTTTGATCGATCTTTTCAAGCGGTACAAAATAATTAACTGAATATTCCGGCATATTATATATATTGTATGTCGCTGAATCATCTGCTCCGATTAAAGTACCGTCAATAAAAAACTCCACATTTGTTATTATACCTGAATCATCAATAGCTATAGCCTTGATTTCTACTGTATCTCCGGTAGTAATTTCCGAACCGGGAAGAGGATTTGAAATCATAACTTCAGGAGGACGGTTAGGAACAATTGTGACTTCGTATTCTTCAGATGAGGTCATCTGGTTCATTGTATCAAGACCTTCCATCCTGATTCTCAATCGTGTAAAAACTGTCCCTTCAGCAATATGGTATTTATATTGCGCTGTATACCCGCCTCCAAGAGCATATGGATCGAATAAAACACCGAATTTATACTCATCTTGTTTTGTATAATCATAAACAACTTGATCATTTACATAAAATTTAACTGTCGATCCCATTTTCATGGTATCGTCATTAAATCTGCCTGAAATAAGTAAATCAGTATTTTCAATAACTTCCCCGCCATCTTCAGGAGTTACGAGTTTTACATTCGGAGGTAAATCCGGTTCAGCTCTCACTATTATAGCTTCACTGACAGAGGATCTTCCTTCTTTGTCGAAAACTCTTGCAGAAATTACCACTGATCTACCTGGCTCAATATTCATCCTAATCGGGCTAAACTCAAGTTCCCAAACAGGAATAATAAGTGTCATTTCCTGACTTCCTCCCGGTTGTGGAAACACACTCATAGGGTTTTGCTTTTTATTTTCTTCTTCCTCAAAAACAAGGGGCATTGTACCAGCCATCGCTTGTGTTCCCACAAGTTTCCCGTCGACATAGAATTCAACTCTTTGGATTACATCTTCATTACCGGTAACTCTGAATTTCCAGTTAACTGTTGTAATCATCCTGTCTCCCGGCATAGGGCAAATAAATCCTAAAGGCGCAGGTAAATCCTCAAGTTTTCTTAGTTCAATTTCAGGAATTACACCAAATGTTTTTGGCAACGAAGACGTTTTGGGTCTTATTATGTTTACATATACTTTTTCTGAAGTTGTTTCATGTCCGGCATTATCCCATACTTTCGCAGTAAGTAACATTTTTGTCCCTGCTCTTCTTTCCGGAGCTTGAACATCAAGTTCGTATGGAGGTGTATCATCCTCACATACAGGGAAACCATCAATAAAGAACTCTACTTTTTCAACTTTTATATCATCCCATGCATTAGCGGTAATTTTGAGGATTTTCTTTTCTTCAATTGTTTTTGCTGAAGGTACAACTTCAACTTTTGGAGGTCCGTCTACAGCTTTAACCAGTATAGTGTCCTCAAGTATCCTGTCATCACTTAGTTTTACCTGTACATTTACAGTAACCTGGCCAATATTGTTTGAAAATACCCTGCCGTCAGCTCCAACCGATATGATCTTATCATTGCTTGAAGAATAAACCGCATTAACTTTCGCTCTGGTTAAATCATATACTTCAAGCTGACCGCCTTTATTTACAGTACCTTTTAATGTGAGCTGTTCATACTTTTTAATATACGGAATCTCTAATTCTTCCGGTTCAAGAGAAATAGATTCCAAATCGGTCTGTTTGTCTACCGTAACTGTTATTGTGTCTGATTTTCCCCTGTTTACAGCCACCAATTGAGCGGTTCCATTGTTTATAGCTGTAATTTGGCCATTTTCATCAACAGAAATTACAGGGGAAGTTTCGTCCTGATGGACAAGATAACTTGTCCTTTTTATTTTTTCAGTTATATCCAGTTCACCGGATATTGAAAATTTTCCCATAACTTTTACCTGAAATGTTTCAGCAAATCCAGTAAGAAGAATATTTGTAGGTTCGATCCATATATATTCCAGTTGCTGTTCAAGTGAATTAGCGAGAAATTCGTTATATTCGGTATAGGTTGTATTTCCAGCCATATCCGTTAAAGCAACTTTTACACTTAAAATAGCATCATCAGGGATATCCCAGTTTTCGTCCAGAGAAAAGAACATTTCATATTCGAGTTTGTTCTCTTGTATTTTACCGTATTCTGTAGAGTAGCAGAAAGCATCTTTTTTAATGTTTTCCCATATACCGCCTTTTTCATCCAGAATTCTTTTGGATACACCTATAATAGTCATGGAATATTCTTTTATATTTTTTGTGTCATTGAACAGAACACCGCCAATAATATATTCCTCATCTTCTTTCTCATTGTAATATTTTACAACCGAGACACCTTCCAATATTTTCTTAAAATCTTGTCTGATGATTTTTTCAGTCCATTCCGATTCGGCACCGTTGGTATCTGTAGCTTTTGCTTTTATAGTTAAATAAGCGTCAGCCGGTATACCGTTTTTCGGATCCGCGCCTGTTGGAAGAACAACATCTTCAAGTACAGTAAAATTAGCGTTATCTGTTTCCGCGGCAGGAATAACTTTATGATATTTAAAGAAATTACCTGTTGATTTAACATCCGGATCAGTAACATTAGAAGTAGCCGCCATCCAATCATCTGAATGAGCGACAACATCTACTTCCAGACTTTTTATACCGGAATCATCTGATACTTTAAATTGTACCAGTATTTTTTCGGTAAAGGAGTTAAAAAAAGAACCCAATTGAATTCTCTCGACTTTTGGAGGCTGATTCTGAACCTCAGGCGGATCCCCTCCTTCTCCATCACTTCTGACTGAAGAACACAGAAGAAGAGAAAGCATCGAGAATCCCATCAAGAAAAACCATTTTCTTAATGTTTTATTCCCTTTCGAAATCTTCATAATTTATCTCCTTTTTGGTATTGAAATTTATATTTTAAATATTTCATATTATCTCCACTTTTATATTATTTTTTTAGAAGAATCTGAAGTCGTTCAACTTGATTATAAACGCCGTCAGTATAATCCGGATTCGCATCGGATTCATTTGCTAACATTGTATTTCTATCTATAATTTCAATATACCAAGTTCGTGTATTGAATGAATTTTCAAGGAAATTTGTTACATATCCCAAATACTTTGAAACACCTTCAACTGTACCTGCCGAACAAGGAGGTATGATTTCTATAGAAATAGATGTCGGGTTATCCAGGAAAAGACATGTTCCTGAAGCAGTCGGTGTAGGAGTAATATTATATGTTCCTGCAAGGCGAGGTTGGACTCTTGAGGATGCCCCAGGCGCATAATAAGCCGGATTGACCTTTTGACCCAATATGTATGGACTTCCTGTTTGTCCAAATTTTACAACAATTTTTCCTGGAGAGGCACTTCCCAAATTAAATTGCACACTTGTTGCAACTTTTGAAAGATGGTTTATAGTTATGGTAGGAGTATCTCCACTTTCCGACAGATTTTCACTTGATGAGCCCGGTAGTTGAGATAAATCACCTGTTTGGTGCCAGTTTGAAAAATCATAGTATGTAACATTAGCGTTACATGTTGAACCATCGTATAAAATTGTCGACACACAATATATAGAATATTCTTTCCTTGCTGTATCTGAAGGAGCGGTTGGAGTAACACGCGCCGGTGTACGAGTATCTGCAGGAGGGGCTACATATTCACCTCTACCTGATGTTGTTCTACCTGACTGCGGCCTTTGTTCCGGAGCCGGATTTGTAGATGTCTCGTTAGCTTTTAGATTTATATATAATAAATGGTCTCCGCCGAAATCACCGTTATCGCTTGCTTCAAACGTTACACTAGCAGGACCACCGGTCCAAGGTGTATCGCTATTAGTATTCATAGAGAACGTACCAGTGACTCTTCCATACATTTTTCCACCATTAGGAGCTTTATCACCATTAGCCATCGCTATACCGGTATGCAAAGTCAAAGAACTGTCCGAGGATGAACAAATACCATGATAAGGCAGAATTTGTGATACAATATTTCCATCTCTTTCATATTCTCTCGATATATAGGCATTTACATTTAACATGCCAAGGGATAAATTCGCGTATAAATCAATATTATTTATATGTCCATTGGGCATTGCTACAGATGGTGTCGGAGCCTTCAGATAGGTCTCTGCCATATAAGCGCCGGCTTGCGCTTTTATCCTTACACCATCATTTGCCCTTATATATGAACGCCACTCGCCATAATTTGCATATGCTCCATGGCTTCTCCACGGTGTATACCAATACCAGTGGGCGGAACCATAACAAAGCTGATTATAAGATCTTGCCCAAGACATTGTCGGATCGTTACTGAAAGGGGCGTCAGTTGCGGCAAAACCGCGTACAGGACTTCCATCCAATCCTCTGAGTTCTGAATAAACATCTATCCATGTATCAGTGTTAAAGTTATTTGATGCTTGGCCATCAGGCCCGATATATCTAAGGTTACCATGAAATGCGAATGAATCAATATAAATTGGCCCAACTATTGCGGGAAACCACAGCGGTCCGACACATACGTGCCACAGAACCGGACCTGTAATAGGGAATTCATATATTCCGTTTCTACTTGGATCCGGAGTTTCAAGATAAGCAGTAGGCAATACAGGAAAAGTCAACATTAAACATGCGAGAAGAACTATTAAACTCGGCATAATTGGATAAAACATGGTATGAATACACCACGCCTTAGGCGGCAAGGTATACGTCACACCCGAATCACAACTCATCTGTACAGATACCCATGGCATAGGTTTTTCGTCATCCCCATAACCAGGAGCCACCGTTTTCCATGCTAAAATATCTATCACATGCATCATTGCCATAAGCATACAAACCAGCATCATTTCCATTAAGAATATATCTTCTTCACCAGATCCCCCGTATCCGGCTTTAAACTCCCTCAATTGCGCTTCCATTGGCCCTGTAATCGCAACAGGAACAAAAGCCACAACAGTAAGTTCTGTTAATCCTTTGCCCTCTTCAAGAATAAGAGTTTTACAGTCGTCACTGACATATGCAGCGCCAACTTCTTCCCATTCATTGGATTCAGAGCCATAGCTTATCATAAGGAATTTATCTCCAGGAGCCACACCTGTATCGCCTCTATCAGTCGGCATCGGCAACTGAATATGAATAGGTTGTTTTGATTTCACACCAAACGGATGAAACCAAACCGCCGACATTACTGGAGCAGATAAACCTGGGAAATTCTTTTTCGGCAGGTATGATTCACTAACTATACACGCACTCATGGTACCGCTTACCGTGCCATTAGGAAATTCGAGAGATTCAGCAGGAACATGCATCTTAAATCTGTTTGGTATGGGCGTAAAATCCGCCGTCTTGCCGGTTATTGTATCGTTGAACGTTACGTCCTGCTCAATATTTCCATTTATATAAACCATCGACTCACTGACAACACGAGGCAGATATATTGCTTCTCCAACAGATGTTGCTTCATTTGGCTTTATATATGCAGACATTATATTCTGCATATACTGAATGTTCTCTGTTGATTCAGCAGTAGTTCCATCTACAAATAATCTCTGTTGGCCACCCGGTATATTTGGCGTTTCGATGAAAAAGTTACCCATTTCATCCGTCTTCGTCTCGATATCGGTACCCATAATCGATACAGTCGCGTTGATTACCCCTTTACCGGTTTGAGGATCGATAACCATACCGCTCAAAGATGTAATGGTTGTATCTACAGAAAATGTAACTTGTTTCTCAGCCTGTAAAGGAAACCCTACAAGATCTTTTATCCCGGATAAAATTTTTAATCTGTATATTTGGCCAGGTTCCAAAAATTTATATGGGAAAAATGATACTGTTTTACCTTCAATACGCAAACTCCCCGTTATTTCTTTTGCCTCATCACCAAGATCATCAATATAAATCAGTTTTACTGTATTAAAGGTAACGGTCTCCGGATCAAGTCTTTCTGAGAATGTTGCATAGATAGCTGTTGTTGCCGGGACCCCTGTCTGTCCATCCGCAGGATTAAGAAGTATAACTTCAGGCCCAATAAGATCATAATATACTATCAATTCTTTTTGCGTTAAATTATCGGCTATATCTATTGCCTCAAATAATAATGTATTTGCACCCTCGTCTAATTGCACAGAGATTGTGAAATTGCCATCGTTATCAAGCTGAACTTCATCACCATTAAGGATTAATTTTGATACTCCGTTGGAATCAGTAACTCTTCCACTTACCTGAACATTTGATTCAGTAAATACAGCTTCATTTTCAGGATTATTAATTGTAATAGTTGGTGGAGCAATATCTACATTTATAGATATTGTTTTCTCCGACATATTGTCTTTGATGTCCCAGGCTTTAACTGTTACCTGATTAACACCATCCACAAGATTATAAACATTACCCTGGAAATATGATGCCGGTGTTGGAAAAGCAGTTGGCTTTGATACAGGAATATTATTAATTGTTACTGTGCTTATTTCATTTGCATCCTCGACAGTCCCCATAACATTAATTTCTTTTCCATCTATACTTTCACCATCTTTAGGGAATACTATCGAAATTATAGGAGCTGACGCGTCCTGATCCGGGTCTTCTATATTCACCGATAAAGTAATTTCCGCTGAATTAATATTTCCTACAGAATCTTTCGCTACAATATTTACTGTCATTCCATTGGTTATCCCTGTAAGAACAGTATTAAGATAACCGTTTTCATCAATATTTATAACCTTTTCCACACCATTTACAAGGCAAGAGGAAATCTGATTTGCCTCTTCGATACGGGCAATGATATTAACAGTATCTGTTGGGATCACTGTAGTTGGCAACGGAGCCAGAATTGTCACAACCGGAGCGGTATTATCCTGTACAATTTCCAGCTTTTCAGGCTCGCTTGCGTTTCCGGAAGGGCGTCGGG
The DNA here is from genome assembly GCA_964451165.1 of uncultured bacterium. Classification (GTDB taxonomy): domain Bacteria; phylum Auribacterota; class Auribacteria; order Auribacterales; family Auribacteraceae; genus CAYVGJ01. The sequence goes on from CAYVGJ010000007.1 coordinate 74,137, forward strand.
AGACGATATTAATTGTATTTAATTTATTAGCAACAAGAGGAACCGTCAGAACGAAATTACCGGATCCATCCGGCATTACTCTGGTTTGCTCAGATATCAGGTTCATTTGTGCGTCAAGAGCTTCAACAGGTAAATCGCTTGCCTCAGTAAAACCATTTATTATTATTTGATCTTCACTGGTTGGTGAACCTGTTGAAATAGAAGTTATTGTTGGTGTCGGTGGTATTCTTGTATCGTTTGCCTGAAAGTTTATAGTTCTTTCTTGAGCAAATGTATTTCCGGCAATGTCGGCTAAAGTTTGCTTTATGATTATTGAATGTGGGAATTCTGTGTCCAGAGATGCTTTTAATGTAACGATTGTTTTGGCATCGTTTATTGTAAATGTATATTTAACAGTTTCTGTTTCTTTCTTTAATAAAATTGAGTTCAATATGGTCTGTTCATCAATCTGCTCTGAAAATATCATTGTGAATATACCTGTAGATGGTACAAGCCCATTGGCGCGAGGCATAATAGAATTAAGTTCAGGCGCAAGAACATCACAGAAAATGGTAATAGAAACAGGTTCACTCTGATTGCCAGCCCTATCCGCGGCTTTCAATGCTATAACATTATTGTTATTTGGCTTCAGAGCAATAGTTATCTGGAAAGCACCGGTATCATTATCGGATTCAAATGTTTCCGTTGTTGTATAGTTTCCACCGTTGACTTTAATGAACGCACCGGGCTCGACGCTTCCTGAGATAGTCAGAGTTGTATTTTTTGTCGGTGAAGTTGCGCTTGTCGAACTAATAGTAGGCACAGCGGGCGGTTCGATATCTTCAACAGGATACATTAATGTCTTAGTATTATTCTGATAGGAACTAAAATCAACACCGTTTCCGGCTTTGTCTTTTATCAAATTAGAAAGAGTAATTTTTACGATTTCTCCATCAAGCAATAAATTTTTCGGGCTAAACCTGAATCCAGCTTCGGCTACATTATTGGAGTTTGATATCATAGTTATCGTACCCTCAATAGCGCGATTCGCTTTGCCTTTGACTGTAAAACCATTTACAATAGTGCTCTGGTTGATTTTTTCACTGAATTTAAATTCAAACACACTATTTCTCGCAATATTTACACTAGCCTCGGCAGGTTGAACAGATACCAGTGTCGGCAACACATTATCCTGAGTTATGGAGATTTCCGATGTAGGTTGGCTCTGATTCTGGGATGCATCTTTTGATTTCAGTACGAATTTATTTATTTCATTTGCCGCAAGTGAAACATTTACACTATACTGACCGTTTGAACCAGCCACAGCGTTGGCTACAGATACATTATTCTTATATACATCAACCTGCGCATTCGCTTCGGTTACACCACTGATAGTTACAGATGCGGAATTTGTTATATACCCGGGCAAAACTTGTGCAATCGTTGGAACAGCCGGAGGTGTTAAATCAACGGTTGTAAATCTCGAAACAAAATTATTCTTAAGAGAGTTGCCTGCCAAATCTTTTATACCGCTTAATATATTAATGCTCATCAATTTGCTATCCGGATACTGTGTTCCGTTATTGAGTTTAAATAAATATGTTTTATTATCGGAGCCGGCAACTGTTATTGAACCATCATATTTTACGTTTTGAGGATCCAAAGCATAAATCCTATTACCCTGATTATCGCTTAATGAACCCAATTGGATTGATTCTGAGAAATTTATCGTTACAGGGGATGCTAATGCAACATTTGTAGCACCATCAACAGGTATAACACTGATTACTTGAGGAGCGATTCCATCATAAGTCACATTAATCGTAGTCTTAAGGTCGGGTGACGTATCGGTACTGTAATTTCCGGCAAGGTCCAACCCAACAAGAATTATTGTATTATCAATATTCTGTAATGAATCTTTCGTAATTTTTATATCCAGTTGAAATATGCCATTTGATCCAACCATAGCTTCAACCGATTGTATATTACTCTGCGCTTTAACCTTATATCCAGGCTCATACGAACCGATTATTCTTATTAAATCTGTATTTGTCAAATAATTACCGTTACCGCGATCTACTCCAGGCGTTATTCCGGAAACAACAGGGGCTGTTATCGGAGCGGCAGTATCAAGAATAAAAGAAGCGGAAACTTCAGTAATATTATGATTATCCGATCCGTCAAGTGCCTTTACCTTAATCATATGCTGACCGTCATTGGAAACAGTGAAAGAATGACTGAATGTCCCATCATTATTAAATTCCGCGACATTCACATAAGAATCATTATCAAGCGCAATAGTTAACTCCGTAACACCATTTCTGTCAAAACAATTACCGGTAACAACAATGTTCTGGCTATTTTTGTAGCTATTGTTTGAAGGAGAAGAGATAACCAGATCTGGTCCATTATTATCTGTTGTATCTATATAGTTTATAGCAAGTTGAACCAATTTAACATTGCCCGCTTTATCAGTTGCTTTAACCTTTAAAGTATAGTTTCCGAAACCTGATTCCGGCAATCCCGCAGAAGTATTAAACTGACCGTTAACAATATTTACGTCTTTTGTAACAACCTGATTATTCGATTGATCAAGAATCTCAACATTTACCGTAGCTGTTAACTGCTTATCATCACTTACTATACCGCTAATCATGAAATTATTGGTATCCACCTGATTTGTTGCAGGAGAAGTTAAGGAAATATTGGGTAATTTATTGTCCTGTACTACAGTTATAACTTTTTCAGGTGACGAGTTGTTTGCTTTATCCTTTTGTATTAAACTCAATATGTTTGATGATCCCGCAACAAGAAATACAGTTTGGCTGAATTCCCCGGATGTATTCACATCAGCTGTTACAGCCATCGCTCCGCCATTAATATAAACTTTCGCGCCACTTTCCCCGGTACCGTTTATGATAATCCTGTCCTTATTTGTGTAATGTATTGTCTCTGGAGGATTTGTTATAACTACCTGTCCGGGAACCACTGTATCAAGAGTAAGTGTAACGTTTACGGCTGTCTGGTTTCCTATGCTGTCATACCCAATAATTGCAAATAAATTAGCACCTTCTATAATATTAACGCCGGTTTTTTCGAATCTTTCATTCGCCACAGGAACCTCAATACCATTTATTGTAATTCTAGCAGCCCCTCTGACAACACCGGATATCGTCTTCGCGGAAGGATCTGAAGTAACATCGCCATTGACGGGAGTAGTTACTATTACTTCAGGCCCTGTGGTATCTTTCACAATTTTTATATCAATTTTCTTATAATTAGATGCTTTATCGGTAGCGACAACTGAAATAACGCCTTGTTGCGCTTCAGCTAAATTAAATACCAGACCGGTTCTTGAAAAATTACCCTGAGCATCAAGCGAAAGTTGAATTTCCTCATTCTTATTAGGACCGGTCAAAGTAATTTTTACTGTCGCATTAACATCGTTAACTACGCCTCGTAAATCAAGTTTCGCGACCTGATTATATAATGTTGTGCCACCGGCAGGTACAGCCGAATAAGGCTTAACGGAATTATCCACATTATATAAAGCGGTTTCCAAAGATACATCTGGAGGAATTAAATCACGAGTTACACAAAGTTTTGTTTGAGTTCCATTTATTTTCGCACTGTTACCAAGATCATCAACAGCGTAGAAAATTATCTCATTTAATCCTTCGTTAAGAGGATAATCGGTTAATGCGAAGTTTCCGGTGGCATCCAGAGTTATCTGAACATCTGTTCCACCCGGTACTTCCCTGTAAAGTTTTGAGTTCAGTTCCTGAACCTGCCCCTGAATATTAATAACAGTTGAAGCAAAAGTAGAGTTTTGCTCCGGATTTGTTATTGTAATTGCCGGAGGGGTGGTATCCCTTATTACTTTCACATAAACGGTTCTTTTCAATCCCGCAGTATTTTCTGCCTGAACAGTATAATACGCTTCTCCTTCATTTAGAGGAACATTAAGAATCTCAAACTGATTCCCTGATACAGTACCTGTTATATTTCCCACTTTAACTGTGGCATTTGGATCATCAATGTTTCCAACTATATCGACCGTCTGCTGATTTGTCCTGAAATTATCTATCGGTGATACAATCACAATTGATGGCGCGCCCATTAGTTTAACCACAATGTTTTTGGCCTGTTCAATATTACCCGCGTTATCCTCACTCCAGTATGATATATTGAAATCACCGACACCCACAATAAAAATAGACGTACCTTCAACAGCGCTCGCATTATTTATTTTATATTTTGTTGTTTTTAAACCGCTTATGTCATCATTGGGAGTCAGGATTACAGTAATATTCCCTTCTGCGACCTGATTGTTATAATCATCTGTGGTAACAGGGGCATTCTTATCTATCTTCACTATCAATGTTTTATGGTTTTCCTGATTTCCGGCCAAATCGATAGACCAATATTCAAGAGTGTGTTCACCATTTGTGTTTATAGTTATTGAATTGCCTGTTTGTTCATCCGCTCCATCTAAAATATATTTTGTTTCTTTTTTTCCGCTGGCATTGTCTGCCACGGAGAAATTAACTGTTACATCATGGTTTTCCCAATTCCCCTGATACTGATAATCGGCAGTGGTTATTGGAGCGGTACGATCGATTCTCACCAATATTTCTTTTTGCAATTCTTCATTATTGCGATTATCTATACTCCAGTACTTAACATAATAATCGCCTTCAGCTGTGAAGGTTACTGAATTTCCTATAACTGGCTGACCAGAGTTTACAGTGTAAAAAGTGTGTTTTACACCCGTTCCACTACCATCTGAAGCGGAAAAGTTAATAACCGCGTCTGAATTAGTATATTGCCCATCAAGAGAATAGTCATGAGTTGTTACCGGTGGTATATCGTCAACATTTATTCCCTGTACCTCAAAATCCAATGTAAATGAGCTCTGATCAGGATTATTAAAAACAAGAGCCGAAGCGCCAGTTGTTTCGAGATTGCTTAGAACTCCATCCTGTAAAGGAATTTCAATAAATGGATTCCCATTTAAATAACCGGAGGGATTGGTAAGGCTTACTTTTGAATCGGATATATTTTTCAAAACCAGTATGAGCGGTTGCGTAATCCCGATCGCCCCATTATTCGTCAGTGAAACAGTATATGTTGTTGTTTTCGCAACAGAATCATTTTGTATACCGCCATTTATTACTTGAACATCCGATTTAACAGGCAAACCATTGTATAATGCCTCTACCTCAAAATTAAAACTTACATTTTGCCCTGTAACAGCCCATGCCATCTGAATGGATTCTGATTCTCCCTTTGCTACTGTCTCATTGGAATCATTGATCCACTGGAACGGCAATCCGTTTGAAACACCGTTTTTGCTTTGAAGCATGGCGTCAAGGCCTGATGTGTGAACCACACCGTCGATCTCAACACTTTTTACTTTAACGCGGATAGGCCCGGCAATCTGTTCTTCAGTTAAATTTTTTATCGTTAAATTGTTGTTTCCGCCGACAAGATTGCCAACGATAATCTCTATCTGATCCTTTAAATCATAAAAGTAACTTGGATATCCGTAAACTTTTGTAGTGAAACTGAATTTTTCCCTATTTTGATTTGTAAAGAAAAGTGTAATATTTGAAATTTCCTGATTCGGCGCGAGAACTCCGCCAGGTATCTCGTTATCAAGTATGATATATGGTTTTCCATCAATGGTTCCATATTGATCGCCCATAACAACATTTACCGATGTAATCGAATCGACAGCGATTTTAATCGGGGCATATATATTATCGCCACATGTGTTTTTCAGTTTCACGACACATTCCGTACCGGCGCGAGAAGGTATTTCGCGCATGGTAACTTTCGTTACCTTTGTTTGAGCAGTCAGATCGGAGAGAACTTTCACCCCTGCCGCGGCAAGGTTTTGTCCCTGAACCTCCATTCTGCCGTAAAAAGATGCGGTATAAGTAAACATTCTTTTCTGTGGATTAGTGAAATTCAGAAGAACGTTTGAAACTCCCTGGCCGGGAGCAAGAAAACCGTTTGGAAGCTTATCGGCAGTTATCTCAATGTAATTCTTCCCATCCATTTGCCCATCAGGATTCTGAACCTCAATACCGCTTGCCGATATTGAATCGATAACCATCCTTATTGGAGGATAGATGTTATCATGCCCCAAATTGGTAATAATGAGGTTGTATTCCGTTACCGGAACTGCAGCGGTTCGGTTTAATCTCCAGAAAAAAACCTTTTGGCGTAATCTTGATCCGAGGTTCTCCATATCTTTAAGAGTAACCTCCTGGCCATTGACCTCATCCAGGTCAAATACTGGGGAAAAATTGCTTATACCCCATGCCATTAATAAAAAAAATACGCCACCCCATACCCATTTATTGAGATGGACTACCATTTTTGGCCTCCTTTTTATTAATTTATTATTATTTATAATGAATTTCACATCTTTCTTCAAATTTACCATTAAGCTCTTTCTTTTTTAAAATTTTTATAATTTATAAAAAAAACCTATATTAAATCCAAAATTAATAAAATAAAAAAGCCTCTAAAAATAAACCAAACTGCAATAGAAACCCTATTGCTTTCTCCATTTTAAGAAAACTGAATTCTCAATATCTAACAATCAATAAACTATTTATAAAAACCCCAAACCTTTTGGGTACAAAAAGACTATAACGGGATACAATACTCCCTGTATTTTTAAAACAATTAACTTCGATAAAAATTACAAAATAATTTTACTTTATTTAATTTTTCCAATTTTACATATCTGATACAATTATTAAATGTTATCACTTTCCAAACCATTTTTTGCATTATTTAAAACAATAAAAATCGATTTTCTAACTTTTAACCTGCCGGAAAACCATATTTATAGACTAACACAAGATAGAGTGTAATGAGATTTTTTAAATATTCTTCCGTACTAAATATATTATATCCCCAAAAATACCAAAAAACAATACTGATTATTTTTTTTATGGAATAAATATTTTTTTTCGCTTCTGATATTCTTTTTTCATCCACACATTAATATATATTATATAACGGTTATTCCCGTATTTATTTTATAATGCACACATATTTATTTATGAATAACTATCCCCTACACCTAAATCTATTATTCAATAATTATTAATTCGGCAATAAAAATATAATTTCTTATAATAAAATTTAATGTTTACGAATATATTATCTTCAGTTACAATTAAAAAAAATTTTATTACAGCTCAAACAACGCAATTATATGATAAAATCCAATATATGAATGAAATGCTTAAAGATATAGCTTTAGTTTCTCTGATGCATGATATACCGCACGTAATACAGCAAGCTCAGTTATCATCGCGCAACGCTATCTTTTTCGAAAAATGGACAGATAAACCCGATTTACATGATTTTATATTCAGTAACCATCTTCAAAAAGATCTCGATAATAAAACCATAGACGAGAAAAGAATTTATGCTGAATTGATCGCGGCGGCTGAAAATTTGTCCGTCGCAAAAATAATTGAGAGCAAAGGTGAGCTTTCACCACTTAAATCGGTTTATTCTGTAATAAAAAATAAATCTGTGTTGTCACCACATATGGAAACTTTCTTTCACGCCAGTGAAATGTCAGATGCAATAATCCTTGAAACAGAAAGGTCAAAGAAAGACCTGTATTTCGCTCCTTCGTATCTGCTGACATCGTTCATTGAGGATACAAACAAACTTTTTTCAAATTCAAAGATACCAAAGATCAATACATTATATTATATAATAAAAAAATATTTGTGGTCTATCTCCTTGTCGCATCATGGAGGCGATTTCTGTTATTCCATATTCGACCACGCGAAAGTTACATGCGCTATCGCTTGTTCCCTATACTTATACTTGAGCATAAACCATAAAAATGTTTTTATAAGCCAGAATATAAATTTCGTCAGGGAAAAAATAAACGATCCGGTAGAACCCCGGATGATTTTGCTCAAACTCAATCTGCTGGTCAATGATTCAAAATACGATTCAAATATCTTAAATTTGGCAGAAAAAGGTATTCTTATTTCAGCATGCCATAAAATACTGGATATTTTCCACCTTTATGAACCAAATATTTTGTATATGGGAAAAGACTTTTCACTTATATTGCTTCCAAATTTAAACACAGAAAAAATTGCCAAACTGATAGAGGAGATCAATTTTCGCTTATTCAAAAATTATTCCGGCAGATTCCAAATATCTTACAAATCACAAATTGTAAGGGATAACGATATTATTCAGCATTACAGCAGTTCAACAAACTTATCGTGCATGTTATGGAATGATCTGTTTCCGGAAAAATATACAAATCCTTTAATGCCAGATGATTTTTATCAGAATGAATACGATAATTTTTTCGGCCAGTATAAAACCGACGCGGATAAAAAAGTTTGCCCTGACTGCGGTTTTTTTATGGAGGATATCAGTAGCTGCACTATATGCGAGAATACAAAGAAAGAGAAAGATACATCATCCATTGCCTTATTTATCAACAAAAAATCCGACAACAACGATTTATTCAAGCTGATCCGTATTCAGGAACCCACTCGTGTAGATACTGAAGGCATAATGTATTTTTTTTCAACTTCAGGTAATTTTTTGAAGGAATCATGTTACCGTGAAAAAATTGATACAGGATTTTTTCCTGAAAAAATCTCATTTACGCAAACGGATATCAGAATAAGAATCAGAGTTTTCGCAAAAAATTTAGAAAACCACCTGAGTGAATACCCGAATATCTCTATTATTCACTCTTATTTATCTTTAATAGATATTTTCCTGTCGTTTTATTTTGAAAAACTTTGCGAGACATATCCTGGAATCGTTATATTGCGGTCAACCGCGTCTGAAATTATTTTCTCATGTGATATTTTTAATATTTCACCTGTGATGAAACAAGTTTTCGATGACATGAAGAATTTTCTGCGTGATTGCCCAACAGTAGTCACTCATATATATTTTGAATCCGATGATATTTTTAAAAATGATTTCATAAAATTCGATTTAAAAAATAACGAAAACCTTTTTTTCCTTTTCGACAAATCACTTCCATGGGCAAAAGCAACGGAACTACTTGAAAAAGCAAATGTTTTAATAAACTATCCCGACATAAGAAATGATTTCATGTTCAGGGATTTTTTAATTAATATATCGGAGGGGAATTTTTTATTTCAAATTGAGCATAAATACAAAAATGAGATTTTGAATTTTTTTGATCCTCAGTTATTAAGCAAATGGATACTTTATTTATCTACAAAGGAGCCCTTAAAGTGAATATAAAGTCTTTATTTATTTTTGAGCAGAAAGACAATAAACAATCCAGAATCAAAACGTCCGAAAAATTTTTTCAGACCATGTTTGATGTTTTAACAGGCAAAAAGTCAAAATTTATGGGTGACCTTGCCAAAAGTTTCGGTTTGTATCTTCAGCGCCTCAATCTCGAGAAGAGTGATCCGATAATGATCAACCTGTTTTGCCTGATAAGAAAACTTCAGATGCAAAAACCGGCAGATAAAGTAAAAACCTTAATTTATACCAGAATAAAGTTAAACGCCCTTATATCACAAAATAGATCGGAAGAAGCGACTATTTTAAATATTCTTTTTGAGACAGCTTATCAGATAATATTTAGAACCAATTCACGAGAAGAGATAATAGCGCGAACAACTCTATTCTGTACTTTCTTTGAAGAAATTTTAATGTATATGCATTGATTATAAAATATAAGGAGACCGGGATGAACAGAAATTTCCTGAAGAAAATTTTCATAAAAGGTTCTATCGAAACTCTCGCTGGACTGCATATCGGCTCATCCAACGAAAAATACACACTGGGAATACTCGACCATGCTATTGTGCGCGATCCGATAACACATTATCCGATAATACCCGGTTCAAGCCTGAAAGGAAAACTCAGGGTACTCATGGAGGAGTTTTTCGCCTCATCAGATGACAAATCGGAAAATAACACCATTGATATATTATTCGGCACTGAGTCAAATTCAGCATATAAGGTACCCGGCAGGCTAATCTTCCGGGATGCGGTATTGTCTGAAGAATCAATAAAAGCGAATCTTCCTTTCGCCGATTTGCCTCAGGCTGAAATAAAAAAAGAATGTTATGTAAACCGTGAAACCGGAAAAGCTAAACCGTGTTTAATCGAACGCGTTCCCGCTGGTTTTTATTTCAATTTTGAAATTATATTGAATTTATTTGACGGGGATGATGAAAAGTCTCTTGTAGAATCTATATTTACCGCTCTTAACCTTTTGCAGGACGATTATCTCGGAGCAAGAGGAACAAGAGGTTACGGCGCGGTAAAAATCCATTTGAATTCATTGACATCCAAGGATAAAACCAGCTATGGCGCTGGAGAGGCAAAAGCCGACGAATATCAAATCTCAATACCGGATAGCCTGAAATAAAATTATGGAGAGAACTTTAACCGGATTCAAACTCTATTTTAAAGATTTATGCGCAAATGAACCCGTTTTGCGTTCCGATACACTTTATTCTCTTTTACTGGATACCTTTTTTAAACTCGGGACAATTGATAATGATTTAAGCGGTACGAACCTGAATATTTCATCCGCGTTCCCGTTTTTTGATGATTACTACTTCATGCCTATGCCGCTGGACTTTATGAGCGTTTTACCCGACAGCAGATACATCCCCGTAAATGGTACTATGCATATAACCCATACATTGATGGAAATGTATTTTTCGGGAAATCTGAAAGAAGCTTCCATATTTCAATCTGGAAATTTTCTTATGGAAAAACAAACCGCGATACGTCTTGATTATCCCTTTTATACAGATTATGAATTAAAGTTAGCCGATAAAAGAATATCAGCGATAAGATTTAATGAGAATGCGGGTTTGTATTTTTTCTTCGATTCACACGAATCGCAAATTTTTTCCGCGTTGGAATTTCTTAAAGATGAAGGTATTGGCGCAAACCGTAAATTGGGCAGAGGTTGTTTCAATTTCAAAAAATTCGAGTTACGGCTGACATTTGAGAATCCAGGAAAATACCTGTTATTATCGCTATATCACCCTACTTTGGAAGAGGTCAAAAATGGATATCTTAAAGATTCGTTGATGAAATGGGTATTGCGTGAAAAAAAACCGCTTTTTAACAGCGACAGGGAATCCAAATATTTTCGTATAGCAAAAGAAGGTTCGTACATAAGAAAAAAACCTGAGGAAGATATGGGTTCAATGTTGAAAATATTCAATCCGAACAAAAAATTAGGTACGGAAACAACAATTTACCGATCGGGCAAAGGATTTTTTCTGGGGTAAAAGAATGATTTTTCGAAAAAGTTATAAAGTTACAGTCTTGTCACCTGTTCATATTTCGGGTTTCGATAAATGGATCGAAGGTATTAATTATGAGAGGAAAGCATCTTCTACGCAAATTTTCGATCTTGAATCTATCCATTTAAATGAACCTGAAAATGGAGAATTCAGCGGTACTGAACTGGACAATCCGATTGAGAAACTCAAAGGATCTACCGCGGTTTACGAGTTGCCATATAAGATTTTTACAAATGAAATATCGAGATTCGCTAAAAATGTATGGGGAAACCCTTATATTCCGGGCAATTCATTAAAAGGTTTTTTCAATTCTTCCCTGCTTTTTAGCAAAAACATAAATATATCCGGTTTAGACCCTGAATTGCCGGATTTTCACAATATACTTGATTCATTAGAATATATTATATTTGAGGATATTGAGTTTCCGGTGAAAAGCCTGAATATATCCGATATAAAAATTTTGAACCTAACATCTTATAAATCTTACGGATGGAAAAAATTCGGTCCTGAAAGCAGATCGATTCCGACACCTTTGACAGCAACATCTCAATATGTTGAAACCTTAAAAGAAGGCGAGATAATAATAACCGATATAAAACTAAAACCGTCAAAAGATAATCAATTCGACGAAAACGCCTTCTTTTCACATTCAGAAACCATAATGAACGATTTCACCCGCAAAATTGTTCAAAACGAGCTTGAATTTTACAATAGAACAAATATGCAGGAAGGTTATCAGTTTTACTGGTCGCTAAGCGAAAAAATGAAAAAAGCAGTACCCGGGTTTTATGTATGTATCGGATGGGGTATCGGTTGGAATTCACTTTTAGGAAACCTTCACACAGACAAATCAATAAATTCTATTCGACGGAATTACGATATCGGAAAAACAGATCGTCCATGTCCTGGTTGCAAAAAACCGTTAAAAGTTGATAAGTTCAATAAAGACAGGTTATTTTGTTATTCATGCAAAAAAAGTTATCCTTTTGATTCGGTAATAACCCAGTTGTTTCCTGTTTTCCCTAAAACGCGAAAATTCGTGGTTGAAGGAAATAACCCCATTTTACCTTTAGGCTGGTTAAGATTTGAGCCGACACAAAATCTTGAGAAGACAATCGACCGGCAAACCCACAACATTGAAATCAAAGTACGCCAGAAAACAACAAAAATAATCAAACCGGAAAAGATGCTTACTCCCGAAGGATATCCTGAACTAAAAGCACAAACTGCGCATTTTAAGAAGAAAATAAAGATCCAGAACCGGGGCAATTTTCCGACCGAATTCAATATGTTTCTCAATAAGGTTGCTCAGCTTGAATTTATAATTTCAATCAGCGGTACCGACATCGACCCGAATTTAGATACAATTCAACTGATTACTACAGAAAAGATTGAAGAAATAATTTTTCATTTTTCACACGAAGGCAAAGGAATAGTTTTGAACATAAAAACCGGCGCTAAAGATGAATCGCAAAGAAATTTTGTGATCAATAGAATATGGGAAATAATCCAGCCATTTATTGAGAAGAAATAAATTTTTTAATTACAGGGAATTTCCTCAAGATCAGAAATTTCTATTCTCGGTATTGTAAAATAGAATGTGCACCCGCCGTCTACATTATTTTCCGCCCAGATATTACCGCCATGTTTTTCAACTATGGCTTTGCAGATAGATAATCCCAATCCCATACCCAGATTGTTTTTACCTGTATTAGCGGTAACAAATTTGTTGAATATATTTTGCAGTTTGTTATCAGGTATGCCTTCGCCAGTATCTTTTACGCCTATACGTATAAATTCGCCGTAATCGGTAAATATTTTATCAAGGATTATCGTAATTGTACCTTCCGAATGGATGAATTTAAGCGAGTTAGCGACCAGATTGGTAAGTACCTCATCTATTTTTTCAGGATCGAAAACCCATTCTTTATCTTTAACTCTTAGCTCATATTTAATCTCAACATTTTCTACACTTCTAAGAAGAATACAGTCTTTGACATATTGTTTCACAAAATCCTGAACAGCCAGTTTTTTTGGTTTAAGAACCAGTTGTCCTTGTTCTGAAGCGAAAGATTTTAGAAGCGAATTGAGCAACCCCACCATTTTTTTGCTTTGTCGATGAATTATATCCGCAAACTTCAAATTACTGGCAGGCAAAATATTATCTTTCATCAGGCTACTGGCTTCCATAATAGGCATAATTATATTTCTAAGATCATGGGAACATATGGATAAGAACTCGTCTTTCAGTTGATTAAGTTCTTCAAGATTTTTATTTTTGACAATCAATTCGTTCTGCAGGTTTTTTATCCTTAACATTGATTTGATTCTGGCTACGACTTCAAGGATATCATATGGTTTCGTTATGTAATCGTCTGCGCCGGAATCAAGCCCGTATACTTTGCTTTTTATGTCATCCATAGCCGTCAATACGATTACAGGGATAAAATACGATGAAAATTCATTTTTTATCCTTGAGCATACTTCAAATCCGTTCATTCCTCCCGGCAGGCATATATCCAGAAGAACAACATCCGGAATACTATCATTGATCTTTGCCAGCGCATCAAAGCCATCATACGCTATAGAACAATGAAACCCTCTTGAAGATAAAGCTAAATCAAGCATCTCCGCCGTTCTGAGGTCATCTTCAACAATTAAAATATCCGGAAAGTCGTTATAAGTATCCATTTTCTTTTTTCCTTGAAATTTTTAAATCTCTTAAAACAATCAAATAGAATCAACTGGTGAATCTTATTTGACCTGTAGCCATCAAAAAATCCACAAACTCAACTATTGAATCATCATCACTGGAATAAGAAGTTAATTTTGCTAAAAGTTCATACAATGTTGTTTTCATGATACAGCCCCCCTTAAAAATTATTGTTGAGTTTAAACTGCCTCCACCTTGCCAACGAATAATTTATAAGCATTTCTCATACCACATTGATTTTAGATTGATTTAAGAACAATAAATCAATTTATCTAAAGCATGAATGTACAATTTTTGACATATTTATTAGCGGGTATGAAATAAAACGAGTTTAAATAAGTTGAAAACGGAATGTTAAATTTTTTAACAGGAAAAATTTATCTTGCCGGGAAATCTTACAAAAGAAACTTTTCGTTTTTCCATAGAAGATAATATTTTTCTTATAAGAAGCACTCTAATGGTTCTTTTTTTATCCACAGAACCATTTACAATTTTGATGTTATTTTCAACAATTTGCGAAGTAAACCCATAATTCAGGCTTGATATATAATCTTTCTGATGTATCTCAAAAAGGTCGGAATTATTTTTTTTGTCATTGTCAATAGTGTTACTATCCCCAAGATATATTTCTTCAAGCCTGTCGTATACACCGAGAACAAGGCCAAGATCATCTCCATCGACACGAATTACCAGTTTAGCCATTTCTTCGGTAGGCCTTTGTTTTATTTCAATAAATTTCGGTATGATCGGTTTGCAGATTATCCAGTTACCGTTAAAATTGGTTACCGGCGATTTATTGTTGTTTTTTTCATCATTTTGTATATTAAGAATATAGTAAGCAAGACTGATCGATTCAAGAGAAAAAGTGGCTCTTGAAAAACAAGCGAGTTCCTCAAGAATTTTCACCAGTTTATCGTTGCCAACCTCATGCAAACAGCTTATTTCTTCAAAAAAATTAAAATTATAATGAATTTTATAATTACTCATTATTTGTGGAATAACATTAGAGAAATCAACCTCAAGCAAAAACTGATTTTTTTGATTTAAATAATAGCTGATAAGAAGGTTTTCGAACAGGTGCAGTTCTGATTTAGGAGCAATATTTGATTTTAAAAACATATTTATAGCAAGAAGCAAATCCAATAGATTCCGGACGGATTGTTTATTTTTCACATACTTTAATTTATCTTCCCATTTTTTAAGCCAAAACGCTAATTTTATACCGTTTGGCGAATTATCAGGCAAATTTAATTCAGGATAAAATGTTTTTATAATGGAATATCTATGAAGTTTCTCAAATTCTTCCGGTTTATTTGAAAAGAAAAAAAACATTTTTTCCGTATTAAAATTATACAGACAGTTTCTTGTAATGGAAGAAAACCATAATATTTTTATGTTATTATCCGGAAACTTTTTATGGACTTTACAGAAAACCTCTCGGATAGGAAAAGTCATATCGGTATTTTTTTCTTTCAACTGATCGGGAGACAATACCATCTCCTCGTCAAGGAAAACCGCTATAATGCTTTCCCTGCCCGGCAAAAACAGCCTCGCACCATAATAATACGCATGCCCCATATCAATATGAAAAGGGACATAATCCTGAGTTACCCATGGATCCCAGCCCAGAATCTTGATTATTTTCTCAAAAAAAGTGTTGTAGGCAAAATCATTCTTCACCGTATCGGAATATTTTTTATACCGGCGGAATTCGCAAACAATCTTTTCGATATGATTTGTGATATTAATTGAATTTATCGTCATAATAGTATAGTTTATCTAATATATTGTTATTGTATTGTTTTTCTTAAAAATCTCAAGTCGAAAAAATATTATGCGATACTTTTATCCGAAAATCGTTGGATTTCTCCATGACGATCACAGTATTTATATTGATATAAGAAATATTCCCGGTAAAAATCAATCTATTTTAATTGATTGCGGGAATAATCATACTCTTTCTGTTAAGGATTTCATAAAAATATCCACAATTTTTATCTCCCACGCCCACGTAGACCATTTTATCGGGTTTGACAATATACTGCGAATGAACCTGCGTGAAAACAAAAGAATAAAAGTTATCGGCCCGGCTCCTATATCCTCATTGATCCATAACAAATTGCGCGGATATACCTGGAATCTTATTTATGATTCTCAACTTGAATTTGAGGTATGGGATATATCCAAATTCTCTATAAAGAAATTCCTTATAAAATGCAATGAAAAATTTTCAAAAAAGCATCTCATCGAGAAAATTCCCGTAAAAAACCCATTTATCGAAAACGAATATTACGAATGCAGTTTTATTATTTTAAAACACGATATACCAAGCATAGGATATTCAATAAAAGAAAAAGACAATATCAAGGTTGATAAACTCAGGCTTAATGAGCTCGGATTGCCTGAAGGGCAATGGTTAAAAAAACTAAAAACCAAAAATTTTTCTTCCGGTGATATAATAACTTTTGATTCTAAATCTTATTTTCTGCAAGACCTTTATAATGATCTTATAATTTTTGAAAAAGGATTAAAAATAAGTTACATATCCGATACTATATACACTCCGGCGTTGAAAAAGAAGATTATTGATTTTGTTAAAGATTCCGACGAATTTTATTGTGAATCAACTTTTTTAAAAAAAGATATAAAGCTCGCTAAAGAATATTTTCACCTTACCGCCGAACAAACCGCAACACTCGCGAAAGAAGCAGGCGTAAAGAAATTATATCTTATACATTTATCATCAAGATACAAACCGGAGAAAATTCTTGATGAAGCCAAACAAATTTTCATCCACACTTCATTCCCCCGCTTTTCAACCAAATGCGCGATAACAAAAAAATCCTGATTTAATCAACCGGAATATAAAATTAACTCTTTTTTTGACGAAAATAGAAATAAATAGTAAAATATTTATATGTTTGGTGTTTTAATATATAGCAGCTATGAAAAAGTAGCTTTAAAACGTTATTGAGAAACTTTGGAGGAGTTTTTTCTCTACTTTTAAGTTTTGAGATCGAGAAACTATATATTGTTTTAACATTAGAGGAATTCAATATATAAAACTAAAATATATAAAATAAGAAGCCATAATGTGAAAAAACAAAAAAAAATAGTTTTGCATTTTTTAAGTTTGTTTATCTTCTTAACAGGCGTATTAACTCTCAATCCGCAAGCCACAAGCTCAACAAAAAACAAATTATTGAAAGATATCGATATTCCTACCAGATTTATAGTTGAGTTTTCGGAACCCGCACTAAGTGTTGAGAAAAGAAGTAAAAGAAAGCTGGCCAGATCAAAATTAAGATCGCATTTGAGAGAAAAAAAAGCTAATTACATAACAATACGCTCAAAGTTTGAATCGGATTTTACTCAGATCGGGAAACGGATAAGAAAAAGAAACGGAAAATCCGCCAAACCTGCTTTTTCTGGCGAAATAAAACACGATTTTTATTATCTCTTGAACGCTATATCTCTTGAGCTTGGCCCCGAAGACTTGAGAGAAATAAGAAAACTTCCTTATGTGAAAAAAGTTTATCCAGACCGCGAAGTGACAGCGGTTCTCGATGAAAGCCCGCAACTGATTAAAGCCGATGTTTACCGACAGTTGACCGGCGCAACAGGCGAAGGTATTGTTGTAGCCGTAATCGATACCGGTATCGATTATCTTCATCCTGATCTCGGAGGAGGCATTGGGCCTGGATTTAAGGTTATCGGCGGATATGATTTCATTAACAACGACAACGATCCGATGGATGATAATGGGCATGGCACACATTGCGCCGGAATAATAGCCGCCCACGGATCCGTAAATGGAGTAGCGCCAAACGCTAATTTAATCGCTTATAAGGTACTCAATGTTGCCGGAAGCGGTATTTTTTCCGATATTATAGCCGCGCTTGAGCAAGCCGCCAATCCTGACGGCGACCCTTATACCGATGACAAAGTTGATGTAGTCAGTATTTCCATCGGCGGATATGGAGACCCGGATGACGCATTGTCGTTAGCGGTAGATAACGCTGTAGCCGCGGGTATTGTATGCGTTGTGGCGGCAGGAAATGAAAGTAATTATTATTCCATAACTTCACCCGGATGCGCAAGAGGAGCTATTACCGTCGGAGCGACGGATAAGAATAACAAGCTCGCCTACTTCAGTTCCAAAGGACCTACAAACAAAATATTTCTCCCCAAACCCGATATTGTCGCGCCGGGAGTAAATATAAATTCCACAGTTCCCGATTCAGGTTATGGACTTAAATCGGGTACTTCCATGGCAACTCCGCATATTTCAGGTTGTGCGGCTCTTATTCTGCAGATTCATCCCGAATTCAGCCCCGCCGACGTAAAAAACATATTAAGGCAAACAGCCGTTGATCTTGGATATAACGCATTATCCCAGGGTAGCGGATTGGTTAACCTTGAACCAATCGTTTCTGTTTCAGCGATTTTAAACCCGACTTCAGTTTATCTCGGGGAATTTGATGACAGCCAGCCTCTCTGGCAATCTCAAATTAATATTGATCTGGAAAATATCTCCAATTCGACAAAAACTTTTTCCGTCTCCTGGCAATCCGCCATACCTGCCGGATTTCAGATAAATTTTCCGCAGACAATTTCGCTCAATACCGGTGAATCCGCTCAAATTCCTGTGGGAATCAGTGTCGACAGTTCGGTATTGGTTTCTCTCAGTGATCCTCCATATATACATGAAGGTTATCTTGTATTTACCGATACAGCTACTTCACAAACTTATAAGACACAGATTGTGTTGCGCAAAGAAGCTTCCGATCCATTCGAACCCAACAATAATTTTTCCCAGACTTACAGAATAAATGTTGCCACTCAGAGAAAAATTATAAAAAAAACCGGCAAAACAAAAATCGATCCTTCAAGCGGATTGGCATCCAATCCTGATCTTGATTATTTTAAATTCTATGCTGAACAGGGAAACCATATCACTATCGATATCGATGCCGGAGACATCGGTTCCCCACTTGATTCATCTTTAACGTTATACACATTCGATCAAACCTCGATAAAAACGTCTTCCGATGTCGGTTATCATCCTGATCCGCTTATAAGGGATTTTTTAATAACCAGCAACGGGGATTACAGTATAAAAATAGATAGTCCTACATATACAACGGGAACTTATCACCTGATAACCCAGAAAATGCCCGATAACCTTATGTGGTTTACCGAAACCGATACGGTCCAGTTTATCAGTTTACTTGAGGGGGGCAATAAAACATTAATATCTCATTATAATTCGATAGAACTTGTTGATAATCTCAATAATGGCCTTCAGTTATGGCAAACCGGAGACAGCATGAATATTATAAAAACCGATGTTTCGCAGATCGGGTCAACGATTGCGGTACTGAATAAAGACGGAACCATTTATCAGTTGATTTTATATGATACAAGCTCATCAAATGCCTTGTGGCAATATACTTTCTCATCGGATTATGTACCATCAGATCTGGCTGTATCGGACGATGGGAATACAGTTGCTGTTTACGCTGAAGATAAATTGAGAAAAAATATAATTATCTCAATATTTAACAAAGAAACCTCATTCCCGCAATACATTCATACACAGAATTCTCAAGAATTATACAACAAAGGGTTTCAGATATCATCCAACGGTTCTTTTGTTTCTTTCAGCGATCAGCAAAGAGGATATATATTTGATATCAATCTGCAATCGGTTACATGGTCCGGAACAATAAGCGAAAAGAATTATGTTTTAAGCGGTGATGGTTCCTATATTATCGGTGCGTCATCAAGCTCGATTCTCACATTCAGGCAATGGAACGGTAAATCTTATGAAAAGCTCTGGGATTTCAGCCCGGGTAATGGGCAACCAATACTTGATTACGCCATATCGGATGATAGTTCCACCATTGTTATTGGGCAAAGAGTAATAACCGGTTATTACGGCCTTGATGACAGCGGGCTTCAGTTTTATGTTTTCAATAAAAATTCCAATATCCCGTTATACAAATATTATCAGCAAAAAAACCCCGACAACGTACCGCAAGATGACTTTTTTGGTATAAAACTTCCAAACACAACATCAAAAATTATAGTTTCCCCTGATGGAAAAGAGATCGCCATAGGCACATGGGGAGCTGATCCTGAGCAACCCGAAGTAATGATTTTCAGCCCTGAGTATCAATACCCCATAGGCGAATATTACGCTCATGGCTCAGTCGGTGACATTTCGTTCAACAATCATAAACTAACATTCTTTTCTGAAGGCAAACACTATTTTCATTTCTTTAAAGATGTAATGAGCCAACATATTGTTTCACTTGACACAAATGATTTTGCCCAACCGGTACCACCGTTCATAAAAAATGCAATAGTTGATCCGCAGGCAGTTTCTCCCGGCAACACAATAAAAATTTCCGCGTTTATTCATGATAACGATGGAATACTGAACGCATATGGGGAAATATACAATAAAAACGGTACTCTTGTGAATACAATTGAGGTTTTTGATAACGGTTTATCACCCGATACTACCGCCGGAGACCATATCTATACAGGAAATTGGATAACAGCATCGCAACCAAACGATTACTACTTTATTGTTCGGGCAATAGATACTAAAACCAACACTGCGATAAGCGAAAAAGTAAACTTTACGACAAATCCATCGGCATCAATATCCGTCGAAACAATGAATATTGTTAATGACACGGAAATTAATCCCGGTGAAAAGAAATTCGTAACATTCACATTAATCAACAATGGAAGTATAGCATCATCGGAACTTTCTTTAAAAATGGCTATTCAAAGCCCTTTTATAACCGAATACACAATAGATCCCGTTAAAGTTGAAGCGATTGAACCGGGCGAACAGGTTATTACCGCCAATAATATTTCATTTATATCAGCCAGTTATAACACTCCGCCAAACTACGAATTAAGTATTAATGTTGAGATTTCAGATTCACACGGAAATAAATGGTTATCAAATATTTCCATCATAATAAACGACGCATCCGCACCTTTTATAAGTGATTATTCAGTATCGCCGAGGTATACTTCACCCGGAAAAACGATATCTTTTAAAACAAAGATAGATGATGGTTCCAAAATTACTCAGGCATACATAGTTATAAATGAAAAAGAAAACGATGCTTTAATTCCTGTTCAGACGTTAAATATTTACGATGACGGTAAACATAATGATGAATACAATAACGACGGTATTTACGGATTAAATTTCTCTTCCGCTCAAAAAGAAGCGAATTATACTATAAGCATACACGCAACCGATTCAGCCGGCAACAGTATCACCCATGAAAACCTTGTTCAGTATTCCACAAAACCTTTTATAGCACAACACAATATACTGCTCGTTGATGATACTGAAGGCGAACCTGATCTGATAAACACTTATATTTCCGACCTTCAAGCTATTGGAATGGAATTCGATAATTGGAGAACCGATAAAGATGACGAGCTTAACTCACAAATAATTGATCAATACAAAAACGGAGCTGTTATATGGTTTGTCGGCAATCCATCGAGGACATATCAGGTATCAAGTGAGGAACAGGATATAATTGAAAAGTATCTCGATTCCGGAGGTAACATCTTACTTTGCGGCCAGCATATAAGTTATTTTTTGACAGTTCTCGGACAACAGAATAATACATTGCTTAATGATTATTTTGGAGCGGAATTCATATTTAAGGACACCAACTGTTTGAAAGTCGAAGGGATCTCAACTAATCCGCTAAGCAACGGAAAAAGTTTTGTGCTTGAAAATCAATTTTTCACCGGAGAGATGGATCCGTTTAGCGGAGCAAATACGCTTCTAATTTACGACACATTAAATGGTGGCGGGATAACATATTCCACCGAATCCGCCGCGATCCAAAAAGATACTCAAAAGTATCGCTCCATGATTTTTGATTTTGATTTCAGCGGTCTAAAACCGGTTGCACAGCGCAGACAGTTCCTGAGCGATTTATTGAATCATTTTTCCAGCCCGAAAATTACAGATATAAACGCGGAACCCAAAATGCTTCTTCCGCAAAACCAGACCACTATAACAGCGCAGGTAAGCGACCCTGACGGAATATCTTCGGTTCAGGCAACCGTTAAAAACTCGTATGACGTTACAGTCGCTACCATTACATTGTATGATGATGGAACAAATGGCGATATCACCTCTTCGGATAACATATATACCGGCAAATGGACTACCCTGACAGTTTCCGATGACTTTTTTATAACAATCACAGCAACAGACAATTTAGCTAACCAAGCACAATCCTCCGATGAGATATATATTTCCACGTATCCACATCCAGATTTAAAAGTCAATGCTGTAACACCTTATATGACGAATCATTTTGCGCCCGGTAAACTAATATATTTTGATATTCAGGTAAAAAATGTGGGTACCCAGTCAATAGGCACATCCAAAGTAAAACTATCCATCTCGGATCAGTATGTTGAATATTACAATTCATGGGAACGTGATATAGCTTCCATTAACATAAATAATACTGTTTCCACTCAATATGGTTCATTTTATCTGAAATTATCTTCGATAGCTAAAGACAATCACCCTATTGAACTGGTATTCAATTTCGTAGATACATTAAACCGTTCTTATCAGACAAAATATAAAGTTTATATAAAAGATACCGAGGCGCCGGTATTATCTTATTTCAGCATATCTCCGCGAAATCCCGTACCTGGCGAGAACGTGCATATTTCAGCCAAACTAATTGACGGAAAAGAGATATCTCAGGTTAAAGTTACCATATATACCGAAAACCATCAAAAAGTTTGGGAAATAAACCTTTATGATGACGGAATCCATAACGATTCCGATCAGGACGACCTTATTTTTGCCAACTATTTTCAAACCGACTCAATACCCTGTAACTATTATGCTGATATTTCCTTAAGCGATTCTCTTGGCAACTCAACGTCCATATCACCCGCAGACATATTTACCACGATAACGTTTGAGAAACATAATAATATCCTGCTTATAGATGATTCCGGCGGTTTGGATGATAATTTAAGCTGGGTTAAAGATTATTTCCATTCTAAAAACATACCTTTTGACGAATGGAAAACCAGAATCAGGGATAGTATAACGGATGAAGTATTATCCGATTATATTTGCGCAACGGTATTGTGGTTTACGGGAACCAGCGATTTAAAAACAATCAGCCAGAAGGAAATCCAATCGATAAAAACATTTCTCAATCAAGGCGGTAACCTCTTATTCTCCGGCGAGAAAAACCCGTATAATATCGCGAGTAACTCAGCTTCACAATTCCTGAAAGATTATTTTCACCTTATGTATCTGAACAAGAATATATCTATCAAGAAATTGATTGGTGTAGCTGATGACGCCATAACAAATAATCTGAGTTTACCTTTATTATCAACTCAATCGCCCGGGGAAATAAATATTTACCCGCCAGCCTCCCCTATTTTGTACTACGATCAATCATCCGGTTCCGGAAACATTATAGGATCCGGTATTGCCGGATTAAAAGTCGATACAGGAACATATAAACTCGTGTTTTTTGATTTCAGCTGGGACGCGATAAACTCAAGTGAAAAACGTTATATCCTTATGGATAAAACATTGAGCTGGTTAGGATTCTCCGGCACACCATATATCGGTACGGTTAAAGTATCTCCTGACATAGTTAAACCGGCAGACAGCGTTTTAATCGAAGCGGAAGTTTTGAATCCGCAATTAATAAATCAGGTTTATGCCGATATAGAATCGCCGGATGGAAATACACAAGCCAGAGTAATTTTATTTGATGACGCAACACATGGCGACCTTAAAGCATCGGATGGAATTTATTCGAGATCCTTTTTAACATCCGCGGAAGAAAAAGCATATTTTGTCGATATCCCTGTTAAGCTCAATAACCAGTCTTATGTATATTATAATAATAAATATTCTTTTTCCACAATCAGCAGGCCTGAACTAAAGTATACAGGTTATATTGTCCAAAACAATACGGGAATTCAGCCGGCAACTGTCGCCTATATCGGACTGGGTATAAAAAATAACGGCCCGGAATCAGCCGGAAATGTTGAATGCAATATCGAATTCAGAGACGAAAACATCAGTTTTTACAATTCATCTACGGTTAAATTAGGAACCATACCCGCAATGAAGGAAATTTATGATTCAAAATACAGTTTTTATATATCAACTGTTCAATCATGCCCTGTTGATTATAAATTCAAAGGGCATATAAAAATAAAAGATCTGTCAGGTATAGAATCCATTCAAACCATTGAACTGAAATCATCGGATAATAAAGGGCCGTTCATATCCGAGCTGAATGTGACCCCGAAACAATCTGCCCCATCACAGCCTGTTTCAATTTCCGCCAAGATATTAGACGGTTCCGGCATTGCGCAGGCAAAAGCCGAGTTTTACGACTCTAAAGATAACCTGATCAACGAAATTTTATTGGAAAGAATCGATTCATCCGATTACTTCTCCGGCACATGGATAACCGACGGAACAGCCCGAGATTATTATTTTAAAGTCAAAGCTAAAGATACTATATCAAATGAATCAATATCAAGTACTTCGGTCAGATTCACCACAATACCGTTCGTAAAACAGAATCCGTATCTGCTTGTGTTTCCTCCGGATACATCGCAAACACCAAATGCTTATATCGATACTTTGAAAGAAATCGGGATCGGTTTCGATATATGGGAAAAAGATCTGAGAGGCAATATAACTTCAGCTTTGATAAGCCAATATTACAGCGGAATAATTATTTATTCAGCAGGTAGAATTACATCATCCAACTCAATACCCCAGGAAGAACAGCAACTTCTTGTTCAATACCTTACAAACAACGGCAGGCTCCTTATATCAGGTTCAAATATTGTTAGTATCCTGACATCTTATGGAACCGTTCAAAACGAATTAATCAGTACTTATCTTGGTACAAAATACTTATCATCAATAATGTATATTGAGGATGTAATCGGTGTCGCGCGAAATACATTCATGGGCGAAAGTTTTACTTTAACCGGCGACCTTGCAGGAGAAATCGAACAGGTTTTTCCTGCACAAGGGATATTGATGGTTAATCCGCCAGCCGGGTCAACTGAGGTTTTGAAAAAAGGGTATATTTCCACAAAAATCCTTAATGGTTATAGAGCAATGCTTTTTAATTTCAGGTTTAAGGATATCGAATTTTCCAACAAACGGAAAACGATTCTTGAAAAAGGCCTTTTATGGCTCAAGGGAACCAATTATCTGGGCCCCAAGATATCATCTTTTTCTATAACTCCTTTATTGAATTCGCCCACAGGTACTTTTGACATTCAGGGCAATATAGAAGACTCAACAGGAATCTCATCAGCCAAAATTGAGATTCTGAATTCGCAGGGAATCAAAGTTGATACTTTGCAAATTTACGATGACGGCGCGCATAATGATGGAGCCGCCGCGGATAAGAAATTCGGCAACAGCTGGGCGTCTCCTTCAACTGAGGATATATTTACCGGCAATCTTCATATTGAAAATACATCAAATATTCACTATTGTTACCCAAATCTCTTAAAATTCAGTACAAAAGCTACTCCATGGCTTTATTTTCATCATCATGAATTATTCAACAGTACGGATTTCATAAATGGAACAACAAATTATTTCAGCATATACCTCATTAATAATGGAACATCCACAGCAAATGATGTTAAGGTTAAAATTTCTTCAGACAGCCCGTATGTAGCTTATATTCCGACGACTCTATTCCCTTATGGAAGTATCCAGACAGGTGAATCCGGAATAAAAAAAGAAACCGGCTCAAGATTTTCTATACGGACACAACCATCTTGCCCAAACAATACACAGATAAAAATAAAGATTGAGATTTTCGAAAATTCTCATCAAACCTTTACGGATTATTTCACACTCACGTTTTATGATAAATCAAATCCCACAGCGACAGGGATTTCTATAGAACCGGCTTCCCCTTCACCATCGAGCCAGGTTATGATTACCGTGTATTCGGAAGACGTATCGGGAATTCAAACGATTACTGCTCAGATCAAGAACCTGTTAACATCTTCAGTAAATGACGTTCAGCTTTATGATGACGGTAACCACTTTGATAATTCTTCATCTGACGGCATATATGGCGGGATATATAATTCGCCGTCAACAGCCGGTGATTTTGAAATAAGCATTATATCCACCGATACCCTCGGCAATACGGGAACCTCATCGGAAAAGAAATATTTCACAACAAAGGATGCCACAGCAAAAAACAGAATTTTAATTATCGACCAGCATACGCAGGATCCAACATTAAAAACGCCACTTGAAGAAACATTTTTAAAAGCCGGTATTGGTTTTGATATCTGGAAAGAAACTCTCCGTGGAAAAATAAGCGACCAGGTTATGAACAATTACATAAACGGTATAATCATATGGGATTCTAAAACAGCTCCTTATAATTATTTCACAGATACAGTATCAGAAAATATATCAAATTATATTTTGCAGGGAGGTTATTTTATTCTTATAGGCGAAAAAAATGTAGCGTACATCACGGATTACGGAAGAAAAAGTATTTCTCTGATGAATGAGTTGTTATCTACGAGATTTGTCCAGCAACCGGTTTCTCAGGTGGAAATGAGATCTATCAGCGGAAATCCTGTTTTTGATAACTTCAAAATCAATTTAAAATACAATAAAGCCGGCGAAATAGAATCTCTCAACAACGCGTTTTCTTTATTCCGTTTATATCCTTCGGAAACATGGCTTTCAGGCGGAATTTCCGCTGTCGCTTGTGAAGGAGTGAATTACAAATCGGCGGTATACGATTTTTCTTTTGATGACGTATCGTTTGCGGATCAAAGATATAAACTAATAAACAACACATTAATCTGGTTTAATAAAAATACCGGACCAAGATTAAAAGAGCTAAAAATCACACCAAAATCCTTAACTGCCGGCCAGCCGGTAACAATCTCATCAAATCTGGATGACTCAATACCTTTGAGTTCGGGTAAAATTGAGATTCTTGATCAAAACGGAGTAAAAATTGACTCCATAAACCTGAAAGACGACGGTGTATTGCCCGATTTATCCGCCAATGATAACATTTTCACCGGAACATACATTCCCACAACCCCGGATACAGTTTATTACCTGAATTTAATCGCGCAAAATATCCAGGGTATTAAAAGCCAATTTGATAAATGCGGTTATTTTTATACTTCAGCAAAACCGTTTTTTAAATTTGAATCGTATTCCCTTAAAGATACATCTATACTTTCACCCGGAACATTTACTTATTTCGGCATAACAATAAAAAATACGGGAACAGCAATCGCGGATAATGTTCAGGTAACATTAGATGCCTCCGATCAGTTTGTCGGGTACAATTCAACCATACCCGTTAGTTTCGGTACTGTCAATGTGGGTGAATCAAAAACCTGTGACAATAATAAATTCAGGTTAAAACCCGCTTACTCATGCCCCAACGGTTACCAGATAGAAGTTTCCGTAAAGGTAACCGACACATCGGGCGGAATATCTAATGATACTTTCTTTATTCCTGTAACCGATACAACAGCGCCGTATCCGGAAGAAATTATCATCGATAAAAATTATGCCAAACCGGGAGAAAAACTTTACTTAAAAGCGCGAATATCTGAAGGAAGCGGAATTAATGAAATCACCCTGTACATTCTTGGCAAAAACGGCGATTACAACCAGTCACTGACACTCTATGACGATGGAACACATGGTGATTCGCTTGCCGGAGATTTTTTATTCGCCAATATGTTTACTGTTCCCTTTACCCCCAGGGATTACTATCTTCAGATTTATACAAAAGACAATCTGGGCAACAGCAAAACATGGACAACAGATAAAAAGTTCACCTCAATTCCATTTGCATCCGCAAACAGAGTTCTTTTGCTTGATGATGATGGAGCATCAACCAATGTGGAAGATAACTACAAACAACTGCTCAACAGTTGCGGTTACAGTTATGATTACTGGGATATAAATCTGCGTGGAGATCCTACAGAAAAATTATTGGATAAATATATCGGCGGGTGCGTATTGCTTTTTACAGGAGTAAACACTTCAACAACAAGAATATCATCTTCCGATCAAACGCTTTATATAAATTATTTAAACAAAGGGGGCAACATTGTCCTTACAGGGAGAAACAATTCTTATCTATTAACCAATTATGGCGGATCCCCCAACGAACTTCTCAATAATTATTTCCACGCGCAATACCAGAATTACTCATACAGCCTGCTCAATATGACCGGCACGAATGGAGATTGGATAACTTCAGGTTTAAGTTGTAACTTACTTTATGGCAGTGCTGATGAATGCGATCCGATATCTCCCGCCACTTCTATATTGAATTACACGGGAAGCTCGCTTCCTTTTATAATATCAAGCGGTTCAGCAGCCATAAAATTCGATTCCGGCGTATATAAAACAATATTGTATTGTTTTAAAATAGAAGACCTGACAAGTCAGACAGCAAAACAAACCCTTGTAGATCGAAGCCTTCAGTGGATTCTGGGTCCAAAAATCAGCGATGCGGCTATATCGGCGCACAGAATCAACCCGGGCGAAACAGTGGTTATTTCCTGCAAAGTTACTGATTCATATGTGATTTCACAAGTTATCGTTGAAATTGAATCGCCTGATGAAACCGTTGTTAATACCATTCAGCTACATGATAACGGAGTATTACCTGATATTACCGCCGGAGATAATATATTCACCGGTAATTATACCACTCCTTCACAGGAATCAGATTTTTACGCGGATATCAAAGCGACAAATGTAAATAACCTGACCGGAAACCAAAACAACATTTTGTTTTTCACATCGTTATCCAAACCTTATTTGAATGTTCAGCAAATACTGACCCAATCCGGTACAAATCAGTTTACAGCTGGAACAACGAATTATTTTGACTTATATATTAAAAACGAAGGTAATATTGAATCAAAATCAACTTCCATAAAAATAATTTTAGATGACTCGATAATAAACAGCTATTCTCAAGCAGAAGTAATTTACGGAAACATATTGCCGGGTTCGATAGTTCATAAATCAGCTTCCAGTTTTTTCATGCAACCCTCTATTTTCGCATTTGACGGTCAATCGGTGGAAATGAAAGTATTAATGAACGGTTATGACAACGGTTCAATCTACAGTTTTACCGATACGATCCCGGTCACTATATCCGACAATACCGCGCCTGTTGTTTACGACAGTGACGTACAGGAAAGAAATTCTTCACCCGGAACCCCGGTATTTTTCAAGGTTGCCGTATATGAAGGTTCGGGAATAGAATCTATAACGGCCGACATAAAATCAAACGACGGGAGTTTATTGATTCAGTCGGTCCAACTTTTTGACGACGGTCTCCATAGTGATAATCAGGCCGATGATTATGTTTTCTCAAACTCATGGATTACATTAGCTGAACCACAGAATTACATTGTCGATGTTCATACCAGGGACAACAAACTAAACGCTAACGTATATCAGGGGCTTCTTGATTTTAATACGATAAACTTTGAGCCCGCATCTGAAATTCTTTTGATTAAAGCCGATTACGATAACGATTCCCCTATCGGGATATACCAGCAGATATTGGACAACCATTCTATTAGTTACGACATATGGGATATGAAATTCAGACGGCATTTTCCTTTATCTGTTCTTAGCGCATACAAATACAGCGCAGTAGTTTTAGTTTGCGGCGATAACGGTGTGTTCAACCTGGATTCTTCTGATTATCTTAATTTAAAAGAATATCTGAGATCAGGCGGAAGGGCTCTGTTTACGGGAGAAAATTTAAGTTTAGCAATGGAAAATGATCCCCAAGCCAACCATTTTTTAAATGAATGTATGTATGCGTATTCTGTCACAGCCAATACTGATTCCACGAATATGGATTCTTGTTCCGGCAATCAACTCGGAATCAACCTTAATATGTTTTTAAGCTCCGGAGCAGTTGCCGGAGAAATAGATACTGTTACACCTGCCAAACCGTTATTAAAATATAATGTTTTATCTGGTGGCGGAGAAACATTTTCAACATCGACAGGAGCGTTTACAGTATTTACCTCCACATACGGCGCAGTATTTTTTGATTTTGGTCTTGAAAAAATTGCCAATTCGACTGAGAGAGAATCCATTTTTATAAAATCGCTGGAATGGATGAGAGATCTGGATAACGATGGTTTAACCGATAACTGGGAAATCAGGTATTTCGGTTCAATCAATCCACACCCGGATTCAGATCCGGATAATGATTCATTGACAAATATACAGGAACAATCGTTTAATTCAAATCCGCTTTTGTATGATACAGATAACGATAAACAAAGCGATTATTTCGAGAAAATAGCAGGAACAGATCCAAATGATCCTCTGTCAACTTTCGTATTGACAAATATTATATTAGAGGAAAACGGTATAACCATAACCTGGAAAAGTGTAGCACAGAAGAATTACAGGATTTATTATTGTGATCTTGAATCCGCTCCGGTTCTAATTTCAAATTTCCAGGCGGTATCGGATATTTCAACTTTCACCGATACAGGTTCATCCGATAATTCACGGCCATCGCCGATAACAAAAAAATCAGGAATATATTATATAAAAGTATCACCATAATTATATTTTTAGATATTAAACAATAACGTTAATTTACTATCTGCCAGGAGATTCAATTTTTATAATTTCAAAATTTTTACTGGACGATAGTATCAGGTAAAAAAGTTTTTTTATTTTTTTGTTATAAAAAACGATAATAAATTGTTTATTTACTTTTTATATCGAAACATCGATAAACAAAATTATTAGATTATTTTTTGGTATTTGTTATTTTTTTGTTTACTATTATATTTTATTAGGTTATTATTCCATAAGTTTGCGAGTTATCTAATATGTTATTGTAGTGCAAATAACGATGATTGACATAAATAATATTTGTTGATATAATTAAATAAATTGCAGATATTTTATTGAAGCAGTTCTTTTAGGGTATTATTATTTCTACTCTTTTTTTTAAGTAATGATTAAAACATTGAAACGGCTTAAAGAAAGTGGCTTCATGAAGAAAAATTATTTGATCTCGGTAATACAACTATGGTGCTTGTTAATTGCTAATTTTGCGATGTCTCAACAAGAATTACCAACAGTATCTACCGCACGCAAACAACTCGATTTGGATATTGATGTAGCATACAATTCCGATCCCCTATATTTGACCGTAGAACAAAATACATTCATAAAAACGAAAGCCGACGGTTTTACGATAAAAACAAGTTCGGATCCCGATAAATTCAGAAGAATCGGGAAAACAAACATTTCATGGCAGGCTAAAGGATTATATGAAATTATTCTCTATACGGATTATTTCGGGCAAAAATTGTTGAGCCCGCTTGATTTTATACCTGGAGGCGTTATTCCGTTTCCTCTTAACCCTGATAATCCTACACAGCTTAAATTAGCTGTCAATCTTGACAAAACAATTTCAAAATATACCGGTTTATATCCCCGGGGCGGAGATGATCCAAATAACGGCACGATGACTCTTTGTGTTCCTCTTAAATTATGGACACAATCAACGGCAGGGCCTCTTCTTGATGGAAGCGGGCTTGCTGAATCAACCGCGCCATATACAGATAATACTGCGCAAACCCAAAAAGGGATTATAAGCCGCCTTCACTGGTACGGTATGTATACTCCCGACAGAAGAGTCTGGGCCGCGACTCAATACCCGAATTATTCAGCGGATATATTATATATAACTCCGACTGATGTTCTTTTTAATGAATCACTCTGGAATTCATATACTGCTTCGCATCCTTCTGACCCTGTAACCAATGATGAAAAGAAACATCCGGATCCATGTTATACATCTATTCCGGACAAAAACGCTATCACATTAGATAAGAGCAACGTGAATTTCGGCCAGATTGGAAGCTATAAGAAAGTTATCGCTTCCACAAGAATGTTTACATGGCCATTAAAAGCGGAATTGACTTTCGCTATTGATTTATCTGACGCTAATTTGAGGGATAATACAATTTTTGAGGGAAAAGTATATATTGATCTTGTGGGAAATTAATATTTTTGAATTTTTTGTTTTATTACATAAAAGGTTATCTTTATAGTTTCAACTTTTTTAAATAATAGGGGGTGAATAAATCCTAAAACAAAAATCAAATCATGTTGGTTTTAAACCTTCTAAGAACAACTAACAAAAAGGGAGAGAAAACAATGAAAAAATCCGCAATTCTGATGATGGCTATTTTCGGGGCATCTATCATAGCCTCAGCCGCACATGCTCAAACCGAATTACCAAGCGTCCAAAAAAAATCGTTGGAAATGGAAATTAATTTCTCAGGATCAGGTTTAGGCAATACAATTAAGATCTATAATGCCTTAACAGGTGGAACCGAAATAACAACAAAACAAACCATTACTGGCCTCCAGGCTATGGCAGATACCCAGAAAAATATATTAAGAACATATTTAGAAATAAAGCCTGATGGTTTGTTTGATGTAGCCATCTACACAAATAACCTCGACAAAGATACGAACGAAGGACATATTGATCCGGCATACATACCTGCTAACTGGGCAAATTACACAAGATTGCAGAGAGCGAATTTCGTTGGCGGATACGCCGGTTTGCCTCATGCCGATTATCCACAATTCATACTGCCTGTAAAGGTGTGGTCTTTAGTTTCAGCCGGCGCGATTACAAGAGCTCAATACAATTTATCATTAGCCGGTGATGCAGCTATTACAGAAACAATTGCGCCTCCTATCAGCGCTATCAATCCACAGGTTCCTGACACTGCATCAAATACAATCAACGATTATGACAACCCGGCGGCAGCTTTTGCATGGTTTGGCACCTCTGATCTTCCTACGAACGATCCTAATTATTATCCTGGTTCTTATGGTTATATTCCTGAAAAACTCGCTGTTGATACCTCAAAATATACAACAGCTCAGTTAAAAGAAAAAGCTGATCCGGCTTATGGCAATTACACCAAAAAAGTTGCCGGAACACTTTACGGAACAAATATTAATGTAAGAACAGAAGTTGCTTTCGGCGTTGATTTAAGAACCGCAGGAAAAGGCAAATATTCAGGAATAATTTATTTTGATTTAAGAAGCAATTGATATTTTTTACGGCAGGCGCGGGTTTAATCCCGTGCCTGCCATAGTATTAATGTATTAAAAAATGTATTATTGGATATAAAATAATGAATATTATCAGATTTAGAAATATATTTTTATCAGCGTTATTGTTAAGCATAACATCACCGGTTATCGGTTCGATATCCGTTAAACCTTCTCGTATAGAAGGCAAAATACCGGCAGGCAAATCTTACGATAACGTTTTTGAAGTGGTTAATCCTGGCGATAAACCGGCTAAAATAAAAGTAAGCTGGGAAGACAGGACAATAAACCCTGTCAATAAAAGCTGGTTTAAACTGGCAACAGATAATGTTGTGGTTCCCGCAGGAGGATCAGCATCCGTTAAATATACAATTACTATTCCTGAGAAATCTTCAGGAGAATACAATGCATGGGCAGTTTTTACAGCTGAACCGGTTGCCGGTATTATGGGCGCCGATCTGGCTTTGCGCATATCGGTTCCTGTGTATATCGCTGTAAGCGGTACACAGAAATATGATTTTGAAGTTGGCAAAATAAATATCTCTAATCTTAAGAAAACTACATTTGGAATTTATGTCACAAATACCGGTAACGTTCATATACGCCCTACCGGAAATATCGTGATTACCAGCATAGATAGAAGCAACGAAAAATACACAATTCCATTTAACGATATAAAATGGGGAATCATCCCTAACGAATGTATTGAATACAAATCTTCTTTCAAGGAAGACATGAATTTGAAAAACGGTAAATACAAAGCTGTAATTGATATTCAGGCCGGTGAAGAAGAAAACATGAAGACGTTTAGTAAAGAATTTGAGTTTTCCATAGAAAACAATATTGGAAAAATAACCGGGGATAATAAAACCAAAGATATTAAATAACGTTTGTTACATTAACTTTAACATGAAAAAACGCGCTTACTTATGAAAAAATTCGGATTAATTTTAGCATTGTTTGGAGTTATTTTATCTTCACCTGTTTCAGGTTTGGATCGTGGATTATACGTAAGCTATAAATCGAATGAATATCTCATAAAAAAACCCGGAGCTATGAGTGAGTTTTTCTCATTTCTTGAAAAACCGTTTGGAAATCCGGGTAATTCATTCAATAAGGTTTACTGGTGCATAAATGACGGCCAGTCGGCAAAAATTATTAACCGCGAACCGGATAATGAAACATATCACCAGATTCTATCCGAATTGCGCGCCAAAAATGTTAAAGTTGAATGCGTAATAGATTTTACCGGCTGGATCGATCCACAGATGAGGCAATCCGGTATTGACTATTTACAAAGCATATTGGAGTTTAATAAATCGGCAGTGTCGCCTGAAGAAGCGTTTGATTCCATTCAGCTTATCGCTTATCCGGAAAAACTGATGACACCGCTTAATGGTTCTTTAATAAACGATACGGCATCTTCATCAGTATGGGATAATTATCTTGGGTTCATCAGAAGCGCCCAACAGCTGGTATCGGCTCACAATCAGGTATCCGCAAAAAAGATATCATTTTGCATCGCTTTATCTTCATCTTATGAAAACGATTATTATGTTGCAACATCTTTCAATTCCCCAATGGAATTGGCTGATGAGATTATTCTAATATGTAACAGCAGAATTTTATCTTCAATAAAACAGAATTGCGAAAATGAGGTAATTTTTGCTCAATCTCTTGGGAAGAAAATCTATATAAGCGCATTGGCAAAGTATTACCCTGTTGACTCACAGTTATCTTTCTGGGGATTTTCTGAAAACCCTTATAATTATATGAATCAAGTGCTATTTACCGGTCTTTCCGATGCAATTGATGGTTCACCTGATCAATCAGGCGTTGTGGAAACCTTTTCTCAGTTTCAGGTTTTTTCCGGAATCGCCATTGATGGTTACGAACCTCAGGGTAAAGGCGGATACCAGGAAATCTATAATAGTGTTAATTCAACCATAAACAATTCCGGCAACATTGTTAACGGATTGGGATCCGGTGAAACGAATCTGACAAATCCGTCCGATTACGCTTATTATTTGCCCGGTTTTGTTAATCCGGCGAATACTACATCAAAACAAGTCTTTTTTATGATCAATCTAATGACAACAAACAGTTTTTATCCTGTTCTCGAATTGGAACACGATATGAACTTAAAATATATTTATAGCGATAATGACGCATTTGTGAAAAATAATCGCGATGCTATTATGCAACCGCTTGAAACAGGAAGTCTACGGATAAAAATAGATACGAGTTTGCTTCCTTCGGATATGCAGAGCGGATTGTCCATCAATGTTATGCAAAGCGGTTCAACAATTTATCCTAAAGGTTCCGCGATTCCTGTTGCTTCGAATGTTGAGGTAACTATACCATTTTTTATCGGGAAAATTCTTAAAAACTCACCTCCGACACCATTGACTCTCAATTTATCAAACAGTAACCGAAATATAATGATATATACCCAGGATGTGAACAAATTCTTAACTTTACAGGATGTTCCCAGAGGGCATCTTCTCTCCTCTGCCGATCCATTCGGCCCGGGTAATCCTGTTGAACCATTAGTCAAAGTTCAGGCAGGCACTTATGTTGTTACGGGCGAAGAGATTCGAGTAAATGGCTGGTGTTTTGACGATAATGACGGCATGGCTGTATCTCTGATCTATAACGATTCAGACAATGACGCAGACAGCGATACCATAGCTCAAACCAGTATTGAGCGATATGTTCACGCTATAAACAATCATGTTACATACTGGGGTACAACATATCCTTCCGGATTCAGGCTTAAATGGGCGGATTCCAATCTCAGGGGATTTTATGATATTAAGACAATTCTTAACGATGGACAACATACTGTGAATTTGGATTTAAATAATTCAACAATTCCTCCGAACCAAACAAAATCTATTTATTGGAATAAAAAACCTGATTTGAATATAATTAATGTCCCTGCAACAAATCAACAGTTTCTCGTTCTGGACAATCAGAATTTCGATCAGGTTATTATAAAGGGAGAAGCAATAGATGTTGATCTAAATATGGCATTAGGAGCGTATCTGGCATCCGTGGAACTGTATGTAGACGGCGATACGAATAAAATCGCTACTATACAGAATAACAGCCAGTACGATACAGATTCAACTTACGATAGAATTCTTTATGAATTTCCATATGATCAGGCGTACACATTGTCTGAAGGCGCTCACACTATTAAAGCTGTAGCAAAAGATACTTTCGGGGAAACGATTGTATCCGAAACGCAAACATTTGTTATATACCGGTGTGTATATCCTCCTGTGATGGATGCTGTTGTATCGCCAAGGCTTGGTTCGTGGCAAGGTATGAATACTGTTGTTATTCAGGGAACAAACTTCAACTGTGTAAACGATGTTAAATTCGGCGCCAATTCGGCTACAATAGTTGATAAATCCGACTCGATGCTCAGCGTAATTGTTCCGCCTTCAAACGAATCCAAATATGTTGATATCAGGATAACCAACGAATTCGGTTCGACATTCAGCGCCGATGGATACAGGTATATTCCCGCGAATAGCTCGAATATTTCTTCCGATGGATTTGTCGATATCAAATTCAACAATATTTCATCAAAAATATATATGCTGGATGATATTACATCTGAAATCACTGTTTTCCAGAGAGATATATCGAATTCCCTAAATTTCCTGTATTTTGAGAGCATTGATTGTTCTTCAACATCAACTCCTTTAAAGATGGATATTTCCAAATATGGCACTGATTTATCGGTAATTTACAATTCAAGCAGTATATTAAATATATACAATCTTCAAAACAACAGCCTGTTACATTCAATCGATCTTTCAAATTATACTAATGGAGGCATATTCGCATCAAATTCATCCTCTGTATGTTCTTTGATGCCGCGGAAATTACTTGCTGGTTCATCAGGAACCAATTCAGGTTTATACTTAATCGATATCGATTCATCAAGTTACACCTGCCAGCAAATACTTCCTTCCCTTAATTACGATTCAGTCGAGGTATCAAGAAGCGCAAATATGGCATATGCTTACATCTTATGTAAAAGTATATCCGCAAACCTCATTGATGTATACCGTTTTGATGCCCGTACAGATACAATTACTCCAGTTGTAACTGCCAATCTTGCGGATAATGACGGTGTGGACCCTCAGGTATCTTCTGGTTATAATAGTCTGTTAAGCAATATTTCCGGATTGAGGATATCTGTAAATGCCACAGGATCAGAGTGGTTATTATACTCCAACACAGCTATGTCGGTTTTGGATAAAAGCGGTAAACTTAGGTCCGCTACAGTATCTTACGGCGCTGATGTTGCTGTATATGACATATTGAGAGATATTTTCTATACCGAGAAACTTAATGACGGCTATTTCTATCTGAGGTCAACTACCAATCTTGAACGTGAAATTACTTTTTATCAGTATCCTGCATCCTCGAAAGCCCGTGGTTTAATTGACGTAGACTGGACTGGCGAAGAGATGTTTGCCTGCACTTCAAGCGGTATTTGCGCTATAAAAATCGGTGATATTTATCCTAAACTTGAAATCGACGAAACTTCACGTTTCGCGGTTAGAAATACTACTTCCAACCCTGCCAATTATATTCAGGTTAACGTTAAAAATGCCGGTAATTTCGGATCAAATATAAATTTATTTGTCAACGATACCTCGAATTTAACGCCATATTCAATTATAAGTTCTTCAGGTACAGATTATACTTTGAGGTTCACCACCCCGAATTCCATTGATCATTTAAACATTTTCTCCAGTGTTTATGATTATCCGTCTCAAAAAGACGATGTTATTATGATGGTAAAATTGTATGATCTGGTTCCTTTTAAGGACCGTAACGACCTTGGGTTGTTTATTCCTAAAGGATTATTTTATGATAATAAAGCCAAAGATTTATATACTTATGACTCAACAAAAACCGCCGGTCTTTTGTCTATAGCTCGTTTCCATTTAGACAATGACGGATCTGTAAATCGAAATAAAGCAAACCTGTCTTCTTCGATGAGTTCTATATTCCAGCCGACAAAAATTGCCCGCGCCAATGATTATATTATGGTTATTTCAAATGAGACAAAATACGCAAAATGGTTCAATATCAACTTATGGGATCTTAATGATGCCAGCAATCCCGAATATAATAAAATATATAAAGCATTAATTACCCCATACCTTACTAATTTGTCCGGAGTTATAGGCCATCCTTCAAGTAATATCGCCTATATATGGGACAACTCCGCTGTTGCCGGCAGAAATCTTTATCAATTAAGATGGGCACCTCCACCCGCTCCTGTATTTAAGGGTTTATGCACATTATTTAATGGGACAGCAACACTGATGGATGGGTTGATTGATGATACCGGTTCTTTTGGTTTTGTTTCTTCATTATCAGCAAACAAAATTAGCATATTCAATCCTAATCTTCCCTATAATCAGATAAGGGAAACCGATTCTGTACTGACATCCGGCAACGCTGATAAATTAGCATCAAATTCAGAATATATTTTTGTATCGGGAAAAAACACAAAAGATATTGATGCCATCAGCTATCCTGTTAAATATCTCGATCCGAACATAATCGGTTCAAACCCCGATTCCAAATCGATTGATTATATAAACGCCAATGACAATTATCTTGTATATACCGGCAAAGAGGCTACCGGCACAAATGATCATACCATAAGCTTTATGGATGTTAATATCTGGAACAACGTGCCTGCACAGCTTAATTTCAGTACTTTGTATAATAAAAGATATACATTTGCAAATGCCACATATGATGTTAGAGATACTGTAATTATTGATAATAAGTTATACGCGATTATTGGAAGAGATATTTACGTTATGGATTTACCGGATAAGGATAACTAATGACGATAATTGAAAACAATAATGACTCTGTTATGGGGAATAAGATCCGATATGAGAATTAAATTTTTGATAATTTTATCAGTTTGGTTTTTCTTAAATTTCTTTTTTACACCTTTTCTGCCTGCACAGGAAAACCAGGAAAGATGCCTCTGGGTCTGGAGTTCAACCAGCAAAATAATCGACGATTATTTTTCAAATACTGATGGTACTGCACGCGAGGAATTTTTAAGTTTCTGTGCCGCTCCTCATGGCAACCCAAACAAAAAAATAACTAAACTATTTATATCGGCTTATGATTATATGCAGTTTCAACCCGATAGAATGAGAAGGTTTCTTGCCGATATGAATAATCGCGGATATAAAGTATATGTCGTAATATCCGATCCGAAACTGGCTATGCCTACCTACAATGAAGACTATAACAGAGCTGATCCGGATAACTCCGTTGCCGGTTCATACGCCGGGTGTTTCAATGAGAGTTTTGAGAAAATGATTATCGGTTCCAAAAACGTAAAATCAGAATTTGACCATAATAATAACATTGTCGATGACGGTATTATCGGTATTATACCTTTTCAGAAAGGCGGAATACCTTCCGAAAGGTTTGCTGGAATTATGCTTGATATCGAACCTTACCAGTTGGGACACGGTTACTTAACCGAAACTCCATATACATGGGAAAAAGATTTTTCTGTCGTTTGGAGAACATATGTTTATCTTCTTTCCTTTTGCAGAACGAAAATTGATCTATACAACAATGATCCGCTTATAAATGACCCGATGGAATTTTCCGATGCATTTAGCGCCGCGTTTCAAAATATGGATGATGGCTCCGTATCGGTTCCATCAAAGAATTTATTTGATACTATATTTGAGAAAGTAGACTTTTTTACACTAATGGCATATAGCGATTATGCCGGAGACGGTACATCTTATTATACACCTGAGATGGGATTCAGAGCAGGCATAATCTATTGGGCACAAGATGTTGTCGCAAAAGCGGAATCTTTATCAAAAAAATGCCTTGTCACAGTTGAAACCACCTATGACATTGAGGATGATGATGATATAGACAGTAAAATTACTTTCTACGATAACGATACAACTGTTCTCGAAACCGAATTGGCCAAAGTCTATACTAACTTCGGATCAAGTTCAGGATTCGGCGGATTCTCCATTCATTCATATGCTGATACTTCAACACCTTACCGTGGTTATCAAAATATGTTGCCTTTGATAAATAAACATGCTCCAATAGCTACGATAAAAGCCCCTAACGGATTACAGGCAGACGGAATAAATTTCAAAAATTCTATCGATATTAAATGGGACATATACAATCCGGATAATTTGAATTATAATATATCTCTCTTCTATAAAAGGCAAAACGATACAGGCTGGACATCATTTCATTCGATATCCAACATATCATCTTCTACTAAAAGCGGTTCTTATTCTTGGAACACAACTTCATTGCAAACCACTCAAAACAACCGTATTTTTATAAAACTCGAGATATCTTACAGTTCAGGCGACCAGCTGACTACTTTCGATACCACTGATTATCCAATAGCTATCAATGAAACCGCTAATATAGATATGAATAAATGGAGCGAAACTTACACACTCTCAAATATACAGGGTTATCCTCAGGGACTCCAGATAATCCCAGGTGACGATAATGATGTCAGCAAAGGTGTATTACATGCCGTATACTATTATTTTTACGAAGGATCCAAAATACCCGGAGTATATTATTCAAAATCGGTTGACTGGGGAAAAACATGGTCAAATACACAAATACTCACTCCGGACAGTCAATATACAACAGATAAGAAAAGTACATGGCCCAGAAAACCGGTACTCGCCAAAAAAGGAAAATATATAGGTGTTGCCTGGCTTGAAAATAGTATGAGATTAGCAGATAAAGAAATCTATAATCAGATAATATCAGCTCAGTTTAACGATAATGACGGTAATCCATCCAACTGGCGGACTTCTAAAATCACGGTAAAGCAAATTACCGGTTATCCCGGAATCATTTCGGTAGATTTTCCAACTATTTGCATGGAAAGTAATGGGACCGCTCATATCGCTTGGGGTACTATATCAAAAACAAGTACGGAAAAAAAATCTTATATCGAATACGCAAAGTATATATATCAGAATGGGACATGGTCGTTATCAGGTTCATCCGAAACCGTTGCGGAAGCCGATATGCTTTCGAAAAGAGGCGTAAAAACACCTTCGTTATGCACAACAAGTAACGGTGTTCACGCAGTCTGGTCCGAATACAAAGAGTTAACGCAGGAAAGTTCCGGTACTGAAACAATATTTAGTGAAACTTTCAACAGTTATGTTGTAAATACACCGCCTAATTCTATCGCTAATTTTCCCTGGTTCGTTTACGGCGGGGAATGTGATTTTAACAATACTTTTATTAAAGGTAGCGGGGGAGACAATTACTTGAGAATTGCGTTTAATTCACCCACCGGCCAGGGTCCTGTATGGGTATCTTTTGGCTTAGCACAAGACTCAGCATGGAATCCAGCGAAAGATTTTACCAATGCCACTATATCATTCCGAATTCGAACAAACATAACTCCATCAACAGCCATTCAAAAAATAGTATCTGTAGAAATTACAGCACAGGTTCAGGATACGGCTGGGATTCCTATTTATCAGAGTGGAGTACCTCTGGTAAGTAATTTCAGATTAGTCGGCAATAACCTGAAACCATTACCTGCTACATCCACTACCTTTGAAACTTATTCATTCCCTGTAAGTGATTTAAGAGACCCTGACAGGTCTTGGGCGCGCCCAATTTTAACTACCGTAACAAAAGTTCAGATAGGCTTTTTCCAGACCGATTCAGATATTGTGGCATCTGGATATGTAGAAATAGACGATTTCAAAGCGGAAAAGCAAGCTGATTATGTTGACATCCCCCCCACAATGCGTATTGTTACGAAAACCCGTACATCATCAGGTTGGGGCAGTGCTGTGCAAATAGCTTCACATCAATATGAGTTAACAGAAGACCAGCGTCACTTTACTCCTTTGGAAGACGAAGATGTTTATCCGGTTTATTTTCCAAAAATTATTTCTTTCAACAACGACCTTTTTTGCGCATGGCAATTAACAAAAAAAGGCGATGCTGAGGAAAATGATTTCCCGCAATTTTCGCAGAAATTTTTCTCTAAAAGTATTAATGGCGGTTCTTCATGGTTGTCTGCACCTGTCGAGATAAAAAATGATGCTGATAATGATACAAATGGTTACGCCCCATCGATCTCCGTAGTGGACAAAAATAATGATGGCGTTATCGATTCCATCCAAGCTGTTTATGTATCTGAATTGTCAAACGCGAACGCAGATAATATATTTGGCAACCTTTATTTTACGGAAAGTATCAATGGAGGTTCTTCCTGGTCTGAAAGAATAATTATTGTTCCGAAAATCGGCAATAATAATATAAAAGAAGGCATTTTATTCCCCTATAATGTAAAAGCCGGTCAAATGGCTATTCAGTTTGGATCCATGCCTTTCATTTATTCGTGTCCGAATGGAATATCAATAACAAGCTGGGTTCAGTTTAGTGAATCCAACACCGACGAAAAAACTGAAAATTTCAAACTGCGCGGTATCAATTTCTTAAAATATTCATCTTCACCATTTGCTGATATTATTGAAGGACAAAAGGGATTCAAAATAACCTGGGATATTCCAGATAAGAATTACGCTCCGAATTATTACAATTTATATCGAGTAACCGATAATGATCCTTCTACGAGGGTATTATTAAACAACGGCTCCCCTATTTACAGTTTAAGTTACATTGATTTGAGCACAGAAATTACAGGCAATCATTATTACAGGTATGAAGTAAATTACAATGCTTCACAAATACCATCTATTACCTCAATAGGATCTAATGGAATAAAACTTTTACCGAATGCTACAAATCCTTTGCCAGATTTGCTTATTGATGATTTTGAAGTTGACTCCGGCAACAATTCATATACCGGCACAACATATAAGATAAATAACGATTACAGTAATGACGGTAGAATTGCCATGACATATACAGTATCAACTTTTTCCGGTGTTGATACTGACAGAGTAGCATATATTAAATATGCCCCTATACACATAAAGACTCCTACGAATTTTTACATAAACTTCCCGACAAAAATGGATTTCAGCAACTATGGAAGCATTAATTTATGGATTAAACTGAAAGAAGGCTCCATGCCGAGAAAAATGATATGCAATGTGTATGAATTGCTTTCATCGGATTCCGGTACTGAGATATATGCATATTATACTTTATCGACACGGGTAACGTTAGTCGATGATGGGAGCTGGCATTTGTGCAGGTTCTATCTTGATAAGTTTGATGAGTTCAAATACCCTACCCTGAAAAATATCAAAGCAATTGCGTTTGGTTTCTATGAAGAAACGACATTAAACACTCCAACAGAATTCTATATCGATGACATTATCTTAAGCAATACTCCAGTATTAGATATTGATACAGCTTCCATAACATCTCCGCCAATCGAAAATAACGGTATGATTAAAGGTATAGTAATGAATCCGGCGCAACCTGTTAACGTTAATTTCGGCAACGGAAGGAACGCGTGGTATTTGAGGATATATACGCTTGATGAAATGAATAACGACGGCACTCCTGTTAAAATAACCAAACACGGACTTATACGAAAAGAGGGCAATATTATTTATCCGCAGTATAATATGCCGATTAAAGTATGGTGTCAGAATTTCGGTCCCGCCCGGTTTATGAATCTTGAAACCGGACAGCCGACATACTATACTCAAGGATATCCGCCAATTGAAAACGATTATTTCTTCAAAGGTTATAATTTCAATCATGACAAAGAAGGAAGAGTCTGGGATCAGATTAGTTTTATAAATCCCCAGGTTTCATCCAATAAGATTGTTGAAGGAACAGGTCCGGGAAAATACAATTTTGATATTGACGGTGATGGTTTCCATGAGAATGACGACTTTTTCGGCATAATTGACCGGACCGATGCTAATTTCCGTGATAAGTTATCCGAAAGTGGCTGCTGGTTGTTTGTCCCTATGTATAAAACAACCGGTCCATGGCCGCAAGAACGTGATCAGGATTTGAAA
Organism: uncultured bacterium; assembly: GCA_964451165.1. GTDB lineage: Bacteria > Auribacterota > Auribacteria > Auribacterales > Auribacteraceae > CAYVGJ01. The sequence goes on from CAYVGJ010000007.1 coordinate 118,444, forward strand.
GATTTTGTAATTATGGATCCGTCCAATATAAATACCTGGAGACGCCTCGCTTCATACCAGAATGACAAAGGTAACCACCATCTTAAATTATATTTCGCGGCTTACCTTGGTGTGGAACAATGTGGATATTCAAGACATGATATTCCAAATGATCAGAATATTGCTTATGGACGTTATTCTGGAACGGTAGTAATAGACCTCGTTTATAATTAATCTCATTATTTTTTCTACTGTAAACCCAGATTTTTATTATTTTTGTATTGAATTATATTTCATTTTGAATATAATTAAGCGACTTTTATATTAACTTTGTCAATAATTCGTTTATATTCGGCATAACTATGAATTTATAAATTTTGTCCTGCTGTTTCGTCAATTTTAATTAATTATTTTTTATACATAAACTTTTATATTGGTTCACAACCTCCGGTTCCAGCTAATTTTTAAGGGGGTAGAAAGGAGAAGGGAAAATAAATGTATGAGCAGCTGCAACTTATGGATTGGGCGGTAATCGGTATCTATTTTGCCATTACCATGGCGATTGGTTTCTATTATTCCGGAAAAATAAAAGAGGGCGGTACCTTAACGGAATATTTTGTCGCGGGTCGGAAAATGACATGGTGGCTTGCTGGTACTTCCATTGTAGCTACTTCCTTCGCGGCAGATACTCCTCTTGTTATTTCAGGTTGGATCAGAACATTTGGGCTTCAGAGAAACTGGTTCTGGTGGGGCGGAATTATGGGTATGATGTTATGCACCTTTTTTTACGCAAGATTATGGCGCAGGGCCCGTATTATAACCGATGTTGAATTTGTGGAATTAAGATATGCCGGACCCGCCGCCGCTATTTTGAGAGGTTTTCATGCTTCGTACAGGGCGCTTATTCAAAACACACTTGTACTTAGCTGGGTAACACTGGCCGCCGCGAAAATTATGGAAGTTGTTCTTAATATCCCTTCTATTGTATTGATGAAAAATTTATCTTTAAAGTTAGCTCCTTCAGGAATACAACTTGGAGCATGGTGCACATCTAATGGTATCAATCCTGATACAGTCTTGTTTTTTATGAATGAAAGGCTATCAGGAGTTATATTATGCGTTGTTACTACTGTTTCTTATTGTGTATTCTCCGGATTATGGGGAGTAATCGCCACAGACGTTTTCCAGTTTGTGTGGGCAATGTTTGGATGTATAATTCTTGCGCTTATTGTATTAATGAAGGCAGGCGGGCCAACCGAATTGGTTACAAAAGCGATGGAGGCTGTTTCTTCGGGATCCGTTGATAACGGTACAACAAACCTCATTGTAAACGCTCGAGATATAATATCGTTTACTCCTCCTTTTGATCTTAAAGGAGGTGGATTGCTTGCTATGTGGTCGTTCATTGTTTTTATCGGATTGCAATGGTGGGCTGGCGGCGAAGGCGGCGGGTTCCTCGCGCAGAGGTTATTTTCTTGCAAGGATGAAAAACATTCTGTCGGCGCCATGCTATGGTTTAACCTGGCACACTTCGTATTACGCCCATGGCCATGGATTATCGTTGGTATCGGCTCATTATTCCTGGTGCCTCAGATTACCGCGTATAATCCAAAATGGGATCAGGAATATTCTTACGTTATTATGTTGATGAAGTTTTTACCTTTAGGTTTTAAGGGAATCATGGTTGCAGCGTTGATGGCGGCTTATATGTCTACAGTGGCAACACACGTCAATTTTGGTGCTTCTTATCTTATAAATGATATTTACAAAAGGTTTATTGTTCGAAAAGCCTCACAGAAACATTATATTCGAATATCTCAGATATCTGTAGTTCTCCTTACGATTTTAGCCGCAATTTTCGCATATTACAGTACCAATATCGGTAAAGGATGGCTTACTTTCTTTGAACTAATGTCCGGTACCGGTTTTGTTGTTCTCATTCGCTGGTATTGGTGGAGAGTAAATCCATGGTCTGAAATTTCCGCCATGATTTCATCTTTATCTTTATATTACATACTGAATCTCATCCCATTTCTTGGCGCCGGAGATCCGATACTTTCGGAAAAAATGTATCCGGTCAGGTTCACGATAAACTTATTTTGCAGTACAATTATTTGGATTACCGTAACTTTTCTTACCAAACCAGTTGATGAAAAACATCTTATAAAATTCTATAAGCGTGTTCGCCCCGCAGGGTTCTGGAAACAGATAGCTATTAAAGCCGGTAATCCTGATCATTTGCATGTGGGCTGGGCAGAAGTATATGCATGGTTTTCAGGTGTTCTTGCCTTATTCGCTATGATATTTTCTATTGGTAAACTTTGTTTTGGCGATTATTCTATTTCGTTGATATATGGTATAATTGGAATTATTCTTTCTTTTATTATGTTTAAGATGTTATCCAAAATGGATTGGTCAGGAATGCCAGATTTCGCCAGGGAAACAGAGGATGATCAAGATTAAAATCATATTGTTTAAATAATATTTACAGAAAAAACATCGGTGATATGTTATCCCGATGTTTTTTTCTTTTTTTGTTATTTTAATAATCATCTTCTCCAATTTTTATCTAAGATATTATTTGATTATGTACGATATCTAATATATCTATTATAATGTTCTCAGGAGGTATAAATGGAAGCGATTTTAGGCATCACATACAGATGTAACGCAAAATGTTATATGTGCAATACCTGGCAATACCCAACAAAGATTTCGGAAGAACTCCCCGTGGAGTTTTACGAAAAAATACCATCAACAGTGTTTACCAATATCACCGGCGGGGAACCTTTTTTAAGAGAAGATATCGAAGAGATTATAAAAATTGTACGTCCGAAAACAAAGAGATTGGTTATAAGTACAAATGGATTTTTTACCGACCGTATAATAAATCTGGCGAAAAAGGGTTATAATATTGGTTTTCGAATTAGTATAGAAGGGCTTCCAAAAGCAAATGATGAACTGCGCGGAATAAAAGATGGTTTCGACCGTGGATTTCGGACATTGCTTGAGTTGTATCATATGGGAATTAAAGATATCGGTTTCGGAATAACCGTATCCGATAGAAACGCGAAAGATCTTCTTGAATTATACAAACTGGCTAACGCTATGAAAATTGAATTCGCTACCGCCGCGACTCATAATACGTATTATTTTCACAAATTCGATAACAAATTCGATAACACAGAAATGATATCCGCTGAGTTTGAAAAACTTATTGCTGAACTCCTGAAAACAAACCGGATAAAGAACTGGTTCCGCGCATATTTTAATTACGGTTTGATTAATTATATAAAAGGCGGACAAAGGCTTCTTCCGTGTAAAATGGGAACAGACGTTTTTTATCTTGACCCTTTTGGCGATATACGTCCATGCAACGCAATGGATGAAGTTATGGGAAATATCAGGGAAAATACTTTCGATGATATATGGACAGGCAATAAGGCCGAGGAAATCAGAAAAAAAGTCTGTACCTGCGATAAAAGATGCTGGATGATCGGAAGCGCAAGTCCCGCAATGAAAAAAAGTATTTGGGTGCCAATTTTATGGATATTGAAAAATAGGAATAAGTATAAGGATTTAATCTGAATTCTTATTATATCTTGATTAAATTAACAATATATTTCTTATCAAGGTTATATTTATGAGTACTGCCGATATAGTAATACAAAAACTAAGACCTGTTATCTTCCCTATTTTCATGATTATTTTCGCTGTTTTACTTGGAAGTGTAAGTCATTCACATCCGAATTTAGCATTAGGGATTATGGGAGCGTGTTTATATGGTGTTTGCCTATTTGTGAAACCGATATGGGCATATTACTTCATGATACTTGCGACACTTAATTTTCTTGGTTTCGCAACAGAACATTTTCTGGCTCTTCCAGGCGCTTTCAAGTTGCGAGACATAACTTTATTCGCGCTATTCGTGCCGATAATTTTTGACATCGCTGTAGACAGGCAACTAGCACAATATTTTAAAACTCCCATGAATAAATATCTCTTTTGTTTATTGGGGTTCGTAATGTTTATTACTGTCTATACATGTCTGGTATATGATGTTTCATTCACGTCTTCATTGCGAATTGCTCGAAAATACTTTTTTTACGCATCATTTTTTCCTTTTATGTTTTTAATAAAAACCGAAGCTGATTTTAAATCCACTGTCAATGTTTTTCTTTTTTTTGCCGTTACTCAGGCAATACTGATGATTGTCCAATTTTCTATCGGTTTAAACGTGATAATAATGCCCGGTTTAAAAATGGAATACCAGCAACTCAGCGGATTATATTTACCAAGGATTTATCTTCGTGGCGGAGAAGCTTTACTGGCTTTGTTTTTTGGTATATCTTTCTGGATATACCAGACAACCAAAAATAAGAAATATTTATATATTGTTTTTTTAACCGGGATTGCCTCATTTCTCCAATTTGGAAGGGCTTCCTGGCTAAAACAAATAATTATCATGCTGTTTCCGTTAATTTTTACAAAACCTTCAACTCGAATTCGATACTTGAATTCAACACTTATTTTTATTGGCGCAATACTATTGATTTCAATTGCCGCTCATTTTACCGGACTGAGAACATTTGAATTATTCTCGAAAGTATATGAACATATGCAATCGACATTTTCGGATTTTATCAACCGGACAGGGACTTTTGGAGGACGATTAAAAGAATATGTCGAGCAGATTAATTTATTTCTGCAAAACCCTATTTTTGGAGTCGGTTTTCTTCATAACATCGCTGCTGAAGAATCTGTAAAAGCGGTTATAGTTAAAGACTTATCTGTGGAAACAGTTGATAGCGGCTTATTATCTTTATTAACCACGATGGGTATTGGAGGGGTAATCGTTTTCAGTACATTAAGTAGTGCTTTCATCTTTAGATGTATAAAAATATTGAGAAATGTTTCGGATCCATATTATCGCGGGATTATTTTTGGTTGTTTCAGCTATTTTGTCGGCGGGTTAGCCACATTTATTACACTACCATTTTTTACTTTCCTTTATGAAGTACCGTATATAATTATTGCTTTTGCATTAGTGGAGAAAATTTCCCAATTGAATCAGAAAAAAAATGAATCTATTTAGATTTCTCATTTTAAATATATTAAATAATTCAAACCATACAAAATTTATTGCAATATTTTTGAGATATAAATTAAAGTGATGAATTTATTATATAAATATTTTAATTCAAATGACAAAAAAACTCTTTTCTCCAATTTTTTGTCTTTATCTGTTCTTCAATGCGCGAATTACATATTGCCATTGCTTACTGTACCCTATCTTTTGAGAACAATTGGACTGGCAAAATTCGGGATAATCTCGTTTGCTCAAGCTATTATTCAATATTTGCTTATTTTTACTGATTTTGGTTTGAGCACTACCGCGCCGAGAGATATTACACTCAACAGAGAAAGCAATGTAAAATTGAATGAGATTTTCAGTATCGTAATGATAATACGTGTAACTTTGACTTTTTTATCGTTCTGGATTCTATTTCTATGCGTAAGTTTCATACCCAGACTGCAGGATGACAAATTTATTTTTTTATTTTCTTACGGGATCGTAGCAGGTGAAGTTTTATTTCCCATCTGGTTTTTTCAGGGAATTGAAAAGATGAAGTATATCACCATTTTAAATATAATATCAAAAGTCATTTTTACTCTTGCCATATTTATATTTATAAAAAGCGAAAATGATTATATTTATGTTCCCGTTTTTTATTCTTTAGGATATTTAACATCCGGTTTTCTGAGTCTATATATAATTTTTCATAATTTTGGTATTAAACTGGTATTGCCATTATGGCCGGCAATAATTAATACATTTAAAAGTAATTTTTTATTTTTCTTATCGCGTTTATCCGCTTCCATTTATCCTTCAACAAACACGTTTTTTCTCGGTTTATTTACGACAAATGAGATTACAGGATTTTATGCTACGGCTGACAAGATAGTACGAGCGGCAACATCATTAAACTACCCTTTGGCGAATGTACTTTACCCATATATATCGAGAACAAAAAACACCGGTCTCTTTAAAAAAATATTTTATTCATGGAATTTCATAGCCATATCAATATTTATCAGTTTTCTTTTGTTTCACTCAACCATAATAGGAATTGTTTCCGGCGAACAAAATACGCTTTTATCGAATACTTTTTTATTATACTCGCTCCAAATACCTATAATATTTCCATCTATGTTGTTAGGATTACCTTTTTTAATTGCTCTTGGCCATCCAAAATATGTTAATTTCAGCTTTATATTCAGTTCAGTATTTCATTTGATATGCATGTGCCTTCTAATTCCTGTAATCAATATTTATTATACTGTTATGCTGACTTTTATTACTGAATTATTTGTTTTATTAACAAGAATTTACGCAATAAAAAAACATAAATTGTGGAATTAATTATGGTTCCTGAGCTATCGATAATAATAGTGAATTATAACACAGAAAAACTCTTAATGAGTTGTCTTAACTCTATTTATAAAAATGTATCCGACCTTGTCTTTGAAATCATTGTAATCGATAATAATTCTAACGATAGCAGTGCTGAGATGGTGAAAAATGATTTTCCCCAAATTCATTTGATAGAAAGCAGGAAAAATCTCGGTTTTGTGAAAGCAAACAATCTCGGCGCTCAAAAAGCCAGAGGGAAATATATACTCCTTTTAAACAGCGACACTGAAGTTACCGAAGAAGGTTTTTCCGCAATAGTTAATTTTATGAATTCCTCACCGGATGCCGCTATTGTCGGAGGCAAAATTTTCTTAACTAATAACGCGATTCAGGATTCTTGCAGACGATTCCCAACATTGATCTCAGAATTTTTCAATCAGACAACTTGCCTCATAAAATATTTCAATCCATTCGCGTACAAGTTGAATATGCTCAATTTCGATCATAATGAAATTATCAAAGTCGATTGGGTTACCGGAGCATATATGTTTATTCGCAAGAGTATTATAGATGATATCGGATTATTTGATCCAGCGATTTTCATGTATTTTGAAGACACCGATTTTTGTTTCCGGGCAAAAAAAGCCGGATACAATGTTTATTTTGTTCCTTTCGGGAAGATTTACCATTATCATGGCGGAAGTTCAAAAAAGGTTCTGGCAAAAACTGTGGTTTATTGTTTCCTGAGCAGTATTGTTTTTTTTAAGAAAAGGTATTCACCGGCTCACACGCGCATATACAAATTTTCAGTTATATTTACATGGCGCCTATTGAAACATTTACTTAATTTGATCGGATTCATATATAAAAATAATAATTTGGATAAAAAACTTTTACTTTTCAATGATATTTTCCGTGAATTGAATCTCTTACCGGAAACATTCGAGGATTATTAAATCTTTTCAAGATAAAACGAAGCCTGATCACCATAGTTAGTATTGTTCAAATCCTGGGCTTTATTCTTAAAATCCTCAATTTGCTCAACACTAAAAATTGAGTTACCCGGGTTTACAATATATGATTTATCTGAAATCAAGGATAGATTTTTTATATATTGTTCACTCCCCCAAAACTGAAATTCAGTTGAGTCATAAACAATTTTTTTAACTTTAAAATTAACTTTGCCGGAAAGGGTATTTAAACTTTCTACTGAATGCAAAAAAAAGTGGCGCGGAGCATCTGCCTGAACCCAATTTTCTTTATAATTGTTCCACGAATATGATGAGACAGTTGGAATTCTAATGATACATGTCCCATTTTTTCCAAGTAACTCAGAAGTTTTTTGAAGAGTTTCATACTGCTCATATATATGTTCGAACGAATGATTGAATACAATAACGTCAAATTCCTCACTCATTTCAAATATACTTTTTTTAAATATTTTTAGCCCATTAGGATATTCCATATCCTTTTCGATATAAGGGTCAATCCCAAAAACATTTCTAAACCCCATTTCCGCCAACTGATGAATCCATATTCCAGACCCGCATCCAACATCAAGGATTCTGGTATTACAATCCAATTTGCACTCGGATAAAAATCTCAATTTTTCGTTAGGCTTAATTTTATATAATAATTCCCCGATTAATCCTTTACCGGTGACAGCGAATTTATTTCTCGAGTTTATAATAAAATTTTTCAAAACATTTTTTTTTGAATTAGAGATTATAGAAAAACTATAATAATTTGAAGGATAATACTTAGACATATTTTCCGGCACATCTTTTATCTGTAAACATCCGCACATTGAACATTGAAAATATTCAAATTTTTCGTAAGATCCAAACATCTTTTCCTGAATATGATAAACTTTATTATCTTTTTCATTAAAACAAATTCGGCATTTATTCATTTGAGTATTCTCTCTATTTTCGATATGGAATCTTCCCAGTTATAATTTTTTTCCACATATTTTCTATATTTATCGGAAGATAACAGTTTATTTTTATTATTAATTGCCCAATCGATCTTTTCTGTCAGAGATTCACTTGAGTTATCTTTTGTCAGCATATCAGGATCAAGCGGTGATATTATCTCCGGAATCGCACCGACAGGTGTACCTATAACAGCAAGGTTGCACGCATAGGCTTCAAGAGTTACAATACCAAATCCTTCAAGTTCTTCTGTAGGCAAGATAAAGAAATCGGATGCCTGTAAATAACGGATTTTATCTTCATCAGACACATAACCGAGCAAAATCACCTTATCGTTTAAGTTCAATTCACGAATTCTATTTTCCAGAACCTCTTTCAATTCACCTTTACCGCCAATATATAATATGCAGTCATTGAGATTTTTGATTTTCGAAAACCCGTCGATAAGGTTCTCCAATCCCATCCGAGGAGCAAGCCTTCTGAAAACGACCATAACGTTTTTCGATTCCGGTATCTGCAATTCTTTCATGATTTTCAATTTATTTTCTGCGGGATGATATTTATCCAAATCAATTCCGATATGCACCACATCTGTTTTTGGATTATATCCATTTCCATGCCAGGCGATTATTTCCGATTTATCATATTCGCTGTCCGTAATAATTTTTGAGCATATTCGGAGAGCTATTTCCTCAAGTATATACATATTAGTGAAATAGAATATTGCGCGAAAAACCGTTTTGATTTTTTTAAAAAAAGAAGTTTTTCTCAGATTTTTAAAGGCGTCATATAGAATTTCATGTGAATTCATCGCATGAACATAATAGACTAATTTCTCATAAGGAATTCCTGATAAAAAGAAAAACTGAGCGGTTTCAGCACCATGGTAAAAAATGTAATCGGGATTATATTCCGCGTATAAGCGCGCAATAACAGTTCTTATTTTTATTAATCTGTAGATGAAGAAAAATGGTTTTATTATTTTGCTTTTTTTTAGTTTAACTACTTTTATTTTATCCAGTTCGATAGTTTCTGTTTTCGGTGAGTTATAGCACAAATGCACAATATTGTGGCCGCGCTGCGCCAGAAACCTTTCTACGTCATGGGCATAAACTCTTGTTCCACCTGTAAAATCGGTAATATGATCTCTTGTGATTACAAGTATTTTCATAAATTACGCCGCTTTTTTTAATAAATACCCGCCAAAGAATAGAAATATTATATTCGGTATCCATACAGAAAGGAAAGGCGGTAGAATCCCCTCTTTACCCATAGACATCGAAACTATAGACAAACCGTAATAACCGAGAAAGATTATGATGCACAATCCTACTCCCTTAATAAAACCTCCACGCTGTGTTTTTATGGCAAAAGGAATCCCTACAAGCACAGCGATGATACAAACGAAAGGAAACGCTATTTTGTAATTAAGATCCACAAGTATTTTTCGATATAATCCTGTCCCCTTATTTTGCATCATCAAATAACGAAGGAGTGAATGAAAGTTCATCGAAGCGATATCTTTTCTGCTGTTTTCGATGTCCTGTGGAGTCACTTCATAATTCATTATTAATTCAGTAAACTTTTGTGGCATATCGGTAATATCGGTATTGGACATAACCGGTAAACCTTCCTGAGTGTAACGATATATTGTGCCATTATAAAAAAACCATTTGCCATCAATCCATTTGCCCGACTCAGCCATTATTTTTTTCTCTATGGTAGCGCCATCGTTTGCGAATTCGCGTACAACAACGCCTTTTAATTCCTGGGTTTTAAAATTAAACGATTCGATAAACCAGTCTCTATTTGATGCGGGATTACGAAATGGAAACATCTTCCATATATTTGAAGACTTTCCCGATTTGGAATCCTTGAATATTTCCTGTTGCAACATCGATTCCTGAAAAGAGTATCTGCACACAAACTGGTCATTCATAACAAATATAAAACACGCGAGAATAAATCCCATAACAAGAAACGGCAGAAGAATCCTGTCTATATGGATTCCGCAGGCACGCATGGCGATAATCTCGTGATGCCTGTTCATATTGCCCAGGGAATACAATAAAGCCAGCAGTATCGCCAGAGGAGTACTGTTTACAAGTATAATCGGTATTTTTAGCAAATAGAACCGCCATAACAACCCTATACTGACCTCACTTTTTAGAAATTCATCGAGGTTGATGGATAAATCATAAGTTATGTAAAGAATTAAAAAAGCAAAAATACAATAACAAAATGGAATCAAAAAATGCGCGATAAGATACCTGTCAATGAGTTTCATAATTTAAGTACCACCTTCAGCGTTTAGCTATTCTTATGAGGAGTAAAATTCCGATTATACCAAGACAAATATTTGGGATCCAGATAATTATTTCAGGATAAAAATCGGGTTTGTCATTCAATGCTTTTCCAAATAGAGTAAACCCATAATTTATGGCAAAAAATGCAAGACTGATAGGTATACCCACAGTTTTTTCGCTTCTGTGAGTCCTTATCCCGAGTGAGATACCGATAAATAACAGCGCAAGGCATGAAAATGCCAGAGATAACCTGATATTAATTTCAGTTGATATTTCGCATATTTTTTTTCGATACTCATTTTTCTGGAATGGCCCGCTAATATCAAACAGATGTTTCCATTCCTTTTTTTGTGAGATTAATTCTCGGATTGTATAATCTTTTAATCTTTTGTTAACCTTTCGATTATCAAGTGAACCGACTTTTTCTGAATCAAGCGTAAGTTCAACAGGTACCATTCCCATTCTCGCATGAATAAAATCAGGTGTCCCTTTTTCTTTAGCTTTCTGTTGTTGTTCAATAAGGACATCATACAATTTCAGAACCAGAACTTTCTTTTCCTCATTCATTTCTATAATTCCGTGTTCAGCCTTAATAAACCTCGGAAATTCGTTGGGTACTTGTTGTTGTATGGATATATTTTTCAGTTTTTTGTCTTCTATCTCATCAATATAAATTAAATAATTATCGAAATTATTTATAAACACGCCGGGTTCAATTAAAGCGGTAATGGATTTTTCACCGATTTCTTTTCTCAACATTCTTAGTTCGTAATGGCAAAATGGCAAAACAACGTCGTTTATAAAAATACACAGAAAAGTCAGGATTACACCCAGTACGACAGGCGAGACAATAAGACGCAGTATATTTACTCCGCAAGCTTTCATCGCGGTAATCTCATTTTCAGCTGAAAGCTGGCCGAAAACAAGCAGGTTTGCAGTAAGAAACGACATCGGTATCGCGTAAGATAAAAGGTAAGGGATCGAAAACACAAAGAATTCACCAATAAATAAGAGGCTTATTTTACCTAAAAAGAACTGTATCATTTTAAACAGAGTACCTGTAAAAAGTACAAATGTGAATATGGTTAAAGTAAACGCGAAAGATAATAATAAGTTTTTTAAAATATATCGGTCGATTATTTTCATCAATTTGTCCCGGACAATTTTTTTCTGGTTTTATAATGGAAAAAGAGAATATCATTAAATGGCAGTAAATATCAATGAAAGATTAACTATACGGAAATTATAATTATCTTAATTTTTAGAAAATTATAATTTTTTTGTCAATAAAATCACATATTTGACAACGAACCAAAAATATAATATTATCTTTACTCTGCAATTTGGATTTTATTTGGAATATAATCATTTCACCATTATATAAAACAGCAAAAATGGAGGTACTTATTTATGAAGAAGATGTCAATTCCAACACTCTTAATTATTCTCGCTGTTTTGGTAATCGGCGGTTATTTCATGTTCCGTCAGCAGGATACCGCCAAAAAAGAACCGGAAATAAAAAGTATCTTTTTATTTGCGAATTTCGACCCTAAAAATGTTGAAAGAATAATGATTTCCCAGAAAGAACAGAAAGTTGACCTAAGTGAAAACGATGGAAAATGGGTTGTCGCAAGTGAAAAAAATAATCCCGCCGATGAAACGGCTGTGCAGGAAATAATAAATATAGTCAAAGGACTGAAAAGTCTCGATATGGCCTCTCAAAATCCTGAGAAACAAAAATTATACGAAGTTGATAACGAAACCGGCATAAATGTCCATATGTTTGACGCGAAAGATAATGTTATAGCCTCATTTTTCGTCGGTAAAAACGGCCCCTATTATAACAGCACGTATTTGCGCAAAGAAGGGTCGAACGATGTACTCCTCATCAACGAAAACCTGAGAGCATCTTATACGCCTTGGAGCGGGAAATGGGTTGACAGGACCATCTTCAATTTCGACTCACAACAGATAACCAAATTCGAAATTAACCGTAATAACGGCTCAATCGTCATCGAAAAAGACAATACCGGCAACTGGAACGTTACATCACCCGACAAATTCAAACCGCAACCTGAAGAAGTGGAGAGAATGACAACAACCTTCGCGACTCTTAAAACAAATGATTTCGCGGAAATAAAAGAAAAAGACAATTACGGGCTTGATAAACCTTCTTTCTCCATCAAAGCTACATTGAACAACGGCGAAGAGAAAAAACTGACAATCGGAAAACAGGATGATAAAAAACAATTTTACGCCAAAGCTACAGGAAAAGATTTTCTATACCTGCTTGCGGAATACCGCGTAAATATGTTTAACAAAACCGTAAACGAACTAAAAGGCGGAGAAAAATCTAACGAAGGCGAACCCATACAACAAGGGATAATCGAAGCTAAAGAAAAAGCGGATAAAGAAAAAGAAGCAATGGACAAAATAGACAAATTAATTGAGCAACAAGAATCAAAAACAACAGAGTCCTCAAACGATTCACAAAAAGGAAAACAAATGGAAAAAATAAATATCGAGAAAAATAACGAAGGGAAAACACCTCCTCTCCCTATTCAACCGGAAACAAACCAGCAATCAACCGTCATTGATGATAAAAATATACCTCAAGCGCTTATAAAAACATCCAAAGGCGATATTCTGATCGAATTATACGAAGACGATGCGCCAAATACGATAGCTAATTTCATAAACCTTACCGAAAAAAAATACTATAACGGCCTTTCATTCCATAGAGTAATAAAGGACTTCATGATCCAAACCGGCGACCCGACAGGAACAGGCGCCGGCGGGCCCGGTTATACATTCAGAGATGAATTCAGTTCCAGAAAACACCAGACAGGCACCGTATCCATGGCAAACCGTGGCCCAAATACAAATGGAAGCCAGTTTTTCATCACTCATAACGCTACACCATGGCTCGACGGCAAACACTCAGTTTTCGGCCAGGTGATTAAAGGACAGGATGTAGTCAATGCTATTAATCAGGGCGACAAAATATATGAGATTATTATCCTTAGGAAAAGAAATCATGAGTATCAACCTGTTGTAACTAAGGAATAATTTTTGATTTTTGATTTTTAGATTGACGTCTATACTAAGTTGGTCTAAAATATACAAAATTTTTTTAGATATTTTTGTCATTAAACAGCAAATCACATAAATTATACAAAATTATAGAAAGGAGTACATCATCATGGTAACAAAAATAGGTATAAATGGTTTTGGACGAATCGGAAGGCAAGTATTCCGCATATTATTTGAACAACCGGATTTCGAAGTTGTACAGATAAACGATATCACAAGCGCAAAAACACTGGCTCATTTGTTGAAATATGATTCTGTTCACGGAAAATTCCCTGCTGAAATCAAAGCTGAAGAAAATGCTATAATAATTAATGGTAAAAAAGTTGTTGTATCAGCTATAAAAGACCCTGCTATGCTCCCATGGAAAGATACAGGTGTTGAGCTGGTCGTTGAATCGACAGGCGTATTTCGCAAAAAAGAACAGGTTATGTTACATGTAAAGGCAGGAGCGAAAAAAGCTCTTCTTACCGTTCCATCAAAAGACGAAGTCGATGCCACAATCGTTGTCGGCGTTAACAGCAATACATTAAAACCGACCGATTTAATCATCTCTAACGCGTCATGCACGACAAACTGCCTTGCGCCAATGGTTAAAGTACTTCATGAAAATTTCGGGCTTGTAAAAGGGTTAATGACTACTGTTCATGCCTATACCAATGACCAGCGCGTGCTTGATTTGCCTCATGAAGATTTGAGAAGAGCAAGAGCCGCAGCATGCAATATAATACCTACAACCACAGGCGCCGCAAAAGCGGTTGGTAAAGTTATTCCTGACTTAAAAGGAAAACTCGACGGAATGGCTTTGAGAGTTCCGGTAACAGACGGTTCAGTAACTGATTTTGTTGCCATACTCAATAAAACAGTGACCAAAGATGAAGTCAATGCCGCAATGAAAGCCGCTGCCGAAGGCGAATTAAAAGGCATACTCGAATATTGCGAAGATGAAATCGTATCCAGCGATATAGTTCACAACCCGGCGTCCTGTATTTTCGATGCCCTGTCTACAGCCGTTATGGACGGCAATATGGTAAAAGTTATCGGCTGGTACGACAATGAATGGGGTTATTCCAACAGATGCGTTGACTTATTAAGACTTATGCGTGGTTAATTATTCTTATTTATTAACCATAAAACATAGGAGTTATCATTATGGCAAAATTATTTATAGAGGATCTCAAACTTGAAGGGAAACGCGTTCTTATACGCGTTGATTTTAACGTTCCGCTGGATGATAACCTGAATGTTACTGACGATACCCGTATAAGAGAGTCTCTTCGCACAATAAAATATGTGATCGATCACGGCGGAAAAGCGGTTTTGATGTCGCATCTCGGCCGCCCAAAAGGGGTAACTGAAAAACTCAGGATGAAACCTGTCGGAGAAAGATTGTCACAGCTTCTTAACAAACCGGTAAAAACATTATCCGAATGTATCGGTGAAGAAATAAAAAAAGAAGTTATGGCAATGTCAAACGGCGATGTAATCCTTCTTGAGAATTTGAGGTTTCATGCAGAAGAAGAGAAAAACAATCCTGAATTCGCCACTGAATTAGCTTCTCTTGGAGATATTTATATCAATGACGCTTTCGGAACAGCTCACAGGGCTCACGCATCTACTGAAGGTGTAACCAAATATTTTCAGCAATGCGCGTGCGGTTATCTTTTAAAGAAAGAGATCGATTATCTTGATAAAGCATTAAAGAGCCCTGAACGTCCATACATCGCTATTATTGGCGGAGCGAAAATATCAGGTAAAATTGACGTTATAACAAGTTTGCTTGAAAAAGTCGATACACTGCTAATTGGTGGCGGTATGGCGTATACATTCTTTAAAGCTATGGGATACGAGATCGGCAAATCCATAGTTGAAATGGACAAAATCGATATGGCAAAAAATATTCTTGCACAAGCCAAATCCAAACTTGTTCTTCCATTGGATGTAGTTATTGCCGATGATATTACTCCGGATGCAAAAACACAGGTTGTTTCTGTAGATAATATACCTGCTGATAAAGCCGGAGCTGATATCGGTATAAAAACAATCGATCTTTTTATTGAAAAAATAAAAACCGCTAAAATGGTTGTTTGGAATGGCCCTGTAGGTGTTTTTGAGATGGAACCGTTTGCCAACGGTACAAACAGCATCGCAAAAGCGCTTGCCGCGTCTAATGCTATAACTATTGTTGGCGGAGGAGATTCTGTTGCCGCAGTCAATAAATTCAACCTTTCCGATAAAATCAGTCATATATCGACTGGTGGAGGAGCGTCATTAGAATTTCTTGAAGGTAAAAAACTGCCCGGAATAGAGGCACTAACAGATAAGTAATTAAGGAGTTACGATGAGAAAACCAATAATCGCCGGCAATTGGAAGATGAATCTTTCTATCCAGGAATCCATTGAGTTGGTGACCGGGTTAAAGAGGCAATTATCTGATGTAGAAGACGTAGAAGTAGTTGTATGTCCTCCATTTACGCATATATCTGCTGTAAATGACGTAATCAAGGGTTCAAATATAGCTCTTGGAGCTCAGAACCTTTATTGCGAAAATAATGGCGCGTATACCGGTGAAATTTCCGCGTCTATGCTTAAAGACGTTGGATGTGAATTTGTTATTATTGGTCATTCTGAACGTAGAGAATATTTTACAGAAACCGATCAATTCATAAATAAAAAGATAAAAAAAGCTCTTGAATTCGGTTTAAAACCAATTGTCTGTGTAGGTGAAACTCTTGAACAGCGCGAAGCCAATAAAACTGAGAAGGTTGTAACCGATCAGATAAAAGGAAGTTTGGCTGGATTGACTGAAGATCAGATGATCCAATGCGTAATCGCATATGAACCTGTATGGGCAATAGGTACAGGCAGGACAGCCTCAAATGAACAAGCTCAGGAAGTTCATTATCTAATCCGTAATTTATTGAAGGATTTATTTTCTCCGGCATTGGCGGAAAAAATCCGAATACAATATGGCGGTAGTGTAAAACCAGACAATATCGCAGGGTTAATGGATCAGAAAGATATTGACGGCGCTCTTGTAGGCGGTGCCAGTTTAAAAGTGGATTCATTTGCGAAAATTGTAAAATTTAAAGGATAATCTTTTATTTTATGGAGATCGGCAGATTATGTTGTATTCTATTATAATGTTTTTATTTATTATTTGCTGTATTTGTCTTGTAACTGTGATCCTTATGCAATCCGGAAGAGGTGAAGGTCTTGCGGGCGTGTTTGGCGGCGGTGAGATGCAGTCTATGCTTGGTCCGAGAGCGGCTGATGTTCTTGAAAAAATCACATGGGGGTTCATGATTGCGTTTTTCGTGTTAACCCTGGTGTTGTCATTTTTGACAACTAACATCAAAAGTTCTATAGCAAGCAAAATATCAGCCCAGCAGGCTCCTGTTCAGCAAGCACCGGCACAACAACCGGCTACTGTTCCACAGGGTACCGCTCCGGCTGTACCTGCTCAGGAACAAGGGAAAGCTCCGGCTGTACCTGCTGGCGCAGTGCAATCCGGTCAACCTGCTGATACGACGGCACCTGCTCAAAATGTACCGGTAAACGTAACGCCTGTTGAATCTCAAACCACTCCGGCAACTCCAGCGGAATCCGCTCCATCAACAGAGCAAGTTCCGCCAGTTCCAGCGGGATCGAATTCATCGGGTCAAACTGAGCAATAATAATTTTATAAATTTTGGTTTTTTGAAATTTTTATGGTGAATATAAATAATCCGCTTTTAGAAGTATCCGATTTAAAA
Organism: uncultured bacterium; assembly: GCA_964451165.1. Classification (GTDB taxonomy): domain Bacteria; phylum Auribacterota; class Auribacteria; order Auribacterales; family Auribacteraceae; genus CAYVGJ01. Next base: position 135,923 of record CAYVGJ010000007.1, read on the forward strand.
ACATATTTTTTTATGGAAGAAGGTATTGTAAAAGCGGTTGATGGAGTTTCGTTCTCGGTTAATCCGAAGGAAACTCTTTGTCTTGTAGGTGAAAGCGGTTGTGGCAAAAGCATAACCGCTTTATCTATTTTACGGCTTATTCAAAATCCACCCGGAAGAATAGTTCACGGAAACATTTTTTTTAAAGAACAGGATCTCGTCACTATTCCTGAAAATCAGATGCGAAAAATACGTGGTAAAGAGATTTCTATGGTTTTTCAGGAACCAATGAGCGCGCTCAATCCTGTTTTTACCATTGGATTTCAGATCAGTGAAGTTTTAAAAACACATCTCGGATTAAACAAACGTGAAGCGATTGAAAAAACCATTGAGATGCTCAAACTCACCCGTATTCCCGCGCCGGAACAGCGAATCAATGAGTATCCGCATCAACTTTCCGGCGGTATGATGCAGAGAGTCATGATTTCTATGGCATTAGCTTGTAATCCATCGTTACTTATTGCGGATGAGCCGACAACCGCTCTCGATGTTACAATACAGGCTCAGATTCTTGAGTTGATAGTTGAACTTCAACACCGGCTTAAAATGGCTGTGCTTATGATCACTCACGATCTTGGAGTAGTTGCAGAAACCGCTGATAAAGTCGCGGTTATGTATGCCGGTAAAATCGTTGAATTCGCTTGCGTTGACGATTTATTCAGCAATCCGACACATCCTTATACGATTGGGTTGTTCAAATCTCAACCGAGTATTAAACAATCTGATAAAACGCTTAACCCAATACCCGGAACATTGCCTGATCCATTTAATTTTCCATCGGGTTGTCCTTTTCATCCCCGTTGTTTTATGAAAAAACCTGAATGCGAAACGATTGAACCTCTGCTTGAATTAAAAAATAAGGATCATTTGGCGGCTTGTTTAATGAGGGATAAATATGAATCACCAAAATAATAATCTTATTGAAGTGAAATCGCTTAAAAAATTTTTTCCGGTAAAAAAAGGTTTTTTCTCACGTATTCATGGTTATGTCAAAGCGGTTGATGACATTTCACTGAAAATATCCAGAAAAGAGACTATCGGTCTTGTGGGGGAAAGCGGATGCGGCAAAACCACAGCCGGAAGAACAATTCTTCGCCTTTTGGAATCTACCTCGGGAGAGGTTTTATTTGAGGAAAAATCGATATTCAACCTGAGAGGGAAAGAGCTGAAATCCATTCGCAGGGAAATGCAGATTATTTTCCAGGATCCTTTTTCGTCATTAAATCCGAGAATGACAATCGGATCGATTATATCCGAAGGACTTCTTATCCATAGAATCGCGGATCATAAAACGAGATTGGATCGTGCGATGCAATTATTGAAAATTGTGGGGTTATCTCCCGATTATTATAACAGATACCCGCATGAGTTCAGCGGAGGCCAGCGTCAGCGAATCGGTATCGCCCGTGCAATAGCTTTGAATCCGAAATTTATTGTCTGCGACGAACCGGTATCCGCGCTTGACGTATCTGTGCAGGCACAAATAATCAATCTTCTAAAAGATCTGCAATCCGAGTTTTCAATTTCATATTTATTTATCTCACATGATCTTAGTGTAGTTCGGTATATGAGTGATTATGTCTATATCATGTACCTGGGAAAAATTGTCGAGCACGGCCTATGTGAGGATATTTTTCAGAATCCGCTTCATCCATATACTCAGGCTCTGATTTCAGCCATACCTTTACCTGATCCGAAAAAGAAATGCAACCGGATAATTTTATCCGGCGATGTTCCATCACCGATAAATCCGCCTTCAGGTTGTTATTTTAGCCCGCGTTGCCCGAAAGCAGTTAGTGAATGCCACAACCATTACCCGATTCTTGAGGAAAAGCATAAAAGGCATTTCTGCTCTTGTTTACGTGTACCCGTATCGTTTAAAAATAATGGTGACAATAATGCGAAAAATTAATTTTTTCGCTCTTTTATTTATAATGTTCTGTTTGACAGATACCTCCTTCTCACAGGAAAAAAGGACATTGCGCGATTTTATAAAACCTCCCGTTGTGGATCAATTCAACCAACTTGTCCGCGACAACGACAGAAAAAATATCAATCCTACTCCCGGCGGGCAGATTATAATAAGATTGCCTCTTGATCCTACAAGCTTAAACCCCATAACCGATAATAGCGCACATACACAAGTTATTCTCGGATATATCTTCGACAGCATGATAACAAGGCATTCGGAAACTCTCGAATGGCTCCCATGGCTTGCGAAATACTGGCAGGAAAAAGATCTGATTACTCTGAAAAATGGCTCTTCAATTGAAGGACGCATACTCTCGGATAACGATGGCAAAATCCTGTTTGCAGAAAATGAAGGAAAACTCGTTATCGGTAAACAAGACGTTGAGAAAATTGATCTCGATACCGGTAAAATTATTACAAAAGAAGGCAAAGAATACTCAGGCAAAATCGCCCAATACGAATTCACAATTGAGATTGAACCTGTTAAATCAAATAAATCGAGAATAATTTACCCTGACGAAATAGCTCAATCGATCGAACATAATAATAAAAAAGCCATTTTAAAGAATTCCGTATACTATTTCACTATTCGTGACGGAGTAAAATGGCATGATGGAGTCAATTTTACCGTCGAGGATATAAAATTCAGTTTCGATACAATTATGAACGTTTATGTCGACGCCGCTCCCTTAAGAAGTTATTATAACGATATAAAACAGCTACAGATAGTTGATAAACAAACTGTTAAATTTGTTTATGGGAAATCATATTTTTTATCTTTGAATTTGTGCGGAGGTATTCCGATTTTTCCCAGACATGTATACAAACCCGAACAATTCGGCTCGGACAAAGAAGCTTTCGGCAAATATTTCAATGAATCCCAGATAAACCGTAACCCTATCGGCAACAGTTGTTATCGATTTATTTCATGGGAAAAAGGTAAAAACATAGTTTTACAAAAAGTAAACGATTACTGGGCATCAACCGCCAATCTTCCATACTGGAAAAAAGGCCAGCCGTATCTTGATAAAATAGTTTTCACAATAATAAACAACAAGACATCCGCTCTAAAGGAATTACAGAACGGCAACGTAGATATGGACCTCGATATCGAACCAGACATTTGGTTTATGCCACAGACAACCAATCGTGAATTCACCTCAAAATTTGTACGTGCGTATAATATTGTTCCTATGTACTCATATATCGGATGGAATATGGACAAAGTTTTTTTCAAAGATAGAAAAGTACGCCAGGCAATGTCTCATCTGATTCCGCTGGAAAAAATCGCAAAAGATATACATCGGGGGCTTGTACTACAGGTTACGGGCCCATTTTACATAAACGGCCCGATTTATGATCACAGTTTAAAACCGTACGATTTTTCACTGAAAAAAGCAAAAAAATTACTCAGAGAAACAGGTTGGGTCGACCATGACGGGGATGGAATTATCGATAAAGACGGACTTGAATTTGAGTTCGAATACCTGATTCATAACGGAAGAGATTACCATCAAAAAATCGCCGATATTATCAAGGAAAGTATTGAGCGGGCAGGGATAAAAATGCTGATTCGCAAAATCGACTGGACCATATTCGCTCAAACCGTAGCTGACAGAAAATTCGATGCCGTTAGATTCGCGTGGGGATCGGGCATAGATGATGACCCGTACCAGATCTGGCATTCATCCCAGATCGAGAATCACGGTTCGAATTATGTCGGTTATCGAAACCCGACAGTTGATCAAATACTGGAACAAGGCAGAGAAACTTTCGATCCGATCGCGAGATGGTCATTATACAGGCAACTGCACAGGATTTTATACGAAGATCAGCCTTATACATTCATGTTTTGTTTTCAGACATTAATTTTCTATAACAATAAATTCAGAAACGTAAAACTTTATTGTACCCAACCGGGTTACGATCTGCGGGAATGGTACATTCAAAAATCGGATAATAAATGATTGCTTATATAGTAAAACGATTACTCTGGATGATCTTCACTATTTTTGGAATAATGGTGATTACCTTTTGTATAACAAGGTTAGCTCCAGGCGACCCTGCGTTGCTCAAACTTCAGTCTATGGGACAGGCAAGCGCACGGAATCAGCAGTTATCCCAGCAACTTATTGAAGACACCAGAAAACTCTATGGTTTTGACCGGCCTTTGATTTTTAATTTCCGTAACGAAAACGCCAGAAATTATACGTATTCCCTTGCCAAAGATTTGTCGAGTTCAAACGAATACACAAGAAATTATGCTCAGAACCAACTTATAGAGACAGGTACGGTTACAATACCATTCCTTACCGAATTACTCACTAAACAACCATTTTTGGATCAATATGAAGGTATTCTCGCAATAATATCAACCCTGACAGGGTTTAGTTTTCCCGTGGAACTATCAACTGCGAAAAAAATAACTCTATGGAATGAAAATTATATTTCAATATCGAAATTATATTCTCAGGATCATCAAATACAATTGATTTCCGAAATTTTCGATAAAAACCCGGACAAAAAGATAAACGCTCAATCGGAACTTCTTAATGCAGGAACATCAGCTCTGGATTTAATTTTATCTGCCGCGTTTGATAAAAAATATGGTGATCCGTCCGAGTTATTCAATCTCGCTTCACAGATAACAAAAAAATCATGGTTTATCGAACCATCTTTTTCCGCCAGAGAGAAAAAAGAAATCGCCAACCAATGGAAAGAATGGTGGAAAAAAGAAAAATATAAATATAGTTTCTTTAATGGATATGAAAAAATATTAAATATCTTCACTTCCACACAATTCGCCAGATGGTTTTCAATGGTAATAACGCTTGATTTCGGTCAATCGTATTCTTATCATATACCAGTAACTACCCTGATAAAGGAAAGATTGCCTATTTCACTGCAACTTAGTTTGATATCAATTTTTATCACATATATAGTGGCAATTCCTCTTGGAGTATTTTCAGCGACTCATCAATACAAAATGTCGGATAAGATTATTACGGTTGCATTATTTATTTTATACTCGCTCCCAAGTTTCTGGGTAGCAAACATGTTGATTCTACTGACAACAGGCGGTGAATTCCCGATGATTTTCCCGAGCAGATATCTTCATTCCATCGGATCCGAGAATTTTCCGTTTTATAAATGGTTTTTCGACTGGATATGGCATTTGATTTTGCCTGTACTATGTTTGACGTACGCGAGTTTCGCGTATGTTTCGCGTCAGATGAGGGTAGGCATGCTTGACATAATCCGCCAGGATTTCATCAGAACTGCTCGTGCCAAAGGATTGAGTGAAAGAACAGTGATTTTTAAGCACGCGTTACGAAACGCGTTAATACCAACGGTTACTTTGCTTGCTTATTTGCTTCCTGCTCTTTTGGGTGGAAGCGTCATAATTGAGGAAATTTTCACTATTGAAGGTATGGGAAAACTATCTTTTGAAGCTATATTGAATAGAGATTACCCGATAATAAACGCAATCGCGTTTTTTTCGGCTTTTCTGACTCTTTTAGGTATGCTTCTGACAGATATCGCTTATGTTTTTGTTGATCCAAGGATATCGTTTGAAAAATGAAAAAAAATGAATTAGGGTATATTGAATTAACATTAAAACAGTTTTTGAAAAACAAACTCGCGGTATGCGGTGTATGGATTATACTTTTATTATTTTTTTCCGCTATTTACGCGCCTTTAATTGCCAATAATAAACCTATTCTTATAAAGACGAAATTCCAGGATTTATATGAGGACAATTTCTACGCTCTTTTATCCAATATTCAAATTTATATTGATAATTTAGATACCCACCACCCACATTCTATAAATAAAAAAGCCAACATAAAAAATCTAAAGAATTCATTTAAATCTATTGAGAAGCAGCTATTCAATGACAAAAAAAATGAGCTTAATCAATTAAATGACAAACTATTTTCATCCTTTAATGATAACAATACAACTCAAGCAAAAGAAGTTTTGTCTATTATAAACAATTCGTTTAATCCGGAAAAAGTTGAGATCAAACAGATATTTAAATTTCCGGCTCTAAAAAATCTTTCTTTTACTGACATTTTTTTTATGTTGTTTTTTCCGCTTTTTTTCGTACTGGTAATATTAAAAAACATTTTCCGGAAAAAATACGCTAAAATTAAAGCAAAAAGAGAACTTATATTTTGTGCTTTTGTGTCTATTGCCGGAGCGGTAATTTATTTATTTTTGTCGCCACCGTTTTTTGATACATCCCCATACAAGGAAATCATTAAAAATACTCCCGTAAATGAGATTTTTTATGCCATGCCTCCTATTCCATATGGAGAAAACGAGAATATTATTTCGCAGGCAAGCCAGAAACCTTCATGGCTTATCCCAGCTACTGAGCAGAATGAAAATTATCATGTTCTTGGTACAGACACAACCGGCAGAGATGTTTTATGCCGAATGGTCTGGGGAACAAGAATTTCAATGTCGGTTGGATTTATCGCTGTTGGAATATGTTTTATAATCGGAGTGTTTTTTGGTTCTTTAGCCGGTTATTTCCGGGGATGGGTAGATATTTCTATTTCCCGTTTAATAGAGATTGTTATTTGTTTTCCGGTATTTTTTCTGATTCTGACTGTTCTTGCTTTTTTAAGACCAAGTATTTTTAATATAATGGTTGTAATAGGAATAACCGGCTGGACAGGAATAGCAAGGCTTTGTCGAGGTGAATTTCTTAAACTCGTAAAACAAGATTTTGTTACCGCCGCCACAGCTCTTGGAGCCTCAAATATGAGAATAATCTTTAAACATATTCTTCCCAATGGATTAGGACCTGTACTTGTTGCGGTTTCTTTTGGAATCGCCGGAGCTATTCTTACCGAATCAGCGTTATCTTTTCTTGGTTTTGGCGTGCCTCAGCCTACAGCAAGTTGGGGTGATTTGTTGAATAATGGAAGAAATAATATTCAAGGTACATGGTGGCTTACTATTTTCCCCGGTCTTGCAATATTTGTTGCTGTTACAGCGTTTAATCTTGCTGGAGAAGGATTAAGAGACGCACTTGATCCGCGTTTAAAAAGAGAATAATTTTATTTTCCATTAGAAAAATATTTACAAATCAAAATTTATCATATATATTTTAAGCTCTGAAACAATTATTGCTTTTCTTTTTTTTACACCGCCGGGGTGGCGGAATTGGCAGACGCGCTAGGTTGAGGGCCTAGTGGGAGTAATCCTATACGGGTTCAAGTCCCGTCCCCGGCATTTTTACTATCATCTCTTTTTCATCCAGTATTGATATTATTAATCTATTTTTTCCTTTTAAAGACCTCTGCATAACTAATCCTTTTACTGTCATTTACGTAAAAACAGAATCCATTTAATAAATATACACAATGTTTTAACTAAAATATATTATTGCCATATATAATTATAAACCATAATATGTTGTTTATTCACAACAGGTTATGCATCTGGATTCCCGCTTTTCCGGGAATGACAGTTTTTTTAGGATTTATGTATTTACTGCGAATTTCAGATTGTCTTTTAATTATGCAGAGGTCTCTTTTATATAATAAAAAAGGGTGAGCAGTAATGCTCACCCTTTTTTTATCTCTATTTTATCCCTTTA
>CAYVGJ010000008.1:0-141221 GCA_964451165.1 uncultured bacterium
CAGCATATGATTTTAAAAAGGACTATGATAAAGCGATTGATTTCTATAACAAAGCGTTACTGATAGACAAAAAGTTTTATCCCGATGAAATGCATCACGATATTGCTAACGATTATCATAATATCGGTTTGGCATATGGCAACAAAGGGGAATATGACAAAGCAATTGAGTTCTTTAACAAAGCGTTACTGATAGACAAAAATATTTATCCCGCTGAAATACATCCCGACATTAGTGCTTGTTATAACAATATCGGTTTGGCATATGATAAAAAAGGCGAATATGACAAAGCGATTGAGTTCTACAACAAAGCTTTAGAAATATTGTATAAGTTTTTTCCAAAAGGTGTTCATCCATATATAAAGAAAACTTACAATAATTTATCAATAGTTTACAGCAAAATGGGTAATAATAAATTAGCGGAAGAATATTCTAAAAAAGCAATGGATATAGAGCAAAAATTACAGGGTAAAAAATAGATCACAATACCTCAATCAACTAAAAACCGAATGAATAAAAGGTATATCAGAAAAAGTGTGCGACAGCCTGTAATCTTTAAATATGTTAATATGTACTGAAATCTTAATACAAAATTAATTCAAAAATAATTCGTCTGGCGATGGTTAAAAAACAATTACGCATTTACCGCAGAGAACATATCCCTGAGGCCTGTTTTCAGTTTCCATTTCCCATAAATTCTTAAATAATAAAGAAATCTTTTTATAATTAAATTTAACTGCGGGCCCGATGGAAAAAGTCCGTCCGAGCATATTTCGCACTCGTTTGCCGTCGATTTTATCATCGGTGGTCTGATGATAGAAATATCCGTTTACACCCGCCTCAAACCATTTTGTGAAATTATAGCCGACAGCGTAATCGAAATGAATATATTTCGAATACCATGCTATAAGCAAATGGCATACAATTATGTCTCCCAAACCTAATAAAATATAGAATATGATTGCTAAATAATTAAAAAAGTAATACAATTTTAGGCTAAAACTTTAAAAAGGCGGTTTGAATTATGGCGTTACGTGAAGATTTGGAAAGATTGGGAAACTTTTTGTTCCGTTGGAGAAGTTATATCCCTCTTGTTATGATTATTCCTTTTATCCTGGCTATGAAGGAATTTCAGTATCCTGACGATAACCATATTTTCGATATGGTATGGGAACTTTGCTGTTTTTTTATTTCGCTTTTGGGGTTGGCGGTGCGAATTAAAGTTGTCGCCCATACTCCCAAAGGAACGTCGGGCAGAAACACTAAAGAACAGGTCGCGGATTATTTAAATACCACAGGAATGTATTCCATATGGCGTCATCCTCTTTATATGGGAAATTTTCTGATATGGCTGGGTATAGTTATGTCTATCAGGGTTCCATGGTTTATTTTAATCTCGATACTATTTTTCTGGGCATACTATTTGAGAATCATTTTTGCCGAGGAAGAATTTCTCAGAAAAAAATATGGCGACAGTTTTCTTAACTGGGCAAACAAAACCCCTATTTTTATACCGAAACTCCGCAACTGGACAAAACCGGCTTTGCCGTTCTCGATAAAAACAGCCATAAAAGGGGAATATTCATCATTATTCGCTATAATTGCTTCGTTTATGTTAATCGAGTTAATCGGTGATTTTATTGTTAACAAAAAACTGGTAATCGACCATTTATGGGGCTTCATTTTTACCTTTGGGCTCATACTGTACCTGATTATAAGGTATATAAGAAAAAATACGGGCCTTCTTAAAAACAGATAAAACAATCAGGCCGTTATCAATATTTGTTGACGCGAATCAGTGTTAGTTTTCAGAAAAATTCTTTTACCATAAATGGCGGCGTTCGCCATTGATTTAAGTTAAATAATCGCTAAAAATTATAATTTAGTTTATAAATCTGCGCGCCTTCAATCCGAATAAGCTAATCAGAAACATAATAACGCTCATCGGTTCGGGAACAGTGTTTTGCCCGAAACTAAGGCCGCTTGCCAACCTGAATCCGATATTAAAGTTTACATTGGTGTCCCCATATTCGATTCTTCTTGAAGAAGCCGGAAGGCTATCAATATTGCTCGCCCACGATCCGCCGCGTATTATGGATAAAGTACCGTTTCCGGATTCTGTCCATTCCCATTCGTTACCGTTTTGATCATATGTGCCGTACGGGCTTTAAGAACCGCTATAAGCTCCCACATTTGTGCAGTAATAAGGTTCCCTTACGGCATGAACAACATTATAGAAGTTAGCCGAATTGCCCGTATCGTTTGATGGCGGATTGTTATTCGGCGGGGTATTGCTTGCGGTAGCATAATCATAATATGTTCCTGACGGCGAATAATACGCTGCCTTATACCATTCGTCTTCATTAGGCAACCAGACTAATGCGCCTGATTTTCGCACCACATTATCTCCAAGACTAATATCATATGCGCCATTCTCTGTTGTGCTTGCTGTCTGCAAACCGGTAGGCTGGACGTTTTGAACCCAGTTGGCGAACCTCAAGGCGTTATACAAGCTGACATACACGATCGGTTTATCTCCCCAGTTAGTATCTCCGTACTTTAAACCATAACTATAATTACCGGATTCACCGCATTTGGTTATATTTACCTGCGTTGCAATTGATTGATAATTATTTCCAAAGAATCCCCATAATATATTATTTAGCCCCAGAAACGAATAAAATTAACAATAATATCCTGATGTATAATATTATATCTGTATAAGAAATATATTACAAAAATTAAATAAAATTAATATAAAATGTATAAAATAAATTAAGGTATTAAGATTGTATCCGATAAAAAATTTATACAAAAAGAAAAATATGAATAAATAAGATGTAAAGATAGAGATTACATTAAATGAGTTAATTAATAATGTCGCATTAAGAAAAGACAAATACGCGAAGACAAATAATTCATTGATTACAAAATTTAACTATCGGGATTTAAACCAAAAAGGAGATCAATCATGTTTAACAAAAAAGGATTAGCAGCAAAATTAGGGTTTGGGTTTGGCAGTGTTGTATTCATATCGGTGGTGTTAGGAGGGATTGCAGTTTTCAATATGAAAAATGTTCAGCAGATAACATCCATTCTGGTAAAAGAAAATATACCTGAGTTAGCTATAGCTAATAATATTGAGCGTACTACACTGGAAACAATGTTCAATATTCGTGGATATGCGTTTACAGATGATAAGGAATTTTTAGAGTTGAGTAGAAAAAATTTTAGTGATCTGGAAAAATATTTGCGGGAAGCTAAAGATCATGGAAGTTCATCTGTCCGGTTGGCGAAACTTAAGGAATCTGCGGAAAATGCTGAAAAATCGGTATTTGAATACGAGCAGTTGTTAACTGAAACTGAAAAAATAACTAATGATCTTGCGAGCCTGCGTTCTGAGGGCGAAGCCGCGTCGAAAAAGTTTATGGAATCGTGTTACCAGTACCTGAACGGGCAGACAGACGAATTGAAAAAAGAAGTTTCCGAGAATATTGATTTGCCAAGATTGGAAGAGCGAATCGAAAAAATTACAAAAATCAACGATATAATCGATCTTTTAAACCTGATTATAGCGAATTCATGGAAATCTCAATTCAATCGTGACCTGAAATCGTTCACGGAAACAAAAAACATGCTGGCTAAGATTAACCAGCAACTCGATGAGATAAAGGCTGTAACCCGCCAGGAAAAATTCATAAAAATGATTGAAGAATGCCGCAACTCCGGCAATATCTATAGCAATAGCGTGGATAAAATTATAGCGGGATGGCAGGAAAGAGACGAATTAGCTAAAAAACGTCTTGTTTGCGGCAACAATGTTCTGGCGTTGTCAAAATCGACCGCCGAACTTGGAATGAACAATATGAAAGAACGATCGAATTATGCCGCCGATTCATTATCGGCTTCCTCATTAATTCTGATTATCGGCCTTATTATAGGCACGATTGTCGCCATATCGCTTGCCATTATAATAACCAGAGCTATAACCGGGCCTATAAACAAAGTGATATCATGCCTTACCGAAGGATCAGAGCAGACAGCCTCAGCGGCCGGACAGGTATCCACGGCCAGTCAGCAACTATCGCAGGGAGCGACAGAACAGGCGGCTTCACTTGAAGAAACATCAAGTTCGCTTGACGAAATGAATTCCATGACAAAACAAAACGCCGATAACGCCACAAAAGCTAACCAGATTGCCCAGGAAGCAAGGCAGGCCGCCGAACAGGGCAACAGCGCCATGAACGATATGCAAAAAGCAATGGATGAAATCAACCGCTCGTCGGATGAAATCGCCAAAATCATAAAAACCATAGAAGAAATCGCTTTCCAGACAAACCTGTTGGCGCTAAACGCGGCTGTAGAAGCGGCAAGAGCAGGCGAACACGGCAAAGGGTTCGCGGTAGTAGCCGAAGAAGTAAGAAACCTCGCCAAAAGATCGGCCGACGCGGCAAGAAATACGGCGGAACTTATCGAAAACAGCATCAATAAAGCAAAAACCGGAGCTGATATAGCCAACAAAGCAGGAGAATCGCTCCAGTGGATCATGGATAACTCCAGAAAAGTAGCCGATGTTATATCGGAAATCGCCGCCGCAAGCAAAGAACAGGCCGAAGGCATAGGACAGGTCACCAACGCTGTCAGCCAGATGGATCAGGTAACACAACAAAACGCTTCAGCCGCGGAAGAATGCGCGTCTTCGGCGGAAGAATTATCGTCTCAGGCGGAAACACTGAAAGGAACTATAAACGAACTGCTTGCTATCGTTGAAGGTATTGCCAAATCAACAAACGGAATGAATACGTCTGTCCAGAACATATCCATCGCTAAAAAGATTAAACCGTCTTTGAAAAAAACATTAGCGGTTGCGCGAACATCGAGTAAATCTGCCGAATTTGAAAAACCATCTCAAGCGAAAAAACCTGAAGACATAATTCCTTTTGATGACAATGAGTTTAAAGAATTCTAATAACCATCTCATTTATATAGGTTAAAAAAACTTATTTTCAATATAGGAGATAAAAAGATGACCAGCGAAACCATAAAACAGAATCACGGGCAAACAAACCTTGCTCAGGAAGGCAAATACCTCACGTTTGCTCTTGGTAATGAAGAATATGGCCTTGAAATACTTAAAGTCAGGGAAATAATCGGGCTCATGGATATCACAGCCGTACCTCAGGTACCCAATTATATCAAAGGGGTTATAAACTTGCGCGGCAAAGTTATCCCGGTAACAGACCTCAGACTTAAATTCGGAATGAATGCCATCGACTATACAAAAGAAACATGCGTTATCGTTTTAAATGTAGGCGATATCCTTATCGGAATAATCGTGGACAGAGTTTGCGAAGTGCTTGATGTAATGCAGAAAGATATTGAGCCACCTCCAAGTTTCGGTACTAAAGTGCATACCGATTTTATAATCGGTATCGGCAAAGTAGGAGAAAGAGTGAAAATATTGCTCGATATAAATAAAGTTCTGACTGAAGACGTTTTGTTCCAGATCGGTACGGATAAGTAATCTTCGGTGCCGCGGGAAAATCACGTTTTTCCCGCGGCACATTCATATTTTTCAGATAGCAAACTCAGTTCAGGCTGATTATACCGTGGATGTACCGGAAAAATTTATTATTGGCTGATTAATACTTATTACGAATTGCCGGATATGATTAATTAGCTGATTTAATATACTTATATGTAATTTATTATATATTTATAGGAACCGCTGTTTATGGGAAAATCTCAGAATATTGATAATTTAAGAAAACGGATCGAAAAAATATCTTCCGAGCTTGTAATGCTTGATCCCAATGTGCAGGATAGTCTGAAAGAATTCCTGAATAACCTGCAATCTTTTTGCCTTGCCGAGCAAAAAGGTAAATTGAATATGCTAAACAATATTTATAACCTTATAGTTTCGCATATTGAGGAATGTAGGGAGAACAAAAATTCCGATAAGACAAAAAACATATATGAAATATTGTCGTTCGGTATATCCGTGCTCAAAAAGTATCTGGATTACGAAAACTCGCATTTCAAAGAACTGTGGAATATTGAGGCAATAGAAGGGTTGTTCCGGGGTATTGCCGGCAGTCCCGGACAAAAAAACTATCCGCAATACGACAACGAACAGTTAAAAGACATCAAATGTTTTATCAGCGAGGCGCTAAACGCCATAACCGAAATAGAAAAGATCGTGCTTGAATTGGATTCAAATCAGGGTTCTGAAAATAAAACTGCGATATATTATCTATTCAAGTTTTTCCATAACATAAAAAGCGAATCAAAGTTTATTGGAATAAATAACCTGAGCCAGCTGGCACATGATACGGTAAAAATTCTTGACGGTGTCAGAAAAGGATCAGTAACGCTAAATGAAGAAATAAAGGATATCCTTCGCAGTGTGGTTGATATCACAAAAGAATTATTCGCGCGGATATCTATCGACCCGCAAAACGGGCTTGATTTAAGCACAAATGAAATAAGCATCAGAATCCAAACCATTTGCGATATAAACGCCAAAACGGGAAATAATGTAGCTGAAGATAAACCGGTAAAAGAATTCGCGCCATGTATTCCGGTTCTTGATATGGAAGAGTATGGTGAGTTGTTATACGAATTTATATCTGAATCCAAAGATCACCTCTCAAACGCGGAAAATGTGTTGCTTGGATTCAATTCATCAACAAAAAATAGTGAGGATATAAATAAAATATTCCGCGCGTTTCATACGATAAAAGGAAACGCAGGGTTTCTTAATTTGTTTGATATGAACCGATTAACTCATGAAACCGAAACAATGATGGAATATGTCCGCAAAGGTACATTATCTTTAGAGAAAAATATTGTTGACGCCGTTCTTGAAGCTATAGATTCAACAAGGAAACTTCTGGATTTGCTTCATGAACAGGTATCTAACAAAGGCGAATTAAAAAGCGGTTATTATGATGTATCCGAAACAATAAACTCAATTCACAAAATATTGAACGAATCGTTACCAAACCAGGCACAAAAAACCGAACACAAAAAATCGGGCGAAATCCTGATAGAAACAAACTCTGTTAACCGTACCGAATCGGGCAATGCCGCTGAAGTGCGGGAAATCAGCAAAATACCTGAGATACAGCCACCTGCCGTTGCCGAGGAAACCATAAAGATAGCCATTGATAAACTCGATTCACTTATCAATATGGTCGGCGAACTTGTTATAACAGGCGCGCAGGTTCTTGAAAACGAGACCATCACAACCAGTACCGACAACAGGCTGGTAAACGATGTCAGGGAACTGACAAGAATAATCCGCTACATTCAGGATATTTCGATAAATATGCGACTTGTTCCTATCCGTGCGTTGTTTCAGAAAATGCAGCGTCTGGTGAGAGACGTATCAAGCAAAGTAGATAAAGATATTGAAATAAAATTATACGGGGAAGATACAGAAATCGATAAAAACATTATCGACAGCCTTGGCGACCCGTTAATGCATCTTCTGCGAAACGCTGTCGATCACGGTATTGAAGCAAAAGAAAAACGGGTATCCGCCGGTAAAAACCCTAAAGGGCTGATCGAGCTGAAAGCGTTTCATGAAAGCGGAAATATCATTATCGAAATCAGAGATGACGGAGGCGGTCTGAATAAAGAGAAAATTATTGAATCCGCTATTAAAAAAGGGCTTATCAACAACTCCGATGGACTTAACGATAACAGAATACATAACCTGATTTTCGAACCCGGTTTTTCCACAGCCGATAAAGTTACCGATATATCCGGCCGGGGGGTGGGTATGGATGTAGTCAGGAAAAATATCGAGAAATTGAGGGGAAAAATCGAAATTGAGTCCGCAAAAAGCAAAGGAACAACATTCACAATCAAACTCCCTTTAACTCTGGCGATAATCGATGGAATTACCTTGAGAGCCGGGTCTGAAAGATATATCGCGCCGATTTTCTCTGTGGTTGAATTTATTAAACCGGATTCGAAAAATGTCTCATCCGTTCACGGCAAAGGCGAATTGATTACCGTGCACGGCGACCTTTATCAAATAATCCGATTAAGCGAATTATTCCAACAGCAATCATCAAAAACAAATATCGAGGATATGATCGGGTGCATTCTGGACTCGGATTACGGCAGGTGCTGTTTGGTTGTGGATGAATTAATAGGTCAACAGCAAGTGGTTATAAAAAGTTTAGGGGAAAATTTCAAAAATGTAAAAGGTATCGCCGGAGGCACAATACTTGGCGATGGAAAAGTCGGGTTGATTCTCGATATCAACGCGATAGTCGCAATGTCAAAAAAGGTTAGCAAAACATTAGTTATTTAATATAACCGGCATGAAAGAGATCTGCAATGTCAAGCAAAACAAATTTTCTGATCAATTACTTGAATGAACTGGAAGATTGCCTGAAAGAAATAAACGAAAAAATTATTATTCTTGAGAGCAAAAACGATAATATCGAGGTTATCGAATCTATATTCCGCACACTCCACACAATAAAAGGCAATTCGGCTCTATTTAACTTGAACCGGCTGAAATCAGTTGCACATTATCTGGAGGAATTGCTCGAACTCGCCTCAACCCGTAAAATACAGGTCGATGAGGATTTTATAAAAATTGTGTGGGAAGGGGCGAGAATTATCGGGCAAAATATCCACGATATAAAATCAGGTAACCGGATAAATGAACTCAATGAAACCGAAGAAAACCTTACCCGCATAATCAATGATTACATAACTAACAGCAAAAAAGAACGTTTCATAAAAAA
This sequence comes from uncultured bacterium, assembly GCA_964451165.1. GTDB lineage: Bacteria > Auribacterota > Auribacteria > Auribacterales > Auribacteraceae > CAYVGJ01. The sequence goes on from CAYVGJ010000008.1 coordinate 8,769, forward strand.
AACAAACAGCGCGTTCCGGTATAAATACCAGGATGCCGATATAACCGAGTATATTCTTGAAATTGAGAAATATATTTTAACAGCGGAAAAACAGGCGCCATTATACGAGGAAACGGAAAATTTTATAAACGCGCTGGATAATATCTCGGATCTGTTTCTGTCGCGCAATAACAAAGAGCTGTCAGCACACGCGCTAAAAATCAAAGATAACCTGCAGTCTTTTCAGGAAGACGATGGAAACATAACACCGTTTCTGATGAGATTGATACGCGAAACCTACAATTCAATAATCAAAGATATCGTAAAAGTAGATCGATTAGCGGAAAATACCTATCGTGATACTGATTATCCATCGAACCCAAATACGTTTCGCGTTGAAGAAAATAAAATTGACGATATCCTGTCAACAGTTATAGAACTGAACAAAATAGAGACAGGTTTTATCTTCGCCGTTACGCAATTGAGCCAACACAATGTTCCCGATCAAATTGTTTCGGCGCTGCAAAGCAATCTGATTTGTTTCAGGTCGCTGGGCGAAAAACTTACACGGAAAATAATGGACCTGAAATTTTCAACGTTGGATAACCTGTTTGAAAAAACAAAACAACATGTTTTTTCATTAGCGTATTCATGTAAAAAAGAAATACAAATAATCACGTGCGGCAACGATATTCTGGTAGATCGCGCTAACCTCGAATTTCTTGAACAGATTTTAATACATATCGTGAGAAATTGTGTTGATCATGGCATAGAAACCCCGCGCGAAAGAATAAAAAACGGAAAACCGGCGCTCGGAACAATTCACCTTGAAGCAACAGAAACAAAATATGAGTTCACACTTAAGATATCCGATGACGGGCAGGGAATAGATTTTGAAGCGTTAAGAAAAATTGCATTGGAAAAAGGAATACTAACTCAGGATAATCAGGATTCCAGTAATAAAGAAGACCTGATCGGCATTATGTTTATGAAAGGCATCAGCACAAGCAAAAAATTAAGCGATTTGTCCGGCAGGGGTATTGGGTTAAATATTGTTTTACGGAATTTGTCAAAAATGGGCGGATGTTTCGATATCGATTCCCAAAACGGCAAAGGTACAAGTTTTATATTGAGGCTTCCTAAAAAATTCAGTAGCGGGAATTCATTATGAACAAATATCTTGAAAGATAAGAGTATGGAAACAAAAAAAGTATATTTATTGCCCGGTGAGTTATATGTCTCAAAAGAACCCGCTGAAATAGCGACGTTGCTCGGATCATGCGTATCGATATGCCTGTATAATAAAATGTATCGGTTCGGCGGAATGAACCATTTTATGTTATCGAGAACACTAAACGGTGAACCTCCTTCGGGAAAACACGGCGATTACTCATCAAGCATACTAATAGACATGATGCTATCATACGACAGCAATATCCGCAATATTACCGCTTCGGTTATAGGAGGGGGTAATGTTAACGGACATTTATCCATGGGCACAAGTATTGGCGCGAACAATATCGTAACCGCTTTCAAGATTCTTGAGCATTATAAAATACCGGTTATCAACAAGAATATTGGCGGTGATTTCGGCAGGAAACTGTATTTTAAAAACTGGACTAATGAAATTGAAGTCAGAAAAATCGAGAAATCCAACCAATCGAAAATAATCGAGGCGAAAAAACAGAGTTTTAACGATCGAAAAATCAAAGTCCTGATTGTCGACGATTCTCCAACTATCAGGGATATAATAAGAAAAGCGATTAGCGCAGACGCGCAAATCGAGGTTGTCGGCGGAGCGTCCAATCCATATGAAGCGCGCGAAATGCTTCTGGAATTCGACCCTGATGTGATCTGCCTCGATATAATCATGCCGAAAATGGATGGCATAACGTTTCTGAAAAAAATTATCCAGTACGCACCCAAACCGGTGATAATCATAAGTACCGTTGCGCAAAAAGATAGTAAATTACGCGAACAGGCGAGAAAAATCGGCGCGGTAGAAATTATTGATAAAGAAGAACTTCAACTCTACAATGGCCTGGATGTGGTAAAGTCTGTACTTGTATCGAAAATCAAATCCTGTGCCGGAGTATGGTTGAGAAAAAAAACAAAAGAAGAACTCGATTTAATATAAGGTAAAACAAAAAGTTATGGACCTGATTTCAAACTATACAATCTCATTAACGGATAAAGAATACAATCTGCTGGCTAAATTCATATACGACAGAAGCGGAATCAATCTCGGCGACAACAAAAAAGAACTCGTGAAAGCAAGGTTGATGAAACGAATCAAGTTTTTGCGCCTTGAATCGTTTCGCGATTATTATGAATATTTGATGGCGGATTCTACCGGAGAAGAGATTGTGAAAATGCTTGACGCCATTTCCACTAACGTTACTTCTTTTTTCAGGGAAAAACAACATTTTAAATATTTATACAGTTCCGCTCTCGCGGAAATTACAAGCACAAAACTCTCTCAGAAATCCAATCGGATACGTATATGGTCGTCCGCGTGCTCTTCAGGGGAAGAACCGTACACTATAGCTATGATAATTCACGAGTTTTTTCAATCTTTGGCCGGATGGGATATGAAACTTCTTGCTACGGATATATCCACAGCAGCGTTATCATTGGCAAAAGAAGGAGTATACGATCGCGAAAAAACCAGAATCATACCGCTTACATATCTTGAAAAATATTTTACAAAAGTGTTTAAAGATTCGAGAATAGTCTATGAAGTTTCACAAAAACTGAAAGATTTAATCGCGTTCAGAAGATTAAACCTGATGGACGAATATTTCCCATTCAACGGGAAATTCGACATTATTTTCTGCCGCAATGTCATGATCTATTTCGATAAACAGACTCAGGAAAAACTGGTCAACAAGTTTTACCGATACCTTGAGCCCGGTGGTTACCTGTTTATAGGCCATTCCGAAAGCCTGATAGGAACAAATTTGCATATGAAACCCGTTGCTCCGGCTATATACAGAAAGATTTAAAGTACGTATTATGGATAAAAATAAAATTAAGGTGCTTATAATAGATGATTCTGCCGTGACAAGGAATATTTTGTCGCTCGAACTTGCGAAATACCCTGAAATAGAGGTTGTCGGGACCGCAATAGACCCTTATATCGCCAGAAACAAAATAGTCAAACTGGAACCTGATGTCATTACCCTTGATATCGAAATGCCCAGAATGGACGGGATAACGTTTCTGGAGAAACTCATGCGATATCATCCTATGCCAGTGATAATTATAGGCTCAATCACCGATTCCGGATACCAAACAGCCCTGAGATTTATCGAACTCGCGACGACAGAAACAGTCAATAAACCGCGATTCATTGATTCATATGAACTTAGCGAACCGATTAGCCTTCTCGCGGATAAAATCAGAACCGTCGTTCAGGAGAAATACAAGTTTTTTTCCAAAAAAAATAGAAAAAATGTAAAACCATTTTACACAACTGATTCTATAGCTAAAACAACAGATAAAATTATCGCCATAGGTTCTTCAACAGGAGGTACGGAAGCATTAAGAAAAATTATTCCGATGTTGCCGCCGGTTTTTCCCGGTGTGCTGATTGCCCAGCATATGCCTGAAAAATTCACGAAATCGTTTGCGGAAAGTCTTGACAAAATAAGTCAATTGGAAGTGCGCGAGGCTCAAAACGGCGATTTGGTTGAACCCGGTTTGGTTCTGATAGCGCGCGGAAATCATCATATGCTCCTTAATAGAAGCGCGGATGAGTATTATGTTGAGGTGAAAGACGGTCCGCTAGTATGTCGCCAGAAACCGTCGGTTGACGTACTTTTCGATTCGACAGCAAAGTGTGCCGGAAAAAACGCTGTGGGAATCATTCTTACAGGCATGGGCAGTGACGGTGCCAGGGGATTGCTTCACATGAAAAAAGCAGGCGCATTTACCATTGCACAAAATGAACAAACATGTGTTGTATACGGGATGCCCAAAGAAGCGGTAAAACTTGACGCCGTTCATAAAGTTCTTCCTCTGGAAGAAATACCCGAAGAAATAATCGAATGGATCAATATGGAGAATAATCTTGCCGGGTAATGGATTCCTGCTTTCGCGCGAATGATGGTATAGATAAAAAGGATGCGAAGCATCCGTAGAAAAAGTTTTTGTTTCTTTTTTCAAAAAGAAAAAGGTTTTTAATTATCCAATCATTAATCAATATATCATTTTGATATATAATTAGTTCTTTATCTGGATCCGCGCTTTCGCGGGAATGACAGAATTACAAAAGCATATTGTATTTCTGAAAAAATATTGTGTCAGGATTATGATAAAGTTTAAAACGCAACGATTTACAGGCAATTCCTTCATTGCTTATGTATTTCGGGTTTATTTCTGCAGAGCCTCAAGCTGTTTTTTCGCTTCGGTATCCTGAGGGTTGGCGGCAACGTATTTTTTCAAAATCGCTATGGCGGACGATCTATCGCCGGTCTGCATATACAACACTGCCAGATTATACATCGCTTCCGGTGAGGAAGGGTTAAGTTCAAGCGAGCGCGTATAGCATTCTTTAGCCTCTTTATAATTTTTCAAATTATAATACGCGTTGCCGAGATTATACCATGAAACGGCATTTGCCGGATTGATTTTCAACGCTTCGTGATAATCTCTTACCGCCGCCTGATAATCCATTCTTTTAATGGCAATATTACCCAGATTCGACCACGCCACATCAAAATTCGGGCTTAGCTCCAGTACCGAAGAATACATCCTGCCCGCTTCATCGAGCAACCCTTTAGCTTCAAGCAAAGTACCGAGATTATTTCTGGCATCAAGATCAAACCGGTTTTTTTCTATTGCCCTGGAATAATACTGGACTGCACCTTCATCGTTATTCTGCGCTAACATGATATCACCTAAAAGACGGTATCCGTCGGACCGGTAACTGTTCATGCGGGTAAGCCGTACCGCGTATTTGTGCGCTTGCTCAAACTCTTTGTTGATAAGGTGGATGCTTGACAAGTTATAACAACCTTCATAATAGTTGGGATTAACCGCCACCGATTCTTCATAATACAATTGGGCGGTTTCCAGATCCCTGTTCTGCTGGCTTATTGTACCCAGATAATTCAGCGCCTTGTAGTTATACGATGAATCGTTGACAAGTTTCTGGGCGAAAACTTCATCCGAAGAAAAATAAGATTTGCCTGCCAGCGAAAACAGCGATATGCTCAATATCAGCGTAACCAGAACCGTAACCAGTTCATGATAATTATGGATTAAAAGAAAACAACCGCGCACAATTATTATCGAAAACCCGAACAGCGGAAGATAAACGTAACGGTTGGCGAAAAAGTTTTCTATCGGGTACAAACCAAGTATCGGTATAAGGGGTAGCAGAGCCAGCAAAAGCCCGAACTTCATTATTTTATCATGCAGGAACGCTTTCCAGAACAAAGATATAAACAAAATGATTATTATCCCCTGAGACGCGAGCATAGTAAGGGTGTTTCTGTTGTTGTAATCGAAAATCAGGTTAACCGGGAGCAGGCATAACCGAAACGCCGTCGCCAGCGCTATAACCGGTCTGTAGTAAACCGGGATGCGCGACACAAAATAAGTGTAGCCGGATATGCTTTCTTCCGGGTTCATCATAAACCAGAACCGAACCGTGAGAAATATAACTCCGACAATCGCTATCATCATATAAATTGCGAATTTCCCAATATAATTCTTTTTTTCCTGCGAACTGAAAATAAGAATATCCGAGAAAAACGCTACCGGCAAAAATATCAGAGCGGTTTCTTTTGAGAATAAAGACAAAATTAAGAATATACCGACCAATAATGAGTAACCGAATCGCGGTTTTACATGAAACTTCAGAAAATACAGAAACGCCAGCAGGAAAAAGAACGTCATCAGAATATCATCGCGAAAGGCGGCTATACCCAAAGTTTCAATATGCAAAGGGTTTACGGCAAAAAAAACCGCACAGACAACCGGGAAAAGCTTCTTCTCGCCAAAAAGCCTGACCAGAATAAGATAAACAAGAACCGCGTTCAGTATATGAAAAATCAGATTCGTGAGATGATTTAATGAGGAATTCTTGACTATAAAAGCGTTATCCAGAATATGGCTGAGAGTTACTACCGGCCTGTATGAAAGTTCGTTGAATATGATAAAGTAATTCTTATCGAACAAATATTTAACGCTTTTTAATGAACCGATATACGGATTGGATTTTATTATACCGTCGTCATCCCATAAAAAAGGGACATTTACCGAAAATTTCCACCATATAAGCAATGATATTGATACAAGAAGCAATATTCTAAACAGATGTTTCATAAAAAACCTCGCATTTTCCAAGTTTTTCTATCATTATAAATTATTGTAATAAATACTAAAATTTATTTCTAAAAAAATTTCTGTTTATAGTAAAACAATACAGTTCTTGTTTGTTAAAATAATAATTGTTTATCGTAACGTAAAAACTTAAAACGACTTTAAAATATTAATTTAGATAAATACGTATTTCGTACCGGTACCAGTATTTATTTATGTCGCTCGGAAATTATATTTTTTGGCGAAACTAACTTTCTTATATTTATTTGATCGAAAAATCTGATAAGGAGTTTTTTATATGATTAAATTATCCGATTACCTAACCGCCGACAATATCGCTATACTTCAGGCGGTTAATAAATGGGAACTTCTGTACAAAATGATCGATCTGATTGAATTCAGCCCTGAAATAAAACTCGATAAAAATATCGTATACCAGAAGATCGTGGAACGCGAAAAAATACTCAGTACAGGTATAGGCAAAGGAATAGCCGTACCGCATGTTCGTATTGAGGAATCGGATAAATTCTATTTGGCGTTCGCGGTACTGAAAAATCCGATTGAATACGAAAGTATCGACAGTAAACCCGTAAGGTTTGTGGTAATGATTATCAGCGCGCCGTTAATGCACAAGGAATACCTGAAAATACTGTCCGCACTTGTTCTGGTATTTAAAAACGAGGAAACCTGCTCAAAAATACTCAATTGTTCTACAGCACAGAATGTTTATGAACTTATTAGAAAACTTTAAACTGTAGTTTTATCTTTTTTTACGGCGGTTAATCCGGCAATTATCATAATACTGGTTACTCCGAGAATAAATACCCCCAGCGATGGGATAAAATGAAACCATTGCGAACCTGATAATTTTTCCATTACTATAACCTGCGCCTGTGTTATCGACGCGACAACACATACTGCTATACATATAACTGTGTATCTGTGAGATATGATATCTTTGTATAACACACAATAATAAGGAATCATAGACAGAATAAAAACAGCTTCGTAAGCGTATGCCGTGCTTGGAATCATCATAAAAAAGGGAATCATGAGCGTAATGAGCTCTATTACGGAAAACCTGCTCCTATTAATATACATAAATATGGATAATATAGATAAAAATATAGCGTAAAGGATACCGGAGCATAATATTATACTATTTGGTTCAAAATGTAATCCTGTCATTTTAAATATATAAAACAATGTATTGGCGAGGCTGACGTTCTCGTCTGCCCTGAAATAAACCGTTCTTTTGCCTAAAAATAACGAATGGAAATAATCTGCCCATAAAGACGGGCAGATCAGAAATAACGCGATAAAGGAAATAACCATGCCTGATACTGTTTTCCATTTTTTGTGTATTATTAAAGGTATGGCTATTATTACCGGATAGACTTTTACGCATACAGATAATCCCATAAATATCCCCGCGATAATATCTTTGTCCCGCGAAAGAAGATATATTCCCGCCCAGAACAAGAGAAGAACCAGCCAGTCAACATTGCCCCGCTCAAAAAGGAAATAAAACGGGTAACTTAGAGAGAACATTATAACTAAACTTAATATAAGTATATATATATTAAACCTGTATGTGTTGCCGAAACCATTGTTGCCGAAGCGAAAAAAAGTTCCTGTAGACAATATTATTGTGCCGCATATGGAAAGGATAATCAGGCATGATAAAACAGCGTTTGCCGATCTATACTTAAAATATCCTAAAGGCGAAAGTAATACCGCTGAAGCAGGTGGAGCCACATATCGTTGTGCGCGGTAGATGCTTTTCCCTTCGAGATAGTTATTCCCGGCTATACGGAAATCCGTGTAATCCATCCGGAAACGGAATTTATTGAGTGGAAATACAGTTTCCTGTCCGGCAAGCTGAATAAGATTCAACCCGGCAAAAATTAACACACTAAGAAATGCCGCTATAAGCGCGGGTATTGAAAAATTACGCATGGAAACATCTAATCGGTTATTTATTTTTATTAACACTATAAATTATCGGTTTACCCAATAATAGCTTAATATGATGGCTGTTTCAATACCATCTTTGACATAATATATAATCATAAATGAAAAGAGGTTGAAGTATTCATGCAAAATAATTCGAGATTTTAGCGAATTATTTAATTATGAATACATAAACGGTTATTAAAAAGTATATAGGAATAATCGTAGTGGTTTATTGCCTAAATACAGTAAAAACATATTTATTCTCTACAAATATAATAATCGCTGGATTGTTTTATTCCCTTCGCTTTTACCCGTCAATAAATTTATAAAACTTTCATAAAAACATATATATGTCATAAGGGATATATATGTATAAACATTATTAGCAATATAGAAATATTCATAATATCGTATAAACCATATAAAAAAGACAAGCATATATAATAAAGAAATATCAAATAAGAATAAAACTATCAAAAAAAGATCGGATAAAGTGTATTATCATACTTTTTTTTAATCATACTAATATTTTATTTGATAACATCACAAAGATGTGTTAATTATTATATATAGCTCAGAATCATGATTATATGTCGCTCACCATAAAAAAGGTCTGAAAATATCGGAAATGGTATAAATATATATACATATAAGAGTATGATATTAGATAGGGTGTAATATAATAAAACGTTGTTTTTTGATTGTTTATAACGGGTTTAATTAAAGATGGTTAGAAAATAGTATCTGTAACTCCAATAAATTGTTTTGGGGTAGCCAAAAAAAAATAAAAACATGGAAAGGAGTTAGTAAAGATGAAAGTAATCGTTACGAGAACATCCGAGGACATGAGCAAAAAGGCGGCAGAAATTTTCGCGGAACTTATTTTAAAAAACCAAATTGTATTTTAGGGTTAGCTACAGGCGGAACACCTGTAAAAATGTATCAGGAACTTATCCGCATGCACAAACAGGATGGCCTTGATTTCTCAAAGGTGATCACATTTAATCTCGACGAGTACCTCGGCCTCCCAGGCGAACATGATCAGAGCTACAGGTATTTCATGAACACAAATTTGTTTGACCACATTAATATCAAAAAAGAAAATACCTTCGTATTGAATGGAGTGGCAAAAGATCCGAAACTGTACTGCGAAGCTTATGAAATGTTGATCAAATCGTTAGGCGGGATCGATATGCAGCTTTTAGGCATAGGCGGCAACGGACACATAGCGTTCAACGAACCCGGATCGCCTGAAAATTCAAGAACAAGAATAGTCGATTTAACCGAAGACACAATCAAAGCCAATTCCGACGGCAGGTTCTTCAAAGATCCTAAAGACGTTCCTACACAAGCGTTGTCAATGGGTGTCGGTACAATTATGGAAGCAAAAGAAATTGTTCTCATAGCCGACAAAACATCAAAAGCCGATGCAATATTTAAAACCGTCGAGGGCCCTGTATCAGAGGATGTTCCAGCATCGTTTTTACGCAAACATTCTAACTCGATAATAATCGTAGACGAAGCTGCCGCGTCAAAATTAACAAAAGTTTTTGCCGCATAATTGATTTTATTACAATTTATGTTTATAATTAAAAAACTGTCCTCTGTATGCAGATTGTGTCCAGAGGACGGTTTTTCTCAAACCATACCAATTTTGGAGGCACAAATGCCAGAAACTAACGTAATTCAGGAAACAGTTCTTCAGGAACTCCAGAAAGCGATTGCCGAATCGCCGGTCATCAAAGCCGCCAAAGACAACAAAAACCGAATTAGCGGAAGAAACCTTACTCAAGACGAAATAGATGCTCTCAAACGAAACGGAAACTATTCGTGCGACTGGACCAAAATCACCGTTGCCCAAAACTTTATACCCGATAACATATACAACTGTTATCTTGCCGGTGAAACGTATATCGGCAGAATGTCAGGATATAAGGAAATCAATGGGAAAACAATATGGTTCGGATTAGCGACTAGCATGATATGCTCATGCGAAATATTGGACGACGTAACCATCGTTGACGCGAAAAATTTATGCGGTTACCGCGTTCATTCCGGAGCGAATATATTCAATACCGGAACACTCGCCATGAAAGGCGCATCATCGTTCGGTATCGGCAGTGAATTGCCTATCGCGATAGAAACCGGCGGGCGTGAAGTGCTTATTTATCCTGAAATTACTATCGAAATAGCTTCAAAAATCGCTACATCGAGAAAAAATAAAGAACTCATCTCACAGTATAATGAACTGGTCGAGAAATATAAAGCCGAAGCGTCATCCGACAGGGGCACGATCTGTTCAAACGCGGTTATTTCCAACTGCCCGAAAATCATAAACGCGTATATCGGCGAAGGGGCGCATATCGACAACACCACTCTTATTCAGGACGCCACAATCTACAGTTTAACCAATGAGAAAACCGAGATTTCCGACGGCGCGTACGTGAAAAAAGCCATAATCCAGTGGGGAACAGAAGTTACTTCCATGGCGATAGTAACCAATTCTGCTTTGACCGAACATTCCCATGTTGAACGTCACGGCAAAGTTACCGATTCGATTATCGGCCCGAATACAGGGATAGCCGAAGGCGAAGTTACCGCGTGTCTGGTAGGCCCGTTTGTCGGGTTTCATCACCAGTCACTGCTTATTGCGGCATACTGGCCCGAAGGAAAAGGGAATATCGGATACGGCGCCAATGTTGGCTCGAACCACACATCAAAAGCACCTGACCAGGAACTATGGGCGGGTGAAGGGCTGTTTTACGGGCTCGGCGTCAATATCAAGTTCCCGTCGGATTATTCCAAAGCGCCGTACTCGATTATCGCTACCGGCGTAAGCGCGCTCCCGCAAAGAATGGAGTTCCCGTTCTCGCTGATGAATACACCGGCAACATCGTACCCGAATATATCTCCGGCTTATAACGAGCTTATGCCCGGCTGGGTTTTATCGGATAACATCTATACCATAAAACGCAACGAAGGCAAATACATGAAACGCAACAAAGCCAAACGGTCCAAACTCGTATTCGAGGTGTTCCGCCCGGAAATAGTCGATCTGATGGTTAGTGCCAGAAAACGGCTCCAGAGCGCTTGCGGAAAAGAAGTTTATACCAGCAAAGAAGTAAAAGGGCTCGGCAAAAGTTACATGACAGAACAAAGCAGGGTAAGCGCAATAGAGGCTTATACCTTTTATATCCAGTATTATGCTTTGTGCGGTTTGAAAAAGATGGTCAAAGAACTTGACGGATCGGGCAGAATCGGCGAAGCGAAATCGCTTCTGAGTCAATCCGCTGCTTCGTTCAACGGGTGCTCTCGATGGGATCACGAGAAAAACGTTCTTCTGCAGGAGCTTACGAGAAAATCGGTCGCGGATTGCCTGAATATTTTATCGGGTATGGAACAAAAGATCGCCGAATGCGTTCAGGAATCCAAAGAAAAGGATGATAAACGCGGAGCTTCCATCATACCTGATTATTCCGAAGCTCATTCACCGGCATCTGAAGATGGGTTTGTGAAAGAGACCTGGAAAAAAACAAAGGAAATTCAGGAAGAAATAAAAAATCTGATCGCAAAACTATAATTTTCACACATATAATAAAACAATCGGGCAGGGGATTATCTCCTGCCCGATTGTTTTCTTCGCAATAACCGTATGAAACATTTTCTATTTCTATTAGTTAATGTTAGCGCGTTTTTTCTACTTCTGAACTAACAGATATTACTGATAATAAGTTTATTCCCAAGAGGTATAATCATAAAAAATAAAGGGAAAGATACGATAAAAAAAGGGATTGAATCACCGGATAAACGGTAATCCAATCCCTTTTTACGGGTTAAAATGGGTTAATTGCGTGACGCAAACCTGCGGTTCAATAATAACAGACCGTATCCCAGAAGTATAACCGATAATGGTTCCGGAACAGGATTGTTCCCTTTAACAAATTCGCCGTAAATTCCATTATTGCTTCCGTCCTGTCCATCGCTCATCCACGCGACTAAAAAATTCGTGCCGTCCGACGCAACCGATGGATAAGACTGGATGCCTGTTGTGTACGTGTTAAGCTGAAACTCCGACCCAATTTTATCACCATTTTTGTCGAACAATTGCCCGAATATGCCGTAATCACTGCCATCTTGTCCTAAACTATGCCATGTAACCAGGTAATTTGTACCGTCATATGCAAGCGATGGATTATATTGGGAGCCTGTGATATATGTATTAATCAGGAACTCTGAACCGATTTTCGTACCGTTTTCACCAATTAGCTGACCATAAACTCCACTGCCGTCATCTTGTCCTTGGCCACACCAGGCAACCATAAAATTGTTACCGTCCGACGCAATTGACTGATACCATTGGTAATTGTCCAAATATGTGTTAATTAAAAATTCGGATCCCACTTTCGTACCGCTTTTATTGATTAGTTGGCCGTATACACCCCATCCATCAGCCTGTCCATTGCCACACCACGTAACAAGATAATTGGTACCGTTATACGCAAGCGCGGGAAACTCCTGCCAACTTGCCGTATACGTATTAACCCGGAATTCCGATCCGACTTTTGCCCCGTTTGTGCCAATCATTTGTCCGTATATTCCATAATTGTTACCGTCCTGATTGTTACTCATCCAGGTAACCAGGTAATTTGTGCCGTCACAGGCAAGAGCAGAATTATGCTGGTCGCTTGCCGTATGGGTATTAATCCGGAATTCCGATCCGACTTTTGCCCCGCTTGTGCTAATTAATTGTCCGTATACCCCATAATAACTTCCATCCTGCCCGTTACTGCTCCAGGTAACTAAATAATTGGTTCCGTCATATTCAAGCGCAGGATCATATTTATCGCCTGTTGTGTATGAATTGATCCGGAAATCTGAGCCTATTGCCGCCCCGCTTTTGTCTATAAAATGACCGTATATTTCGTAACCGCTACCACCCTGTCCGTAACTCATCCAGGTAACCAAATAATTTGTCCCGTCATAAGCAAGCGAGGGATTTGTCTGTTGGCTTGTGGTGTATGTATTAATCCGAAATTCCGCTCCATCCGCTGTTTTTAACGCTAAGGGTATATACAGTAAGGATATGATCGTTAACAGCTTGGCCAGTTTCATCATAATAATCTCCTTTTCCATGAATTAAAAAAAATGATTTGTTTAAAATCACAAATTTTGTCCTATATAATATGTAACATATATGTATGTATTACGCAAATTATTCACATACAATATATTATGCGTAATGATATATTATAAGGGGCATCATCTCATATTATGATAGCGTTATCTGAGGTTGTATAAGTGTTAGCGGCAATATTTTGTTTATCTAATAAATAGACTCGTAGTATTAAATTTATATATTTTATTACAACGGATTCCATAAAAGATGATGGCATCTTTATTTGCCCATTATAAATGCAATAATATTTTTTAATATGATAATAAGAGGTTTCAAAGGAGCTGTGGCAATTCAAATTCCAATCGTTTTAAGTTTGCCACGCAGTTTTGATTATGCAAAACTCGCAGGTTATGATATGGAAATTTAATGTTTTTTTTCGCAATTAACCTGTGGGTAGGCGGTTAAATATGGATTTCCGTTTTTTTCATAAAAACAGGGAAAACTTTTAAATTTTCCCTGTTTAATCGTTGTTTAAATAATTATAGAAAAACACGAAAACTATTTTTTAGAGAAAAGTTTTTCCCCGATTTTTTTTATAAGCATAACCTCGCCGACTTCGCTTCCCTCAAATATATGCCCTACAACCTGAAGCACGTATCCGAAAAATATCAGCCCGAACCCCAGCAGGAATTTCAGATAAAAAAACATGATCACGCCGATAATTGTCGCGGGTATACCTATAGCGTGGAGAACAGCGTTGTACGGGTTACTGTGCCTTGCACACCATTTTTTTATAAATTCATTCATTTGGATCAATCTCCTTTTTCAGCATTGCGAGTATCCGCAACTATGGCATTTTACGCAACCTTCCTCGAACCTGAGTTCCTGGTCGCATTCGGGGCATTTTAGTTTGAATACGTTATTTATCGCGCCGCCGGTATGGCCGGTATTGTCATGGTTCCATTCGTGATGGTTTTCGAGCTGGCTCAGATCGGCGTTGCCGAGCAGAAGGTTTTGCAACCCGAACATTTCTTTTGCGAGCAGATATTTTTTTATTGATTTCGATAACCCGTCGGCGAGCGACATTACTCTGCCGTCTTTGCTCGGCACGCTCAGGCTCGAGCCGATACCTTCAAGTTGGCGGAGAGCGAGTTTCAGCGATCCGTTGCACCGCAAAAACAGAGACAACATTCTGCAGATTGCCTCAAGGTCGGAGTTGGCGACATCGCCTCCTTTGCCTAACTGTGCGAAAACTTCTCTCTCAAGCCCTGATTTCGGTTCTACGCAAATCTTTACGTGCATGTTTCCAAACGGTGTTTTCTGCCGGATACGCAGGCACGACATTATCTCCGGTACGGCAATAGGTGAAATGGGGCCTTTCACGGTTTCTTTTTTGGATTCCTCTTTTTTCTTTTTATCGTGAGTCATAGGCTGGTTCATACGGCACCCGTCGCGATAAACGGTTACGCCTTTTAAATCGAAATCAAACGCGAGCCGGTATATTTTCTCCACGTCTTCTTTTGTGGCGTCGTGAGAAAAATTTATGGTTTTTGAGATACTGCTGTCGCAATGGCGTTGAAACGACGCCTGCATTTTTATGTGCCATTCAGGTGTAATATCATGCGCGGTAACAAAAACTTTCTTTATATCTTCAGGAACCTCCGGGAACGTTTCAAGCGACCGTCCTTTTGCGAGTTCGTTTATCAGTTCTTCGGAATAAAAACCGCGTTTTTTCGCTACTTGTGCGAAAATCTCGTTTACCTCAACTAATTTCTGGCCGTTGAGAACGTTTCTGTAAAACGCCAGCGAGAATAAAGGCTCTATTCCGCCGGAACAATTGGCGATAATGCTGATTGTGCCTGTGGGAGCAACAGTGGTTGTTGCGGCGTTTCGCATGTTGCGCTGGTAAAGTTTATCCCATACGCTTCCTTTCCAGTTGGGGAAAACGCCTTTTTCCGCGGCGAGTTGTTCGGATGCGTTGTGTGTTTCATCGTTGATGAACTGCATAATCTTCTCGCCAAGTTCAAGCCCTTCATCGGAATTATAAGGTATGTTCATCTTGTACAACGCATCGGCGAACCCCATAATGCCGAGCCCGATTTTGCGGTTGCCCCTGCACATGGTATCGATTTCGGGCAACGGGTACTTGTTGACATCGATAATATTATCGAGAAACCGGGTAGATAGATGCACGGTTTCCTTGAGTTCCTTGAAATCGTAATAAGGTTTATTGTTTTTGTACCCGACAAACATACCGACGTTGATGCTTCCCAGATTGCATGCCTCGTATGGAAGAAGCGGTTGTTCCCCGCATGGATTGGTGGCGGTGATCCTGCCTAACTGGGGAGTCGGGTTATCCCTGTTTATGCGGTCGATGAATATTATGCCGGGTTCACCCGTTGACCACGCGTGGTTTACTATCAGGTCGAATAATTCTTTTACTGTCCAGTATGCGTCTTTTTTGTCTTTGTGTTTTAGCGGATACGATTCACCGGTTCTCGGGTTTGTAACCATATGTTGAGCATCCGGTGTTTCTTTCAGCGTTTTCATGTATGGTTCGGTTACGCTTACGGACAAATTGAAGTTGGTGAGTTTTGTTAAATCTTCCTTAACGCGTATAAACTCAACTATGTCAGGGTGATTTATGCTCATGATCCCCATGTTCGCACCTCTGCGGAACGCTCCCTGCTGGATAGCTTCGGTCGCTTCGGAAAATACCTTGAGAAAAGAAAGCGGGCCTGAAGTTGAACCGCCGGAACTGTTGACAAGGTCGCCATTGGGGCGAAGGTTGGAAAAATCAAATCCGGTTCCGCCTCCGGCTTTCTGGATCAGTGCGGTATTTTTTATCGTTGAGAAAATACCGTCTATGCTGTCCTCAATAGGCAAAACGAAACACGCGCTCAACATTCCCATCGACCTTCCCGCGTTCATCAAAGTCGGCGAATTCGGCATGAACTTCCCTGTTACCATCATGTTATAAAACCTGATCTTGTATTCTTCCGCCAAATCGGTATCGATATTTAATATCTTGCGTTCCGCGTCTGACGCTACTGAAGCGACACGCATGAAAAGTTCCTCAGGCGTCTCCGAGATAGATCCGTTCTCTTTCTTCAGATACCTTGCCTCAAGCACCTTAAGCGCGTTTTCGGTGAGTGAGATCTGTTCTTTTTGAACTTTAGGTTCGTTTTGCTTTACAGCTGTTGCCATAATACCCCCTGTTTTTTTATTTAAATCAGATTCAATTGTTTTTATGCCATATATTATGACCTATTTATATCATGACGGGATAATATTAAGTCAATAAAAAACACAACATTGTGTGAAAAAATTATATTAGTATACAATATATAGTAATTAATTAAAAATATGGGGATAGATTCAAGATAGAATTAATTTTGTTTGAACAAATATATGTTTATGTCTATAATCAGACAATTAAAATGAGCCTTTTTTGCAGTTTGCTTTACAAAATTGCCTTTGATCACAATTATACTTGTTTGGAAAAAATCCGATTTTGTTGATTATTGATCTAATAATAAAGGCAAAAGACTTTTTCTTTTTGAAAAAAGAAACAAAAACTTTTTGTAAGGATGCTTCGCATCCTGTTTTTTTAATTGATTTTTTATACGGAAACCCTAAATATCGCAATAATAAAATAATAGGTCAGGAGGAAAAGTGAAAGCCGGGTTAATCGGACTTCCGCAAAGCGGAAAGACTACAGTGTTTAACGCTCTTACAAAACTGAACATGGATGTAAAAGGATATTCCCAGGATAAAATAGAATCGCATCTCGGTGTGGTGAAAGTACCCGACGAGCGCGTGGATTACCTCGATTCGGTCTATAAACCGAAGAAAGTAAGTTATGCGGAGATGGCTTTTGTAGATATCGGATGCAAGAAAAAAGATGACGGGCGAAGTGAGTTTGACCTGCAGGCAATCAAGGAACTGGATATGCTGGCGGTTGTCATACGGGCGTTTAAATCCGCGCAGGTGATTCACCCGTCGGGAAATGTGGATCCGTTGCGCGATTTGAATAACCTGCTGAGCGAGTTTATACTTGAGGATCTCGCCCTGGTTGAAAAACGAATAGAAAAAATCGACGCGGAACTAAAACGCAACAAAAAAGAAAATATCAAGGAATTGGAATACCTCAAACAATTTAAAGATTGCCTTGAGGAAGAAAAACCAATCCGTCTTATAGAATTCGACGAGGAGATGAACAAACTGTTCCGCGGGTTCCAGTTCTTATCGCAAAAACCGGTGATAATCGTATTCAATACCGGCGAATCCGAATCCGATACCGCCGATACCGGGCCGGCACAGGATAAACTCGACCGCAACGGTATCATGCACATCAAATTCTGCGGCAAACTGGAGATGGAAATATCGCAGTTATCCGATGAGGACAGGGAAATATTTCTTGAAGAACTGAATATAAAAGAACCGGCTCTCAACCTGTTTATCAGATCCGCCTATAAACTCTTAAACCGAATAGAATTTTTCACCGTCGGGCCCGATGAGGTAAAAGCATGGGAAATTCCATCGGAGATAAACGCAAAAGAAGCGGCGGGCAAAATCCATTCCGATATCGCCCGGGGGTTTATACGCGCGGAAGTGCTGGCTTACAAAGATTTTGTGGATTCGGGCAACAGCTATGTCACCGCAAGGTCCAAAGGGCTTGTACGGCTTGAGGGAAAAGAGTATAAAGTCAAGGACGGCGATATAATCGAATTCAGGTTTAATGTTTGAGTTATTTATCCATAAATACTTTAATCGGCGATTGCTTTATATAAATAAAAACCCATTTTTACCGAAATCAATATAACAGGTTTGGAATAAAAATTTTTTTCGGTAACGGATGGAGGAAAAGAAAATGTTCAGGAAAACCATTGATAACGATTTATGGCGGATTTTCAGGATAATGTCGGAATTTGTCGATGGATTCGAGCTGTTCGCCAATTTGGGGCCGGCGGTATCGATATTCGGATCGGCAGTAACAAAACCAGACGACGAATATTATATTAAAACAGTGGAAGTGAGTAAACTGCTTGTGAAAGAAGGGTTTGCGGTAATTACCGGAGGCGGGCCGGGTATCATGGAAGCGGCAAATAAAGGCGCAAGCGAAGCTGGGGGCGAATCTATCGGATTGAATATTATGTTACCTC
Source organism: uncultured bacterium (assembly GCA_964451165.1). Classification (GTDB taxonomy): domain Bacteria; phylum Auribacterota; class Auribacteria; order Auribacterales; family Auribacteraceae; genus CAYVGJ01. The sequence continues at coordinate 27,315 of CAYVGJ010000008.1, forward strand.
GTGAGCAGAAAGCTAATCCGTTTGTGAAAACTCTGGTTGAGTTCCGCTATTTTTTCTCACGGAAAGTAATGTTTGTCAAATACGCCAAAGGGTTTATCATCATGCCCGGTGGGTTCGGCACAATGGACGAGTTTTTCGAGGCGATAACTCTGATTCAAACAAAAAGAATCGATAAGTTCCCTGTAGTTATGATTGGCAAAAAGTACTGGCAAGGGTTGTATGAATGGATTGTGAACGTAATGCTCAAAGATGGCAAAATAGTTGAGGACGATTTGAAACTGTTTAAAATTGTGGAAGAAACTGAAGAAGCTGTTGCGATTATTTCTGATTTTTACAAAAAAAATACCAATATATTAAACGGAAAATAAATTTCAATTGAGGAATCCGCTGTGAGTAAAAAAAGAATTAACAGGTTTATCGCATTAATTTCATCGATATCGTTATTCTGTCTTGCTGTATTGACTTTCGCGCAGGAAATAAAACAGAAACCCGACAAAGAGTTCCTCAATAAACAGCGCCAGTATGTCAAAAAAGAAGGCAAACTCCCGCTGGTTCTCGGTATACCAGGTTTCATGGTACCCGGAATGACAATCCCGCAGGAACAACATTTCGGTAAACTCAAAGATATCCTTGAGGACGCCGGTATTCCTTATTACTGCATGATATATGATTCCGTGGAATACCCTCTCAGAGGTGTGGCGGATCTGGCGTCAGATACTTATTCTATTGCCGCGACGCGCGTTATACCATCGATTGTGCGGGCGGTTAAACTTGAGCAGGAACGCAGGAAAAAATATAATCTGCCCCCGGTGGAAGACGTAATAATGTTTATGTACAGCCAGGGTACGGTGTTATCGTATTCGTTCGTCCGGCAACTCCATTATTTCAGAAGAGAATACGAGCGGTTCGCCACTGATTTCGGTGTGGAACGCCAGGCAATAAAAGACGATCCGCAATTCAAATCATTTGTGTACGCCATAGACAATTTCACACTCATAAAAAATATTCAGGTCCAGCGGGAAAAAGATTTTAATTCCGATCCCGACCTTCGCCTTTTTTACGACAGGACACTGGAGGAAATGAACCGAAAATACAAGGAATTCGAAAGTTACCTCATCAATCCGAAATCCATATTTCCGATGGTGACCTCTTTTGATCCTCCCGAAACGGAGAAATACCCGAAACAATACACGAAACTTTCCCAGTACGCGCTGAAATGCCGCAAAGACCCTGTCGAGAAAGAAAAGTTCCTGAATTTTATAAAAGATTATTCTTTATTGTATGAGGTTAAAGATATCAATTTCATGTATTTCTCTACCGCAGGCTCAATATTCGGGTCTCCCGCCGCTAATTCCGGTTACGAGTTACTGGCGAATTTCCCTATCGGCAGAATGGTGGTCAAGGGAGTCAATCAAATAAAAGATACGCGTCTGGGCAGTTTTCATCATACGCGCAAAATAGAGAGCCTGATCAGGGAAAGCAAACTTCCGGATTACCCGATTACGAATCAAAACACGTTGTTTGTTGTCGGATGTAACGGTGAGAAAGGCGATGATTTCGTCGATCAGCCCAGTGCCCATATCAGCGGGCATTGTTATATGCACCTTGATATGTCGGAAGAACATTTTGCACCCAAAACAAACGGAGTGATTACCCCGTCGATGGAACAGTTGCCCGTGCTTCATGTAGTACCGTTGCACCTGCACCATTTTCCAATAAAAACGTTCTGGGGATTAGGCCCTACACTACCCGGAGCGGCTTATATGGAAAAAGGACATCCGGTTCTCGATTATCTGTTCGCGTTCATCAAAAAAGATTTTAACCGGATTGAAGAACTTAAAGCCGATAACAAAGTGTATCTGCGCCAGTTTATGGTAGAGTTCACTTTCAGGCACATAACCGCCGATGCCCAAACGGAAACACAAATCGCACAGCGGCGCGAGAAACTCCTCGGAGGGTTACTCCCGCAGTTTATAAAAGATCTTGATGTACAGATTGTCAAACGCCCCAACGATATAAATATGCAGGGGAAATTTTTTAACGCAGATAACCTCACTTATGTTCTTGTGGGTGCTTACAACGAAGGTTTGTTTCCGACAAAACCAAAAGAAGAAAAAATGAATTTCCGAATCCATGCCGCGGGATATGATCCGGTAACGTTATCTGTTCCGATAAAACCGGGTAAAATTATGTTTGTGAACGTCAAACTGAAAGAAAAAAAATAAAGGATTTTATCAGTGGGATTACAATGCGGTATCACAGGGTTGCCAAACGTAGGCAAATCGACAATTTTTAACGCCCTTACCGCCGCATCGGCTCAGGCGAGCAACTACCCTTTTTGCACAATCGAGCCGAATGTAGGACAGGTTCACATTCATGACGATCGCCTAAGTGAAATCATGAAACATATAAAATCAAAAAAAATTGTGCCCGCGTCAATTGAGTTTGTGGATATCGCGGGATTGGTCAAAGGAGCACATAAAGGCGAAGGGCTCGGCAACCAGTTTCTCGCCAATATACTCGATATGGATACGCTTGTCCATGTGGCACGGTCATTTACCGCACCGGATGTGGCTCATGTCGAGCCAGATATCGATCCGGTAAGGGATATAGAGATTGTGGAAACGGAAATACTGCTTAAAGATATCGAACTTGTAATACGCAGGCAATCCAGAGACAAAAAAATCGCCAAATCAGGCGATGGATACGCCATAAAAGAAACTCACGTGCTTGACCGTGTACTTGAAATGCTCAATAACGGTAGCCAACTGCGGTTTGCGCAGTTGCACGAAGAAGAGAAATCCGTTGTGGAGGAAATGAAACTCCTTTCTTATAAACCCGTAATTTACGTGCTGAATATATCTGAGGGCGAAATCGGCAAAGAATCAGACATAATAAAAAAGTTTAAAGAGTTTGCCGAATCAAAACAAACTCCGGTTGTCCTGATAAGCGGAAAAATAGAGGAAGAACTAATGCGCCTGCCGCAAGACGAACGGCAAGCGTTCTCATCCGATTACGGCATAACGGATTTCGGGCTGGACTCAATTATAAAACAGACCTTCAAATCGCTTAACCTGATCACATTTTTTACCGCCAACGAAAACGAGATCCACGCCTGGACAATCCCCGCCGGCACAAAAGCGCCACAGGCGGCGGGCAAAATCCATTCCGATTTCGAACGCGGGTTTATACGCGCGGAGGCAATCTCGTTTGACGATTACGTAAAGTATAACGGCGAACACGGATGCAAAGAACACGGAACCATGCGCCTCGAAGGCAAAGATTACGTTGTCCGCGACGGCGATATCATCTTTTTCCGATTCAATGTGTAAATGATGATTTACATTCCTATTTAAATATGTAATTATATATCTGAAGTGTAATTAATATTAATTTATGGAGGTTCACCTATGAAAAGAATACTTTTTGTTATCTTTATCGCGATTCAGTTTGTTTGCCTTCAGGCAATTTCGATGGAAAACGAAATGACTGAGGAAGAAATGCTGAAATCATACGCCCCAGACCTGCAGACGGAGCGCGAATGCAAAGCGAAAGAACTCGCCGAAATGAAAACCGAATTCGCTCAGGAAACCGTAAAAGACGAACGGACAAAAGAATTAAGCGATTCCATCATCAGTATGAAAGAAAAACAAATCCAGCTGACCGACGAGATGCTTAACGCCATCAATTCCAACGACAAAAAGAAATTCGAATCTCTTTCCGAAGAAAAAGACGATATCGAACAGCAGATGAACATGGCGTACATGAAAAAAGAAATGATTTTTACTGTCGCAGATATGGAAGAACGGGCGAAAAATTACAGCGAGGAAGAACGCGCACAAATTGAGGAAATGATACAGGAAGTAAGAAAATCATACGCGAAACTGCTCAAAGACGAAAAAGATCTCTATAAAATGGCACAGGAAGCAAAACAATCCCGCAAAGACAAAGACAATATTTTGAAAAAAGCGGAAATAAAGTTTCTGGAATTTGAAAAAGCAAAAAAAGAAAAAGAGTTGCAATAAATTCTCAATATCTTTATGCTGAATTAAGTATATGATTTTCTGAAAAAAGTAATCAGAATCCATCAAACGCATGAATCAAGAAAATATAATACGCTTGTTTTGACGTTTTGATGAAGATTTACTGCTGTGTTTACGTCTATTTTTTGTAAAAATGTTACTTTTCAGAACTCTTAATTTAGTTATCGGAGGATAAATTAATGCGAAAAAAGAATCTTATATTATTAGTTTTTAGTCTGTTTTTATTAACGCAGGCGGCATCTGTTATTACATACGCTGAAGATCGTGAAGAAGGGTTTTCCGGTTTGACTGATTTTGTTGATAGAGTTATCAGGTCGGCTAAAGAAGATCCCAATCAACATAACCAGGAAACAGTAGTTGCCGAGCAAGCAAATTATGGATCCGATATAGATATAGAATCCACACGCAGGGAAGCACGTAAGGTTATCAGGGAATTTGAGCGGCGCGCTAAATATTCACGGGGCAGAGACAGGGAAGATATGGAAAATATGATATCACGGCTCCGGGAAACTTATGACCGGCTGATTGATGAACAGAAAGAGCTGAATAAAATTTACCGCAGTCTGGATCAACTGGAAGAAGAGAAAAGTTACCTTATAAATAAACTCAACAGAAGATATTGATTTTACGCGAATAAAAAAAAAGCGTGAACCGGATTAAAAAGATTGTGTGTGTGTCCGGTTTGGTTTTATTTATTTTTTCCTGATGTTTTTCAGCCTGCTACTGAGCGCCTGCTGGGTTATTCCGAGAAGTTGGGCAGCTGATCGCTGGTTGCCTCTGGTTTTACCCATGGCTTCTTTGATGATATACCTTGTTATATCTTTGAGCGATGGGAACTTATCAAACGAAATAACCATCGGGGCGAGCGGATCCGCTCCAACAAAATTTGGTTGTGCGATATTTGGATTTAATCCGCTGATAGATTCATTTATATGCATTCTAAATACCCTTATATCGAGTTTGCCCGACTGGGTACTGCTTACAGCATCATAGATGATGGACCTCAATTCCCTTATGTTGCCGGGAAAATGATAGTTGCTGAGAAGATTGAGGATTTCCTCACTGACTTCAGGTTTGTTTTTTGAAAAAACTCTTGATGCATCTTCAAGAAAATAATCAAGCAGGATCGGCAAATCATCCAGCCGTTCGCGCAACGGTGGAATAGTTACATGATGAGCGTTCAGGCGGTAATACAAATCGTTACGGAATTTCCCTTCTTTCTGCATCTCGTACAGATTTTTGTTTGTGGCGACAATTATTCTCGAGTCAGATCGTTTGAGCTCATCACTGCCGATAGAATAATATTCGCCTTCCTGAAGCAGGCGAAGAAGTTTAACCTGCGACAACATGCTCAAATCGCCTATTTCATCTAAAAACAATGTTCCTCCGCAAGCTTTTTCGATAAGCCCTTTTCTTATACTGTCAGCACCTGTAAAAGCCCCTTTTTTGTGCCCGAACAGGGTATCTGAAAACATATTGTCGTCAAGGCCGGCTACGTTTACGGTTACGAATTCGCCTTTTCTGTCGCTCAGCGACCCGATCGCTTTGGCGATCAGTTCCTTGCCGACTCCGGTTTCGCCGGTAATCAATACGGGTTGTGATGTCCGCGCTACCGCCTGAATATACTGAAATATCGATTTCATTCGCGGATTGTTGGTAATAATCTCCTGAAACCGGGCCTGCGATTTATTGATGTCGCCTGATAAAATCTGCTGTTTTAAAAGATTGTTTTCCGTTTTTATGTCGCGGTATTCGATAATACGCATTATACAAGGTACCATTTTCAAGACTTCCATAGGTTTGGGTATAAAATCAAACGCGCCCGCGCCAAGGCATTTCATGGTTGTCTCGTGATCGTTTGGATCAGTTATTGTTACAACAGGTATATGCGGGTAATTCTCACAAACAAACGATATAAAATCTTCTCCGTGCTTAAACTGGTTGCCCGATAAATCTATCATCACAACCTCAATTTCACTGTCGGTCAAAATCCGAAGCGCTTCTTTTGTGTTGTTACAGATTTTTATATTCGTTATGGCGTTAATTTTAAGTATTGTTTCGTAACCTTCCAGTTCATCGGTATTTGGTATAACCAGCAAAATAGGCGACGACGGAAACAAATTCGATTCCATTTTTTTCGAATCTCCTTTAATCAGTAAGATAAATCGGCATTTCAATGAATCCTATAACAAAATAAGATATTTTATGGGAATCCAATCGTAAAATGGTATTATTGATATTGAAACTTTCATATAACTTGGAATCGATGAAAAAGTAACTTATTCTTTCATTATAAAGTACAGAAGGAGTTGCGCAAGTCTCAGGGCTGATGTTTTTGAGATCAATAACTGGCTTTGCTTTCGTAAATTTCTTTAATTTACTAAAATAAACAGAGGTTGTGCGGAGATCTTATTTCATAATAAAAATATTTATCAACATCCAAATAAAAATTTTGTCTTATTAATGAACATAAATTTTTTAAAAGAATGTTTACTTTTAATTTTAAAAGGATTGATTTGCTGATAATATCTATTTTAAGATTATAAGAGATAATTTTTTTATTCAGGAAAAATTATATATAGTTACTCAATATTTTAATCGGAAAAGACGATAATCAATCATCAATAGAAATCAGCTCCTTTTTTTAGCGAATATTTTGCGTATTCGCGATAAAATAAGATAAAATAATTTGTATACGTTTGGCTTAATAACTTATTAAACGTAAATCGGTATTGATTACATGGATGATTCGGCAATAAACAGACAATTAGCAGATTATTTACTCGAAAACGCGATAGAACAATCGCCGGATGGAATCATAATTGTCGCAATGCCTGAAGGCAGGATAATCATAGCTAATTCAGCCGCTCTCCAGATACGGGGAAAAACAGATGTTCCTCTAATGGGGATTTCTATACCTGAACATTCAGAAAACTGGAACGTATTTAACCCTGACGAAACACCCTGCCATTACAAAGATTTACCTTTAACCCGCGCACTGACAAATGGAGAAACAATTAATAACGTTCTTTTAATAATCCGCACGGATGATGGTGAAAATAGATGGATTAGAGTCAACGCTTCACCGGTAAAAGACAAGTGCGGTAAAATAATCGCCGCTATTTCCGTATTCCGGGATGTGACAGCAGAAAAGAACCGCGACCAACATATCGTTTGGCTCAGCAGAATGATTGAGCACATTGGCGAAGGCGTGCTTGTTTTGGACAATAAAGCTTATATCGTGTTTATAAATTCTGCCGGAGCGAAAATGCATGGATATGAGGTGAATGAACTTATCGGGAAACATTCGGATATCTTTCACAATGAAGAACAACTGTATAAAACAGTACCCGAGTTTATAAAACAGGTTCATGAAAAAGGAATTCATTCCGGCGAACTCGAGGATGTACACAAAAATGGTACGGTATTCCCGGTCTGGGTAACCGCATCGGTTTATTATGACGATACCGGTAAACCCGCAGGCCTTATTGCCGTAGCGGCTGACATAACCAAACGAAAACAATACGAGGAAGACTTAAAAAGAGAAAAGAATTTCATATCCGCCATATTCAAACATTCCTACGACGGTATCGCGGTGGCAAATAAAAACGGTGACATAAAAGCGTTCAGCCCGGGGATGGAAAAAATATTCGGCGTCAAATTTTCAGAAATAAAAAATATGTATCAGTTAGGCGAAATTATTATACCGTATAATAATACCAGTGCTTTGATGCGCCAGCTGTGGAATTTTGACATTGATTCCGGAATTCCTTCAGAACGAATAGTTGAGTTTATCCGTTCCGACGGGCAAAAACGATGGTGCAGGCTTCAGATGTCGCAGATGAGCGATGATGAGTTTGTAATTAACGGACAGGATATCACCGACAGAAAAATTCTTGAGGAAAACCTTAAAAACGAACGGGACAGGTTTCAGAAATATCTTGATATATGCGGTGTTATAATTATGGTAATTCTTAATGACGGACGAGTATCCGCAATGAACAAAAAAGGATGTGAGATATTAGGTTATTCAGAGTATGAAATTATCGGGAAAAACTGGTTTGACAATTTCGTACCATCCGAGTTCAAGGAAAAAGGATGGAAAATGTTGCGGAGTTTCTTTACGCCGCAAGACAAAAGAACATCGGGATCACATGAAAACAAAATCATCACAAAATCCGGTGATGTAAGAATAATCCGATGGGACAACATTGTTCTTCACGATAACGATGGCAAACCGTATGCGCTTTTATCTTCCGGTACAGATATAACCGAACTGAGAAAATTAACCGAAGAACTCGCAGATAACGTACAGGAACTCAAAAGGTCCAATTATGAACTTGAACAGTACGCCTATGTTGCTTCACACGATCTCCAGGAACCGGTTAGAAACCTCTTGAAATACCTTGAGCTTATAAATATGGAAAATAAAGGAAAATTAGACCGCAAAACGGAAACTTTTATTGAACGCGCGATAATTAACGCCGACAGAATGCAAAACCTTATAAAAAGCCTACTTGTATTCTCTCAGGTTGACAGGAAAAAAACACTTTTCAAAAACATAAAATTAACTAATGTGCTGAAAAATGTATTAACCGATATTCGCCTGATCATAAAAGAAAATAATGCGCGTATCATGTATGATTCTTTGCCCGAGATTATTGCCGATGAAACGCAAATTTTCCAGTTGTTGCAGAACATTATCATCAATGCCATAAAATTTAAAAGCGATAAACCGCCGAAAATTAATATATCCGCCACACAAGACGGATCGGAATGGGTTTTTGCCGTATCCGATAATGGAATAGGTATCGAGGAGAAATATTTATCCAGAATTTTCCTTATGTTCGAACGCCTTGACAAATCAAAATCTGTTGATGGTGCAGGAATAGGCCTTGCCATGTGCAAACGGATCGTTGAACATCATGGCGGCCGTATCTGGGTGAAATCAAAATCAGGTGAAGGAACAACAATCTATTTTAGCCTGCCTATAAATCTATCGAATTGAACAAATAATTTCGTTTTTTGAAAAGCGCGGTTTTTTTTGAGATTTTTATTCTGAAATCTTCCAGGAAACATTGAGTCTAATTTTTTAAATAACACTGAAATAGGATTACCATATTATGAACTCAAATATTCCCATGAAAAGCAAATTAATTGATATTGCGGTAATAGTTACGGTTATTGTAGGGATAATTTGCGGTGTTTGGATTGAGATGAACTCATATTCGCGAGCCTGGAATACAAAAGGATCGACATTTTTTAATGAAGCGAAATATGATGATGCGCTTAAAGCGTTTGACCGCGCAACCCGGCTTAATCCGGAAAACGCGCTCGCATGGTACAATCGAGGACAAACTCTCATGATTTTAGGCAAATTCCGCGCAGCCGTTTATTCTTTCGATAAAGCTACAGAAATAGACCCCGATTACGCCGACGCATGGTTGAACAGGGGAATAGCACTCTCATATCTTGAATCTTATGACGAATCACTCATATCTTTCGGCAAATCCATAAAAATTAAACCCGGCCTTGCGGGAGCGTGGTACGGAAAAGCGTCGTCATATTCAATGGAAAATAAAACGGGCGAAGCGATATCTGCTCTGAAAGAGGCGATACGCCTCAATCCATCGTTTAAAAACAGGGCGCTGATCGACAATTCATTTCATAACCTGCGCTTAACCCCTGAATTTATTAAGATTATGCGATAACGCCGCAACCGGTTGGAAACAAAATAAATATAAAAAACCTTTTTCTTTTTGAAAAAAGAAAAAAAACATTTTCTAAGGATGCTGTGCATACTGTTTTTTATTTTTGCTGAATTATTCCCGCCGTTCCTGCTGTAATTGCAACTCCAACGCCTTGCGCTGATAATCGCGCGCCTTTTGCGCTTCTCCGGTAGCAGCGTAAACATTGGATAAATTCTTGTAACATACCTCAAAATAAGGATGGTCTTCCCGAGGAAACAATTTCTTCAATATAGACAGAGATTTCTCATAAGATTGAGCCGCGTTCTGGAATTTGCCAAGCCCATCGTATACACCGCCCAGATTGTTGTAACATAACGCCATATCAATATGGTTTTCAGCAGGATAAAGTTTCTTCGCTATCTCAAGGGATTTAGTATAAGCCTCTATTGATGCATCAACTTCATCCAGCGCCATATACGCCGCGCCGAGATTTGAGTAGTCATTCAACACATCCGCGCAGATTCCCGATGGATAATGATGCAAATCTATTTCCAGCGCTTTCTTAGAATACTCAAGGGACTTTTCGTAATCGCCGAGTTTACTGCAGGCCAAACTCAAATTGCTGTAATCCGAAGCGAACGATTTATTCATAGATAACGGATACAATTTGCGGTCTATAGTCAGCGCTTTGTCAAAATATGCTTTTCCTTTATCGTAAAACCCGCAGTTGCAGTACGCTAATCCAAGATTATTATAATAAACAGCCAGTGAAGCATTTAATCCATCAGGATAAAGTTTCTCGGCGATTTCCAGCGATTTTTTGAAATTCGATATCGCCAGCTTATACGCTCCCTGCGCGTCATAAGCCAACCCGATATTATTATAATCAATGGCGACAAACGCGTTGTCATCACCGTGAACAGCGATATCATGTTTTAAGGCTGATTCGTAGTTATCAAGGGCAATTTTATATTCGCTGATTTTGTAATATACATCACCGAGATTATTGTAAGCTTTTGACAACCATTTTTCTTTTTTTGATTTGCCCGCTTTTTTAACATACTTTAAGGATTTAAGATAATAAGTTTTCGATTCATTCAGGTCGCCAAGTTCACTGTAGGAAAAAGCAAGTTCATCATACGCGTTCGCCAAAAGTATTGAATCCGCTGAATTATCGAGCTTAAGCAAATCTATCGCGAGCCCGATGGTTTTTTGTGATTTTGCATGGTTGCCGGTCAGGTTATGCAAATTCGCCAGAGCAATCAGGTATCGCGGATTATCGGGAGTGAGTTTGACTGCCTTCTCGTAATACGATTTAGCAGAATCTGCATCTTCTTTAAGAAATTTGATTCGACCAAGATGATATAATATCTCATCGGGTTTTATAACAGGCTTTTTTGATTTCGAACTTTTGCCTGTTTCAGTCATGCATTTATTAAAAATGTATTTTTCCACAAACCGGTAATTGTTATTTTCAAGTTCCGAACTGAGTTTCAAATATGTTTCTTTGTCCGGTTTGGTGATTTTTTTCAGGAATATGTCAAGATCGGTTTTTATAATCAGCGTTTGTTGCTGGAATTCGCGCGGATAACTCTCGGAGATTTTTTTCGGATAAAGTTTTGTTTCTCTCTCTCCATCCTGATCTGATGAAAAAGCTGGTATCGGGATTATAAAAACAAACAATATTATGATGATCAGCGATAGTTTTCTCATTTTATCAATGATTTCAGCACGGCAAGATTTTTAATGTCATTTTCCAGATCGTTTTCTTTCGGTGTTTCAAGAAGCATGGGGATTTCTTTAAACCGTTTGTCGTTGAGTATCATACGAAACGGCTCCAATCCGAGTGTCCCTTCACCGATATTCTCATGGCGGTCGACTTTGGTGGCGAACTCGTATTTGGAATCGTTCAGGTGAAACGCTTTTAGATTATCCAGCCCTAAAATTTTGTCGAATTTCGCAATGGTATCTTCATATCCACGAACCGATTTTATGTCATAACCTGAAGCAAACACATGGCAGGTATCAAAACAGATCCCGAATCTGGACGGTTGATCGGTTAACTTGATTATCCGGTCAAGTTGCTCGAAGGTGTATCCGAGGTTTGTGCCTTGTCCGGCGGTAGTTTCCAGAAGCACCATGACAGTGAGTTCAGGATGTTTGGCGTATAGCGAATTAAGGCTGTCGGCGATTTTTTTTATTCCCCAATCCTCGCCATTGCCCAGATGTGATCCGGGATGGAGCACAAGGTACGCAATACCCAGCTGATCGGCGCGTATCATCTCAAGTTCCATTGATTCCATTGACTTTTCCCAGTTTTCCGACGGATTGGCAAGATTTATCAGGTAACCGGTATGGGCAACAATCATTTTTACGCCTGATGATTTCCACACCGATTTGAATTGTTCTATTTCCATATCGGTTAACGGTTTTGATTTCCACTGGTTATTGTTTTTCGTAAATAATTGAACGGCTGTGCAGCCGATTGAATCCGCCAGTTCCACCGCTTTATGCACACCGCCCGATATCGACATATGAGCTCCGATATACATATGAAAACCCTTTCGTTTAAAACAGGGAAAATTATTACATTCGCGCGGTAATAATAAAACGCGTTAAAATTATAAAGCGGGATGCGAAGCATCCTTACAAAAACATTTTGCTTCTTTTTTCAAAAAGAAACAATCTTTTTCGGATCTGATATATCAGCTCGATTTCGGCAGAATAAACGAGATAAAAGCGAGCACGAATCCGAGTAGCATACAGTACGCGCCCATACCGGCAAGTGAGCTTACATTTGTAATGTTCTGAATGAGAGTCCCTTCAGATGATATAGCCATTCCTACCGGTATGCAAATTAGCCCTGCACAGAGAATTAATATTCCCAAAAACCTGATCTTCTCAATTAGATCCATAGTTCACATCCCCTGTTTTAAGGTTCACAAAGGAATTTTATTCAGGCCTAAAGATCAAAGCCGACAGCGGTGGAAGGTCTATTTGTATGGAATAATTGCGCCATTGCCATGGTAAAGCGTCAGCGGTAACACCGCCACTGTTGCCGATATTGCTTCCACCGAAAATTTCCGAGTCTGAGTTTAGCAATTCACGGTAATAACCACCTTTGGGCACACCTATCCGGTAACCGAAACGGGGTACCGGGGTACAATTGTATACAAATATCATGAAATCGTCTCTGTTTTTTGCGTATCGAATAAATGAGACAACACAATTGTCGGTATCGTGGAAATCAATCCATTCAAACCCTGAGTTATCGAAATCCACTTCAAACATCGGTTTGTTCTGCATATATATGTGATTAAGGGCCTTCAGGTATTCCTGAATGCTTTTGTGTGTTCCGTACTGCAACAGATGCCATTCAATGCTCTCGTCAAAATTCCATTCGTTCCACTGGCCGATATCCGCACCCATAAACAACAGTTTTTTGCCCGGCTGACCGTACATGTACCCGTAAAGCAACCTTAGGTTGGCGAATTGTTGCCACATATCGCCCGGCATTTTAGCCAGAAGAGATTTTTTGCCGTGTACAACTTCGTCGTGGGAAAGTACAAGTATAAAATTCTCGTGAAACGCGTATAAAAGAGCGAACGTTAAATTATCCTGATGATATTTCCTGTGGATCGAGTCTTTGCTGAAATAAACGAGAATATCGTTCATCCACCCCATGTTCCATTTCTGAGCGAATCCAAGCCCCCCCAGATATGTGGGGCGCGACACTCCCGGCCATGCGGTAGATTCTTCCGCTATGGTCAATACTCCCGGATAATATCTGTATATAACTTCATTCAGCTGTTTTAGAAAATCTATAGCCTCAAGGTTTTCGCGTCCGCCATACTGGTTGGGGATCCATTCACCTTCAGACCGCGAATAATCAAGATAAAGGATAGACGCTACCGCATCGACCCTGATGCCGTCGATATGGTATTTGTCAAACCAGTACAAAGCGTTTGCGATAAGGAAATTGCGGACCTCGTTCCTGCCGTAATTAAATATCAGCGTACCCCAGTCGCGGTGTTCTCCTTTGCGTGGATCTGCGTGTTCATAAAGGTATGTTCCGTCAAACCAGGCAAGCCCGTGAGCGTCTCTTGGGAAATGCGCCGGTACCCAATCCACGATAACGCCGATATTGTTTTTGTGGCACTCGTTAATAAAATATTTGAAATCTTCCGGTGTACCGTATCTGCTTGTCACAGCATAATAACCGGTTACCTGATACCCCCATGAACCGTCAAAGGGGTGTTCTGCCACAGGCAGAAGCTCGATATGAGTAAATCCCATTTCCCTGACATATGTTACAAGCCTATCGGCAAGTTCGCGATAGGTAAGAAACCTGTTGTCTTCCTCAGGCACTCTCATCCATGATCCGAGATGGACTTCGTAAATAGAAACCGGTTTTTCATAAGAAGATGTTTTTTCCCTGTGTTCGATCCATTTATGATCGTCCCACTGGAAATTGTCGGTATATACAACGGATGCGGTATTGGGCCTTACTTCCGAGAAAAACGCGTAAGGGTCTGATTTAAGCAGGACCGCGTTGGTCTGGGTTTTGACTTCAAATTTGTAAATAGTTCCGACTTCCAGACCGGGTATGAAGAGTTCCCATAAACCCACTCCGCCTCTGCATCGCATGGGGTTGATTCTTCCGTCCCAACGGTTAAAATCACCTACTATACTGACTCTCTTCGCGTTCGGCGCCCAGACGGCGAAAAATACTCCGCTTACACCGTTCAATGTCATAGGATGCGCACCTAATTTGTCATAAATATGATAATGTTTGCCCTCGGCAAATAAGTGCATATCGAAATCCGACAATACCGGAGGAAAACAGTACGGATCGTACTTTGTCTGTTTGCCGGTACCGTTGGGATATGTTATCTCAAGCTGATATGGCGAAATATTCTCCGCCGTCTGTATTATAGCCTGAAACAACCCTTCATCCCTGATCTTTTCCATCGAGGTGATCCTGTCGTCTTCTTTTATCTTTATTTCCTTGGCGACCGGATTGAACACACGCACAACGGTAGCGGATTTTCCGTTTACCAGAGTTGAATGCGGCCCGAGCACAAAAAACGGGTCGTGGTGTTCGGATTTGATTATCTTATTTATATCTTCCTGATGCATGGTAGAATTCCTTTCATTTTGGATTGCAACACAAGTATTTTAAGCAATCCTGTTTATCATAATCTATAAAATATATTATATTTTTATCAATAAAATCAAATAAAAATTTTCTAACCAGTTACGTTGATTTACAAAAAAAGGTAAATTTTATATTATATTCGAGTTCAATATAATCCAAAAACACACGCAATTTTGTCTGGTAAAATTTTAAATTTTGCCTAAAACAAAATCTCAAAAATGTCGATCTTACTAAAAAGGGATTTAATTTTTGGGAAAGGAAAAAAAATGTCTGATAACTTTGAAAAATATGTGGAACAGCTTGAAAAAATTATTCAGGAAAAGTTGCTGGATTCAGAGGAATTCCATGATATCTGCAAGAAACTCAAAGAAGAAAAATACGATGTCGAGATGGGAATTATGGCATTGCTTATGAATTATGAAAATAACGAGAAAGGTTTTGTTTCTTTCCCGTTTTACCTCGAATATAACGAAAAAACAGATATCGATCTCAGCGATAACGATAAAAAGTTTCTAAAAGATCTCGGAATAAGCATCTGAAGATAAAATTATTTCTCCGAATTCCCAAACTATACGTTACTTTATCTTTTTATTGAACCCGATAAACAATAATAATACAATATGATTGTTTATAAGGTGTCCGGAAGATACCGCACTCCGTGTATTATATATATAAGTTATTATAAATAAAAGTGATATACAATTGTTAAAACATATATTAATCTGTTATCTGTTATAAAAAAAATACGTTTTTTTTAGGTTTAAAAACGAATCCGTTTGACATTTTCCATAACTAATATTATTTATTATACAAATTTGTATGAAAAAAATTCTTGCCGAATCCACTTTAATTATTATTTTTTCAATACTGATCGGATGTATGATCAATCTCGTACGCCCTGATGGAATACCTTTTGTCGGCGACTGGAGAAACGTATCTGAAACCGCGAAAAAATCCGATATGCAGACCATATCCATAGATACCGCTTACAGCCTCTGGTCAACTCATCAGGCAGTGTTTGTCGACGCAAGGACCGATTCGGATTTCGCTACCGGAAGAATACCCGGCGCGATAAATATACCCCGCGGAAACGAGGATATGTATTTCGGCATACTCCGGGGATCGGCCGGTTACGACGATACTATTGTCGTGTACTGCTCAAGCGAAACATGCGACGACAGTTTTGTCGTGGCGGAGTATCTGAGGAGAAAAAATTATAAGGCTGTCAACCTTTATGAAGGCGGGATTGTCAAATGGCAGGAGAAAGGGTATCCACTGGAAAAATGAGCGTAATAAATAAAGTCATTTACTGGTTTTTGCGGTTATTTCTGGGCGGGCTGTTTATATATGCCAGTATCCACAAGATAACCGATCCGCTCGGGTTTGCCAAAATTGTGCATAATTTTCAGTTGTCGCCGTGGTACATGATCAATTTTACGGCTGTTGTCATGCCGTATGTGGAATTGATCTGCGGTCTTTTTCTTATACTGGGTATTTTCAGGCTGGGCGCGTTGTTCACAATAGAGTTTCTGCTCGGTTTTTTTACTGTGCTTATAGCCATCAACATAGCGCGCGGTCTTGATTTCACTTGCGGTTGTTTTTCCAATTCAACTGAAAAAACGTTTCTGGATATACCTTTGATAACGTTGTTGCGCGATATAGTGTTATTTCTTATGGGATTATACCTGTTCAAGCTTGAGAAACCTTATTTTGAGAAAAATTACAAAAAAGATGAGCGGTTGGATACAACCATGCCTGATTGTCACAGCTAATATTGCCTGAATAAAAAAAGGAGGCGAATATGGATTACGCTAAAGGAACATGCTCACGTGTTTTCTGGGTTCGGTTTGACCATAACGACGACCTGCTCGAAAAACTGAAAGAACTGGTGGTAAAAGAAAACATAAGGCAGGCATGGTTCTGGTGTTTGGGGGCGCTCAGGCACGCGCAAATCGTAACGGGCCCGCGCGAATCGGCGGTACCGCCTATACCGATGTGGCATCATATTATTGAATCGCATGAGGTTATAGGTGTGGGCAATATAACATTCCATGAAGATACCGGCCAGCCTGTAATTCACCTGCACGCTTCTTTAGGCAGAGCAGACGATACACGGGTAGGATGTATTCGCAAAAGTACGGAAGTTTATTTGACCATAGAATGCGCGATTATGGAATTTTCTGGTTTTGAAGCTGTTCGCAAACCGAAAGAAGGTATGGGGATAGACCTAATAGAATTTAAACGGGATTAATATATGGATTCGACAATTCACGAGCGCCAGATTGAGCTGTTGCACGAAATAACCAGAGCCATGACACATGGGCTTGATATTCAGGCGTCACTGAAATCAATTCTCGAACTGCTTGAGAAATACCTCAATATGAAACGGGGCACTATAGCTTTGATAGATGTGGATAAAGATCTTCTAACCGTTAAAGTCGCCCATGGTATTTCGCCGGAAAACCAGCTTAAAGGACAATACCGTGTCGGCGAAGGTATATCCGGCAGTGTATTTGAGACTGGTGAAGCGGAAATTGTCCCTGTAATATCAAAAGACCCGCGTTTTTTAAACAGGATGGGTATCCGTAATGAAACGGATATGTCGTTTATATGTGTGCCTATCAGAAGCGAGAAAAAAGTTATCGGTGTTTTGTCGGTAGATATGGAATACAAAACCGAGGCACGGTTCAATGAAGAAGTAAGGTTATTGAATATAGTATCGTCGATGGTCGGGCAGAAAGTGCATATGCATCGCCTGATAAATGCCGCCCAGGAAAAAATTATCGCTGAAAACATATCTTTAAAAGGCGAATTGAAAAACAGATATAAATTCGCCAATATTATCGGGTCATCCAAAGAGATGAACTCAATATACCAGCTTATAACCCAGGTTGCTCCTACCAATGCCAATGTTCTTATTCGCGGTGAGTCGGGTACTGGCAAAGAACTGATTGCCCACGCGATTCATTATAACTCTCAGCGATGCGATCAGCCGTTTGTGAAAATAAACTGTTCCGCGTTTCCCGAAACACTTTTAGAGAGCGAACTGTTCGGGCATGAAAAAGGAGCCTTTACCGGCGCCATGGCACGCAAAACAGGGCGGTTCGAATGGGCACATAACGGAACCCTGTTTTTAGATGAAATAGGCGATATCTCACAGGCTATTCAGATAAAACTCCTTCGAGCCATCCAGTTCAAGGAATTCGAGCGTATCGGCGGAAAAGAAACCATCAAAGTCAACGTAAGAATCATTGCCGCTACAAATAAAGACCTTGAGAAATCGCTCAAAGACGGTTCAATCAGAGAAGATTTCTATTACCGCATAAACGTGTTTCCAATATACATGCCACCATTGCGCGAACGTAAAGACGATATCATACAACTCGCCGATTATTTTCTTTTAAAATATTCCCGTGAAAATAATAAATATATAAACCGCATATCAACCGCCGCTCTGGAAGCATTTGTCAGTTACCACTGGCCGGGTAACGTCAGGGAACTGGAAAACTGTATCGAGCGGGCAGTGGTGTTGTGCACGCAAGATGAATCCGTGATTCTATCGAAACATCTGCCTCCGTCACTGCAAATGCCTGTAGTGCCGAATAATACAAAGAGCCTTGGAGCTGCGTCAATGCCTGTGGCGGTAGCTAACCTCGAACGGGAAATGATCATCGAGTCGCTGAAAACACACAAGGGTAACCAGTCGAAAACCGCCATAGATCTCGGCATTACAGAACGGATTCTGGGGTACAAAATAAAAAAATACAATATCGATCCGAGAATTTATTCTGCGTCTGTGCAAAAATACACAAGAATATGATAAATATCCCGATAAAAATAAATGTATAACTTAAACATAACAGTCAACCGAACCGAGGTTTTCCAAATGGAAAAAATTTTTGTGCTTGATACAAACGTTCTTCTTCATAACCCCGATGCGATTACGTCTTTTGAGGACAATAAAGTTATTTTACCCATAGAGGTACTTGAGGAACTCGACAAATTTAAAAAAGACCACGATGAAAAAGGGCGAAACTCTCGTATTGTTATAAGAAACCTCGATCATATCCGCCAGAAAGGGAGTCTCCAGAACGGGATCAAACTTGAAAACGGCGGGACACTGCAGATAGTTATTACCAATTACGATTCGCTTAACGGGTTTAGCCTCAAACTCACGGAAATCGATAACCGGCTTCTCGCCACAGCGTACCTTTTGCAGAAATCAAACAGTTGTCCTGTGATTTTTGTTTCCAAAGATATAAACGCGCGTGTAAAAGCTGATTCGCTCGGAATAACCTCACAGGATTTTCAGAGACAGAAAGTAAACATCGATGAACTATACCGTGGATGGCGAAAAATCGAACTTGATACGTTTGCCTCTAATCCCGATGACGGCATAAAAATAGATACCGAAATTCCGTTTTGCCCGAACGAATTCGCCATGATCGAAGAGAAATCCAAACCCGGCAAATTCCTCATCACCCGGTTCGATAAACCTACGGGCAAACTATACCCGCTTTTGAAAAATCTGGAATCGATGTGGGGTATATCTCCGCGCAACAGTCAACAGGAAATGGCGCGGGAATTGTTGCTGGACCCGCGGGTAGAGCTGATCTCGATGGTCGGGCAGGCGGGTACGGGCAAAACACTTCTCGCTTTAGCGGCGGGGTTATACCTTGTCCTTGAGAAAAAGGTATACGACAGGCTTCTGATATCGCGCCCGATCATGCCTCTGGGGAGAGATCTGGGGTATCTGCCCGGCTCAAAAGAAGAAAAACTCGAAAACTGGATGGAACCGATATTCGATAACCTCGAATATATTCTTACAGTGTTCAGAAAAAACTCAAAGAACCAGCTTTTTACGGTAAAAGATCTTGTCTCAAGCGGCATAATACAGCTTGAAGCGCTCACATATATGCGCGGAAGAAGTTTGCCGCGTCAGTACATAATTATCGATGAGGCGCAGAACCTTACTCCGCACGAAATAAAAACCGTAGTTACAAGAATGGGAACAAATGCTAAAATGATAATAACGGGCGACCCGTATCAGATCGATAACCCGTACCTCGATTCGGACAGCAACGGGCTCACTTACTGCGTCGACCGGATGAAAAACGAGAGTTTGTTCGGGCATGTGATCCTGACAAAAAGTGAACGCGGACAACTCGCTTCTATCGCCGCAAGGCTATTGTGAAGCTCAACTACGCCTTTTTTTTGTTCACCGAGTAGTTTTGAATATGAATACGTAATTCAAAAAAATATTTAAACCGGAAAACAGTTTTTTCAATATAATAAAACCATGAAACGATTACTTGTAGCAGTAATATTAACTTTATCGGGAATGTTCGGATCGTTTATATCCCCGTTTTACGGAGTGTGTATATACATCTGGTTCGCGTATATGCGCGCGCAGGAATGGGCATGGGGAACAGGCTGGTTCATGGCTCTGCGCCCGTCTATGACCCTGGCGCTTTGCGTTATTGGGGGATCGCTTATGCATGGCGAGAAAATTTTCCGCAAAAACAAAATTTCGCTTATGGTTGTCGCTTTATGGGCTACAATGCTGATAAGTTTCATAAACGCTTCCGATCATGAAACCGCTTTATATTGGTTCAATTATATATCGAAAGTCATTATACTCGGTTGTGTCATTGGCGGCCAGGTTAATACAAAAAAACGCCTCATAACTGTAATAATGGTGCTGATTGCTACTATAGGATATTACAGCGGTAAAAGCGGATTGTTTGGCATTCTTCACCCGTCGGAAAAAATTATGCAAGGACCGGGCGGAATGCTCGGTGACAATAACGAGTTCGCTCTGACTTTCAATATGATGCTTCCGTTTTTCTATTTCGGCAGTGAACTACTCACCAATCCACGCCACAAGAAATACAAAAAAGCTCTGAAAATATTGTTTTATCTTAGCATACTTGGTGTTATATTTACTTATTCGCGCGGCGGGTTTTTAGGTTTAATAGCGGTAATTCTTATGATTAATTACAGGTCAAACAAAAAGTTTACTTCTATTCTTGTAACCATGGCATTTGCCGGTATTATAGTTGCATTTTTTGTACCGGAAGCATACAAAAGCAGGGTATCCACAATAAACGATTCGCAGGAAAAAAGAGACGATTCCGTTAAAGGAAGACTCCATTTCTGGAAAACCGCCGTGAATATCGCCAACGATTATCCACTAACCGGTGTCGGTCCGCAATGTTTTTCCGACGTGTATAACCTCTACGACTCAACAGGCGGGTATTTCGGGACACACCGGGCTGTTCATAACTCCTTTTTCCAGATGCTCGCCGACAACGGCTATATCGCTCTTATTCTGTATATTTCATTGATTATTATTTCCATAAGGACTTGCCAGCGGCTTCGCAGATACGCCAAACCGCGCCCCGATCTGAGCTGGATTGTCAACTGCGCAAATATATTCGAGATTTCGCTGATCGGATACTGCGTCAGCGGTTTCTTCTTATCGCTGGCATACGGTGACCTCGTATATCACTTGTTTTTTATAATAGGATCTTTCAGCGAACTCGCTCATTTATACCTGTTCGCGCCTAAAAAAGAAACCGTTGTTTCCAAAGAGCCGAAAGCCATGCCAGCTGTAGGATGATAACGATAATAAACAGGTTATTTATACAACCTGTCTTACTGATAATGTATCTTATTAATGAATTTTAAAATGAGGTAATACATGAACCGAAAATCAACAATCTATGAGCTGTTTAATACAAAAGAAACAAATAAAAATATATCTTTGTGCGGATGGGTTCGCACAAAAAGAGATTCCAAAGGCGGATTTTCTTTCATTGAACTAAACGACGGGTCATGTTTCAACAATATTCAGGTTATTGCCGATTCAAATCTGCATAATTACGAATCCGAGATTTCAAAACTTACTACAGGATCAAGCATTGAAGTCGATGGCATTTTAACCGAATCACCCGCGAGCGGTCAGGCGGTTGAGGTTAAAGCGTTATCGATAAAAGTGTTTTCCATAGCCGATCCGGAGAAGTATCCGTTGCAGAAAAAGCGCCATTCTTTTGAGTTCCTGCGCCAGATAGCGCATCTCAGGCCGAGAACTAATACGTTTGGAGCAGTGTCGAGAGTACGCTCGGCGCTCAGTTTCGCGATCCATAATTTTTTTAAAAATAAAGGTTTTTATTATATTCACACTCCGATAATAACCGCAAGCGATTGCGAAGGTGCCGGCGAAATGTTTAAAGTAACCACTCTGGATATCGCCAACCCGCCGAAACTAAACGGATCGATAGATTTTTCCGAAGACTTTTTCGGCAAACCGGCTAACCTGACCGTAAGCGGACAGCTTGAGGCGGAAATCTACGCTCTGGCGCTCGGCAGAGTATACACTTTCGGTCCAACGTTTCGCGCGGAAAACTCTAACACATCCCGCCACCTCGCCGAATTCTGGATGGTTGAACCGGAAATAGCGTTCTGCGATTTAAAACAAGACGCCGATATCGCCGAGGAGTTTCTCAAATATATTATCGGTTACGTGATAGACAATTGCCCGCAGGAAATGGATTTTTTTAATAAGTTCATCGATAAAAATATATTGTCCACGCTCAGCCATATAATTGAATCGGATTTTACAAGGGTAACTTATACCGAAGCGATGGATATTCTCAACAAATCCGGGCATCAGTTCGAGTATCCCGTCGAATGGGGAAGCAACCTCCAGGCGGAACACGAACGGTATCTTGCTGAACAGCATTTTAAAAAACCGGTAATACTGACTGATTTTCCAATGTCCATAAAACCGTTTTATATGCGTGTTAACGATGACGGCAAAACCGTTGCCGCGATGGATATATTGTTTCCCGGAATCGGTGAGATCGTCGGAGGAAGCCAGCGCGAAGAACGATACGATATCCTCAAACAAAGAATGACGCAAATGGAGCTTAAAATGGATGATTACTGGTGGTATCTGGAATTGAGGGAATTCGGATCGGTACCGCACGCGGGTTTTGGGCTCGGGTTTGACAGACTGGTTCAATTTGTAACCTCAATGGGTAATATTCGCGACGTAATACCTTTTCCGCGAACTCCCAAAAACGCGGATTTCTGAAATAAAAATAATATACCCGCAACTGTTTGTTTATGGTATTGTATTACATTGTAAAAAAGATAAATTTAAATTATGAGGTGGATTATGAAAAAAACATCGTTTTGTTTGATAACTTTCGCGCTGATCGCGTCAATCGTATACGCGCAATCAAAAAGTACACCGCTTATAATTACCTCAACTACAGATATATGCGCAATTGCAAAAGCTATAATCGGCGATAAGGGCGAAGCTGTATCCGTTATGACCGGAGGCGATGACCCTGATTTTATTATTCCGCACAGAGCGGCGGTATTCAGGGCAAAAGAAGCCGATTTTTTCCTGAAAAACGGTATTGGGCTTGAAGAAAAATGGGAATCCCAATTACATAGCGAAATAGGCAATGCCGAAATAAATATCGGCGCAATCGGCAATATAGTTGTTACTTCAGGAATAGATGTTCTTCCCACAAAATCCGATGACGGAAAAACCAAACCGATAATTCATTCCAAAGGCAACCCTTATGTCTGGCTCGATTGGAAAAACGGAAAAACTATCGCGAGCAATATATGCGAGTTTTTATGCGTAACGTATCCGAAATGGGAAAAAGAGTATCGTGCCAACCTGTCTGCTTTCAATAAATCGCTGGAGGAAGGAGCCGAAGAATGGAAAAAGAGAATGGAACCGCTAAAAGGACAGAAAATCGTTGCCTATCAGCATACATTCGATTATTTTACAAATAAATACGGCCTGAAAGTCGTGCAGTATCTTGAACCCGCGGCAGGAATACCACCTACTGATACGCAGGTTGACAATTTCATAAAGTTTATTAAAGATAACAAAATCCAATTGTTTATAATTGCCGATTACAACAGCCGCAAGTTTCCCAATGAAATCGCTCAGGAAACAGGTGTGGAATTACTTGTTCTTCCCGCGTCTGTAGGCGACGATATAATCGACACTTACCCGAAATTGTTCGATCAGTTGACCAAATTGTTTAAGAATTATAATGCTCGCAATAACGCGAAAACCAATAAGAAAACTTCCGGTTCCAACCCGGCGAAAAAAAGCGCGCAGTAACAGGATCGTATGGTAAATAAATTTATACCTGTTTCTACGCAGGAAGTTTTAGCGCGCGGATGGAAAGAGCTCGACATAATCATTGTATCCGGTGACGCGTATGTGGATCATCCTTCGTTCGGACCGGCTCTGATAGCAAGGTGGCTTGAAAAACACGGGTATCGTGTCGGAATTATACCCCAGCCCTATTGGGATTCCATAGACGATTTTACCAGACTCGGTAAACCGCGCCTCTTTTTTGCAGTAACTTCGGGGAATATGGATTCTCTCGTATGCAACCGCACAAGTCTAAACAAACCGAGAAAATCCGATACTTATTCGCCAGGCGCGAAACCGTATTTGCGCCCTGACCGGGCGGTAATAGTGTATTCAAATAAAATCAAGCAGGCGTATAAAGATGTTCCCATTGTTATCGGCGGGATAGAATCGAGCCTGCGAAGGTTGGCGCATTACGATTACTGGAGCGATTCGGTGCGCAGGTCAATCATATTCGATGCACGTGCCGATATCCTTGTTTACGGGATGGGCGAACGCCCCGTACTTGAGATAGCCAAACGGCTCGAATCAGGTTCAAGCGATCTGGACGGTATTGAGAGCACGGCGGTGATTCAATCGGATTGCCCTGTTAATGCGGAAATATTGCCTTCATATGAAGATGTTTCTTCCGATAAAAAAATTTATTTGAAAGCGCATAACCAGTTCGTGAGCTATTTTCTGAAACGCCCGGAGCATCCTATCGTTCAGCAACACCAGAACAGGTTTCTTGTGCATAATCCGCCTGGTTCGCCGTTGTCAACAGCGGAGATGGACAGTATATACGACATTGCGTATACCCGCAAATGGCATCCGATGTACGATAATTTGGGAGGAGTGCCTGCCCTGGAACCTGTCAGGTTTTCCATTACCAGCCACAGAGGTTGTTTTGGCGGTTGTTCGTTCTGTGCCCTGTTTTTTCATCAGGGACATATTATTCAAACGCGCAGTAAAGAATCTATTATCCGTGAAATAAACATATTGCGCGAAGATAAACTTTTTAAGGGATACATCTCCGATATTGGCGGCCCGACAGCGAATATGTATGGTTTGGGGTGTCCGCATCATGCGAGCGGCACACATTGCGGAAAACGGGATTGTCTTGGCAAAGAACCGTGTCCCGCGCTGAATCGCGATCACGCGAAATACCTTGGTCTGCTCAAAGAAGCAAGCAAAGTTCCGGGAATAAAAAAAATATTTATCTCTACCGGTATCCGCTACGATTTGTTTCCGGAAACCGAAGCTGAAAAAATACTTCGCGAAATTTGCAAAAACCATCTCAGCGGACAGATGAAAGTGGCGCCGGAACATATTAGCGATAACGTCCTCAAATATATGAAAAAACCATCGAAAGAAAAGTATCTGTGGTTTTTGAACCTGTTTGATAAAGTAAATAAACAGCTTGGATTAAAACAGTTTGTCATACCTTATTTTATAACAGCTCATCCCGGCTGTACCGACGAGGACATGCAGGAACTTGCCTCATTCCTTCGCAAACTGAGATTCATACCCGATCAAATACAGGATTTTCTTCCTACTCCCATGACCACATCGACCTGTATGTATTATAC
The DNA here is from genome assembly GCA_964451165.1 of uncultured bacterium. GTDB lineage: Bacteria > Auribacterota > Auribacteria > Auribacterales > Auribacteraceae > CAYVGJ01. The sequence goes on from CAYVGJ010000008.1 coordinate 52,964, forward strand.
CGGTTTAGACCCTCGTACCGAAGACCGCATTTATGTCGCGCGTGAATACAAAGACAAAATGCGCCAGCGAGAAATCCTGCACGGTCACAGGGAAATACCGAGCCGTAAACCCGATACTAAACCGCGGGAAAAAAATCCGGCGCCCCGGTACCACAAAAAAAAATAAGAATCATCTCTGCCATACAATTACTTTAATAAGAGAAAGAAAAATCAATCCGTCAATCCAACTACTTTTTTTATTCGTTTTCACTCCTTCCTTCGCGGGAATGACAACAAAAGAGGGGAATGACATGAAACAATATCGGTAATACAGGGGTGTTTAAAACGCGAATTTCTCGAAATGTATGCGTTTAGGTTTTAATCCGAGTTTAATCAATGCGTTGCGCAATGTTGTCATCATTGGCACAGGCCCGCATAAATATATGTCTCTTTCTTTGAAATCGGGGACTATCCTTAAAATCTTTTCTTCATCGATGGAACCTTTTTCGCCATTCCATTTAAGATCTCGGCTGATAACGTGATAGACGCTAAAATTTTTGTTAGTCGCCAGATTGTCCAATTCGTTCTTAAATGTGATACCGTCAACAAACCTGTTGGAATACAAAAGTACGGAATTCCTGTTTTGGTTCAGAAAAACCGGTATCATTGCGCGGATAGGCGTAATACCTATACCGCCGGCGATAAACAAGGCTTTGTTCCCCGTGCATTTTTTTGCGGTGAACACTCCGTGTGGGCCGTCGATAACCACAGGCGTGCCGGGTTTCAACTGCTCTATCCGCGAGGTGAAATCTCCGACATTTTTTATGCTCACGCGAATATTTTTGCCGGTCGGTTCGCTTGAAAACGAGAAAGGATGTTCCTCAAACCAAAACCCTTTTGCCAGAAACCGCAAGATCATAAACTGGCCCGCCTCAAAATGGAAACCGGCAATATCGCGCCCGGTTATATAAACCGATACCACATCGCCGGTCTCCTTACATATTCGTTCCACTTTAAACCGGTACCGCATAAAATAGTAAACAGGCTTTATGAACCGGTATATCATAAGATTTCCGAATACAAATAAATACAGAAATATCCAGTAATACATAAAAAACGGATTCATTATGAAATCGAGACCGGCATTTATCTGATGCCCGAACGAGAAAATTATAGCAAAATAAATGGTGAAATGAATGTAGTACCATGTCTCGTATTTGATTCGTTTTTTTATGAAACTGATAGAGAAGAACATCGCATAAATAAAAATCAGAAACCCGATAAAAGCCAGAGAAACGTCTTCCCAGGTAAGGAATTCTCTGAACTGCTCGATAAAACCGGTATAATCGCGCTTAGAAAACCCGGCAGTCAAAAACAGCGGATGGGCAATAATAAAAATCCCTATAAGAAAACCGTTCCATTTGTGAAATACCGTGAGTTTGTCGAACCCGAAAAATTTCTCAACCCATTTTACTCTGCCGATAAGTATTACCTGCAGTAAAATACCGTAAACAGCGAACAATCCGGCAAGCATGCCAAGTTCAATCAACCCGTTTGTCGAGGATTGATCCAGCCTGACTCTGTAGTTCGAGTACCAGAACAGCAAAATGACAACGGGATTGACAAGCAGAAGGAATAATAAAACTAATTTTTTTATAGTATCTTTGCCCATAAGTAAATCCGCCAAATATAAACTCAATTTACAAGGTTAATCTTGTCTCTCGGATACGAACATTCAGGGCATATTCTTATTTCCGTATCTGTTGTTGTATATCCGCAGTTTGTGCATACGAGAAAATCCTTTTTTCCTTCTTTCCATGACTCGAGGTTATCGAGAGCTTCCTGAAAATATTTGGAATGAATTTCTTCTGTATCTTTTGCCCATTTGAAAGTTTTTTCGGCTTTGCCTATATTTTCTTTCTGCGCCTGTTCCATGTATTCCGGGTACATGGTTTGAACCTCGTGGTTCTCACCATCTATTGCGGCCTGCAGGTTTTCTCGGGTTGTACCTGCGGTTACAGGTTTTATATCCGCCGAAGGTGTTTGGTTGAGCGACTTTAATGTTTCGCCGATATTATTAATATGAACTTCCTCAGCGGCGGCGGCGGCTCGGAACAAACTCGCTACCTGCTGGTATCCTTCCTCATCGGCTTTTTTTGCAAACTCAACATACCTGGCGTGAGCGTTTGATTCGCCATCGTATGCTTTCTGAAGGTTTTCTACGGTTGACGGCGCTACTAAAGAGGTAGCGGCGGCTTTAATTTTTTCTATTGTCGTTTGTGCCAGCAAAATCGAGGTGATTGAGAACAACGCGCAAATAATACATGCGATTATCAGCTTCGGTGTTGTTTTCTTTTTCATCTTTTCTCCTCCTTAATTAATCTGTTTCCGTCTCCAAATTCATGACTGAACAACTCGCTGATGCCTGTACTTGTTCCTTATTATCCCCGGCAATATTTATTGATAACGCATATTTACTATTATTTGATAATAGTTCAATTTACAAAACAATGTAAATATTTTTTTACAATACGTAGTTTCGATTATTCTGCCCGCGATTCATACTGTGTTTCTAAGTACCTATTAAAAAGCTACATTCACATATAATGTGTTTTATATATTATATTATTATATATTACACTTCAAAAATATAAAACCGTGTTATGTATAGCTGATCTAATTATTTGATTATAGCCGGGATAATTATATATTACATATGCAATATTATATGTTATAATCATATTAAATCAAAAAAAAGGTGGAGAAAATATATCCTGTTTTTTTTCTAACCGGCACGATTAAAAAGGGAAACAGAATGACTCTTGAGAGCAGTAATAAAATAATTGCCGCGGGAATAAAGGAAACCACGGAAAAATATGGGTGCAAAAAAGAGAAACTTCTTCAGATACTTGAGGATTTGAACAAGGAATTCGGCTATTTGAGTGAATTTGTGCTTCTTGAGGTATCCAAAAATCTCGATATGCCTCATTCTCAAATATACGGTGTAGCGTCATTTTACTCGTTTTTGAACACCCAGCCAAAAGGGAAATACATAGTCCGTTTGTGCAAGACAATATCATGTTCGCTGGCAGGAAAAAAGAAAATCGCCAACGCTCTGGAGAATGAGCTCGGAATTCGGTTTGGTGAAACTACGCCCGACGGGAAATTCTCGCTTATGTTCACCAATTGTATCGGAATGTGCAATCAGGGCCCGGCGATGTTGATTAACGACGATGTATACTATAACCTTGATCCGGAAAAAGCTGTGGAAATAATCGAATCTTACGAATAAACCCGAAAGGATTTCTGATGGCAGGAATAAAAACGCAGATTCTTTTCTCGAGTTTTGAGCCGGGCAACGCGCTCAAGTTAGCCATATTGAAAACCGGTCCGGAAATTATTGAGGAAATAAAAAACTCCAAACTCCGCGGACGGGGAGGAGCGGGGTTTCCTACAGGAGTAAAATGGGATTTGGTACATTCGGCTCAAGGCGATGAGAAATACATTATCTGCAACGCCGACGAAGGTGAACCGGGCACTTTCAAAGACCGTATTTTGCTCACTGACCACCCGAAGAAAATTTTTGAGGGGATGGCGATAGCCGCGTTCGCTGTCGGAGCGAAACACGCCATAATTTACCTGCGCGCCGAATACAGATACCTTGTGCCCGGGCTGGTTCAGGCGATATCGGAGATGGAATCCGCCCGTCTTCTGGGCAACAATATTCTCGGCACAGGTTTTAGTTTATCCGTTGAAATACATCTGGGAGCGGGAGCCTATGTTTGCGGTGAGGAAACCGCTCTTATAGAATCGCTTGAAGGCAAACGCGGCGAGGCGAGAAACAAACCTCCATACCCTACAAAAAAAGGGTACATGGATTGCCCGTCAGTTGTAAATAACGTGGAAACATTCTGTTACGTACCTTATATTTTAACTAACGGAGCGGACTGGTTTCGTGAATACGGTACTCTGGAATCCACAGGATCCAAACTATTCAGCATATCCGGCGATGTGGCGAAACCGGGGGTTTACGAACTTGAAATGGGAACCACAGTCAATCAGGTGCTGAAAATGGTCGGTGCGCAAAACACAAAAGCAGTTCAAGTTGGCGGAGCGTCAGGAATTTGCGTTGCAAATAAAGATTTCGATAAACCGCTGGCATTCGAAGCCCTTCCTCCGGGAGGCTCAATCATCGTATTCAACAAATCACGCGATATGCTGGAAGTACTGAGCAATTTCATGGAGTTTTTCGTTGAGGAATCGTGCGGGCAATGTACTCCCTGCAGAGAAGGGACTTTCAGGTTGCTTGAAGGAGTTAAACTTATGCAGGAGGGACGTTGCTCAATCAACTATTTAAAAACATTGCGCGAACTCGGAGAAACCATGCGCGTGGCGTGTAAATGCGGGTTAGGACAAATGGCTCCTAACGCGTTTTTAAGCATAATCGATAATTTCAAAGGCGAGATACTCGCACGGGACAGAGTGGAAATTAACGGTAAGCAAACTCATTCAATCTAAGGAGAATGAATATGGCGGATAATCTATCTTCAAATAAAGTTACCGTCAATATAAACGGCAAAGATATTGAGGTAGATTTCGGCACGACAATACTCGATGCGGCAAAACTGCTGAATATTCATATACCCACATTATGTTTCCATCAGGATTTGTGTATATCCGGCATATGCCGCATATGCCTTGTTGAAGTCGATGGCGACAAGACACTTCAGGCGGCTTGCAGTTATCATATTACCCAGCCGATAAAAATAAAAACTTATTCATCGAAAATCAGGATCGCCCGCAAAACCATTCTGGAACTGTTGCTGGCAAACCATTACGGCGAATGTTACTCCTGTTTTCGAAACATGAACTGCGAACTCCAATCGCTCGCTAAAGAATACGGTATTGACGAACTGAGATTTGTTCATATCGATAAACCGAAATACAAACCCGATTCATCGTCGTGTTCCATTTACCGCGACAACAACAAATGCATCTTGTGCCGCAGGTGCATACGTACTTGTCAGGATTTCCAGGGAGTAAGCGCGCTCGATGCCGTGAACAGGGGAATAGACACAAAAATAGCGGCTTTTTTCGACCATCCCATTGTCGACGCGGTCTGTATATCATGTGGCCAATGCATTAACCGTTGCCCGACTGGAGCGCTTCGCGAAAAAGACCAGAGCAACGATATCTGGAACGCCCTCATTGACCCGGGCAAAGTAGTTATAATACAAACCGCTCCGGCACCACGAGCGGCTATCGGCGAGGAGTTCGGTTTACCCGCAGGTACGTGCGTAACCAAAAAACTCAATACCGCCTTAAAACTGATAGGATTCGATTACGTATTCGATACCAATTTCACGGCCGACCTGACCGTTATGGAAGAAGGGTCTGAACTGCTTAGCCGGCTCAAAGATAAACTCGTAAACAACAAAAATGTCTATCTTCCTATGATTACATCATGTTCACCCGGCTGGGTTAAATTCTGCGAACATTATTATCCGCAACTGCTCGGACACCTATCCACCTGCAAAAGCCCCCAACAGATGTTTGGTGCGCTCCTGAAAACATATTTCGCCCAGAAATCAGGGATCGACCCGAAAAATATTGTTGTTGTTGCGCTGATGCCGTGCGTGGCAAAAAAGTTCGAGTGCGAACGGCCTGAAATGCGCTCAAGCGGATATAAAGACGTGGATTTTGCCCTGACAACACGCGAAATGGCAAAGATGATCAAAGAAACCGGAATCGACCTGAAAGAACTTACCGATACGGATTTCGATTACCCGATGGGGATATCTTCAGGCGCAGGGCAGATATTCGGTGTTACCGGCGGAGTTATGGAAGCGGCTATAAGAACGGTTTACGAGATTGTAACCGCCCAACCTGTACCCTTTGACAATTTACAGGTAACACCTGTGCGCGGAATGGAAGGTATCCGGGAAGCGGAAATATATATCCCGCACGCTACAGACGACTGGAAATTCCTTGAAAACAAAATGTTAAGGGTAGCTGTAGCCCACGGTACATCGAATGCCCGGCTGGTAATGGATAAAGTGCTGGACGGACAGGCAATATGGCATTTTATCGAAATAATGGCTTGTCCCGGAGGATGTCTTGGCGGAGGCGGACAGCCTCAACCGACAAACGAACGGATACGAAAAGCGAGAGCTGATGCAATATACGCTGAGGAAAAAGGTATGGCGTACCGGAAATCGCATCTGAATCCAATGATTGAGAAACTGTACAAGGAGTTTCTCGAGCATCCGTTAAGCAGGAAATCTCATGAACTGCTTCATACGCGTTATACTCCGCGCGGGCGGTTTTAGTTACGGGTGAAAATCGATTCTTAAGTTTGTGCATAAACTGTGATTATATAAATTGTGATTGCTGAAATTTTTTTTCTATACTTTCATTGCGAGGTTCCAAGGGAATAGCGGCAATTTCAGATCCGATGGTTTTTTAGATCACCACGTCGTTTAGCTTTCGCAGAATTTCTCGTGATGACATATCAATTTATGATTTTTCCAGCGCTCCCAATATTTACCTTATAGTTCTGCAGAGGCTTTATATAAGAATAGTTCTTGTGCAATTCAATACCAATGTATATGATTTATTTACGGCTATCTATATCTTTTATGTGCCGGAAGGTTCGTAGAGTCAGCTTTCTTATATGGTTAAAACTTTTTCCATGGATGTTTCGAATCCTTTTTTATAATATAGAACACATATTGGTTTAAAAACACGGATATTATGCGCAGAAAAATCATAATTTTCCTTATCACAGTTATTCTTCTATCGGTTTTGTCAACAGTCGGATATATGTATATCCAACACCTTAAAAGGATATTTACGTATACACAACAGGATTGGCTCAACTACAGAATTGCCAAACTTAACGTTAAAGCGGAAAATCCTCGTAAAAAGAATGTACCCGAGTTTCTTGAAGGGCTGTATGATAAAAACGATCAAATCAGGCGGATTTCCCTCAAAGGGTTAGCCGGTTTTAACCAGAGCGAAAAAATAAAAGAGGAAATCCACGACAAACTCCTTGAGTTCATGGAAGACGACAACGAATCCGATAAAACGTTTTTTTCTATGGCCGCTTATGTTTGTTATAAAAAGTTTCCCGGCGAGAAAACAAAAGATTCTTTTAAAAAAATGATATATATGTTGCCCGATACATCATTTAAATATTTTCTCGGCTGTTTTTATTTATATGTTTTTACCGGACAGAAAGATTTCTTTAACGAAACCGAACGGATTATTGAGGAATCGCCCGAAAAATCCCGAACAAAGTATCTCAAGTGGATAATTTTATTAAGCCACAAAGATTTCATACCTGTGATCAAAAAATATTACCTCACCGATCAACAACCTGAATTAATAAAAAAACAGGCGGAAGAATCTATAGAATATATAGAGAAAAACCACAACAGGCTCTGGCCCGATTCCAATCCGCAAAAAAAATAACTCTTTACTAACAATTTTATTTTCCACTTATAAAAATAATTTATTTATCCGGCGATTTTGCTTTATTTATTTATGTATGATATATTTATATATAGTCATAATATCTAACAAATCGGGGGTAATATGAAACGACAAATCATGGGTATAGCTTTATTTTTATTTATAACAGGTGTTGCCGGGCAGAGTATAGGCGCGAACTATTCTTTCACGTCGCTGGGCAGTCTTGGAGGGAATCAAAGCTCTCCTTTCGATATAAATAATACTGGTCAGATTGTAGGGTCTTCATATGATTCATCAAACGGCGAATACGGGTTTATTTACCAGAACGGTACGATGTCCAAAATAATTCCCACCGATGGAATATGGAGTAATTTAAGTTCCATAAACGATTCGGGCGAAGCTGTCGGCACTTCCGGGATTCTTCCGGCAGGCAACGCGCATGGTTTTGTTTATAGCGGCGCAACCTTTACCGATCTCGGATCTCTGGGTGGCGACAGAACTTATGCCAGAGGAATAAATAGTTCGGGCAAAATCGCGGGATATTCCTATAACTCATCAAATAATGTGCGTGGATATATTTACGATAACGGCACAATGACCGATCTTGAAGATATCATGTCCTCCAACCGCACTTACGCTTTTTCCATTAACGATTCCGATATGATAACAGGATACACGCGAGTACCCGAGGGGACAATATCCGCGTTTGTTTACCAGAACGGTACAATGACATACTTTGACGCTTTTACAGAAAGATCGACAACCGGAGTGAAGATCAATAACGCCGGACAGGTTGTCGGGTATGGTTATGACTTATCAAACAATGTTCACGCGTTTATTTATCTTGACGGTGTGATAACCGATCTCGGAACTTTAGGCGGGAGATATAGTTATGGATACGATATAAACGACCGGGGACAAGCCGTGGGTATGTCGCAAACATCTTCGGAACAAACGCACGCGTTTATTTATGAAGATGATACAATGTTTGACCTTAACGATTTGGTTACATTGCCATCCGGCTGGATTCTTAAAGACGCAATGGGAATTAATGAATACGGCGATATAATTGGAAATGCCATATCACCCGAAGGAAACAATATCGCGTATCTATTGTATAATCATGAGGCTCATGGCGATAATCCGCCGGATAACGGTTCTTCTGTTCCCGAACCTTTAACGGTTCTGCTGTTCTTACCGGCTGTATATTCGCTCCGCAATCGGTTCATGGGGTATCGGAAATAAGATCCAGCCCGACCGGATCGCGGTTATTTATTCATTCCGGCTGAATTGCCTTTATGGTTTCGGCTAAATTCCGGCGTTAAGCTTTTATCGCCTGATGGCTGGTTTCAATAACACTTAGAAGTTTTTTAAGTTTTACCAGAAGATCGCGAGAATTGCGGAAATCCACCTGTAACCGATCGCCGATTTTGCTTTTTCGCAAAAGAATTTCTTTTTTCCAATAATTCTGGAGTGTTTTATCCCTGAGGCTGTATTCCTCAAGAATCCTGTTGATCAGTTCCAATTCTTTGCGTTTTTTTGACAGGTTCTGAAGGTTTTTCCTGCGAGACATCAATATTTTGAGTTCGTCCACAGTCATGTTTTCGCGAATAATTTTCTCAAACAGTTCCAGCATCTCTTCCTCGGATTTCAGCCTGAGAAGAACCCGCGCGTGAGCAAACGTTATTATTCCCCCCGTTACCGCTTTAATTACCTGATGAGGAAGGTATTCTAATGTACGCACATACTCGCTTATAATCGACTGGCTTTTTCCAAGCGCCTGCGCAAGCTCGTACTGGGTAAACTGAAACTGTTCTATGAGTTTCTTGTAACCGACTGCCTGCTCAAGAGGAGTTAACTCGCGCCGGTTTAAGTTGTCTACCATCCCTTTTATTGCCGCCTCACGATCGGATATTTTGTCATACACTATCGCCGGCACAACATTTAAGCCGAGTTCCTTTGAGGCTTTAAGCCTCCTGTGTCCGGCAATAATCAAGTATTCGCTCCCATTTTTTTTAAGCATCAGCGGATTCAGTATTCCATTGGCATATATGGAGTTCTTCATCTCCTCCATATCGAAATCGGTCTCAACCCGCATCTGAAACAAACTTCCCGTGATCTTTGATACTTTTATCTGTTCGATATTTTGTTTATTGAACATTTCCAGCTCCTTAAAAGGATAATCTTTATTGAATTAAGAAATTAATTTAATAGATTTATATTAATTCTGCAAATAAAAATTTTATGATTTTTAAATCAAATGAAAAACGGGATTACCCGAGGATTTAAAAGTGCTGTAACGCTTATAGCGTTAATCATTATTTCTTGTGACTGATATTTATTTTCCGTTTCCGGAGCGGGCTGTAAAATTTCATGTTTTAAAAACGCCGAAAAGTATTTTCTTCTGTCATTCTTTTTTTCTTCCTGTCATCACCGCTAAAGCTGGAATCCAGGAGCTAAACTAATTGTATGCCAATAATAAATATGGGTTTATAAAATATTTTACGATTATATTATCCGAAAAACCAGCTGTTAAATCCGATTCATGTTATCATCCTTTCCGTAACAATGAAATTGAACATTATTATTCATGCAGATATATGATATTATATTATTATAATGTAAATTATTTATGAATAACTGCGTTCATTACTATGGTTCTATCTGATGGTTCTATGGGCTTAAGAAACTTGACTTTTTCATAATTATATGCAATATTATATATAGGATAAACGTAATCTATTTTTTAAATTAAGCTGTTATAAGAAATAAAATTGAGGTTTATAAGGATCATGAAATTTTTAAAATTATTTTTTTTGGTTGTAAGTTTTTTTTCGGTTTTATCAAATTCAGATGTCTTTCCAGTATCATATACGTTCCGTTTGCTGGATGATATTACATACTATAATAACAATGCCGCTGGTAGCGGAGTAAGTGAAAACGGATATGCGACGGGAGATACGGCTACACTTATCGGTTTGCTGGTTCGCCAGCGCGCTTTCCGGTATGATCCTTTCTCGAACACAATTAAAGAACTCGGCATTATCGCGAGATTCCATAGTTATGGTATTGATGTAAACAGCAAAGGCGATGTTGTCGGTTATGCCGAAACAGCAGACCTAAATTACCACGCGTTCTTATACACTGATGAGACAGGTATGCAGGACCTTGGCACATTGGGAGGCGAAGAAAGCAGGGCAAACGGTATAAATAACCTGAGACAGGTTGTCGGATGGTCATATGACTCCAACGGCAATACCCGCGCTTTCATATCCGAAGGCGGCGGGCCTATGCGACAACTTCAGGTATGGTCGGGAAGAAGCGTTGCTACAGATATAAATAATAGCGGGCAAATAGTCGGACAGGGATGGAATGGTACCGCAAACCACGCTTTTTTTTATGAGGAAGACCCATCTACCGGAGAAATAAAAATTCTGGATCTGGGCACGCTTTATCGGACTACCTCGGACAGCTCGGCAACGGCAGTAAGCCAATCGGGGGAATTTATTGTCGGCAGTTCCGAACATCCATCTTATAGAACCCATGCTTTTTTATATGTACGGTCCGCAGATACAGGAGAAATTATCGATTTGGGAACATTAGGCGGAAGTTTCTTATACAGTTACGCCAGAGGCGTAAACAATAGCGGACAGGTTGTCGGCGATTCAAAAACTTCCACGAATCATTCTCACGCATTTCTTTATGAAGATGGGGAAATGATCGATTTAAATGACCTCACTATTTTTGGAGCTGAAAATTTTGAGTTTACAACAGCTGCGGATATAAATGATTTAGGTTGGATTGTCGGTACAGGCAAATATCCCGGCGGGTTACCACGCCCATATCTATTAATCGTTGACCCTAATGATAATAACGCTGTTCCTGAACCGGCAACGATTATTCTCCTTATCGCGGGTTTTTTCGCTAACCGGATTCATTTTGCCAAAAAAATAAAATGTTTTAGCGAATAAACCGGCATTTAATTAATCCAATATCCGTACAATAAATGAGAGCACAGAAAGAGCCTAAAAAACTATGTCTTCACGAGAACTTTGATATAATCAAAACATCGTGGTGATTTCAAAAACTAATTGAGAGAAATACATCAAAGAAAACAGGTGTTTTCCCTACTTTTCCCACACGGACAAAATAAATATATTCAAAGCATCCATAGAAAAAGTTTTTGTTTCTTTTTTCAAAAAGAAAAAAGTCTTTATTATTTATTATTAAATCGTTACGTATAGCTTACGGATAGGCGTAATCATAATATCTTTAAGCGGCGCGATCTGTCAGATAGGTATATCCGCCAATTGATTCGGGCATAATCTTCCGCATCTTCCGCACAGGCGTATGCCGATTTATTTTTTTCAGTTTTTGCCTGATCGTATAACGCGCGGCATAATCCGCAAGTTTTTGATCCGTTGATAGACTAAGAGTGGATGTGTTTACAGGGATAGCGTATGACAGGACAAGCAAAAGCCGTGTTTGAAACGATTTCAAAGATAAAGCCCCTCTGGAATACAAATCTTCCCTGCCGAACATTTCAACAATGAAAACAACCTTTTATTTTGCGTAAGAATAACATAATGTTTTACAATTACGCAATAAACAATAGATTTCAACCCTAAACTTTTACCTTCGAATATCGCTTTTGCGCTTTGTTGCGAAACCGCCAGGATGTTCTAATTTGGGGGAAGGTTATCTTTGATATTAAAGCCGGTGATAAGTATGAAGCCTGTTTTTATTTTATACAGCCACAGGTTTAAAATAAGCTCAGGCAAAAAAAAACCGGATTCAAGAAAAGATTTTTTCTCAAACCCGGTTTTGTTTTCAATAACGGAATTATTTTATTTCAACAACTTCAACATCGAAATCGAGTTTTTTTCCTGCCAGCGGATGATTAAAATTCAAAATAACGGATGTTTCTTTAACTTCCTTTATTTTAACCGGATACGGTTGACCGTTTGGTCCCTTTATGTATAATACGAGGCCTGCTTCCGGTTTTACGTCGGGAGGCAGTTTATCTTTTGGCACTTCCTGAAACGCCTGAGGGTTTTCCTGTCCGTAGGCGTCTTCGGGTTGAACCTGAAAACTTTTTTTCTCGCCTTGTTTCATTCCCAATATCGATTTTTCGAACCCGGGTATCATTTGTTTGTTGCCCACTTCGAATGTAAGGGGTTCTTTGCCTTCGGAACTGTCAACCAATTCACCGTCTACGGTTAATTTATAATTAACTTTAACGGTTTTGCCGTTTTCAACCACCATTGAACTGTCTCCTTTCTGATTTACCGCAGTATCGTTATCAGCCTGAACCGATGTGTTATCCATCTCAACAGGAGTTTTTGTTGTGTTATCCGCTTCCTGAGCTTTATCCTGCGAACAGGCGAAATTGGCATATGTACTTAAAACTAAAATTAAAACGGCGGTTAAGAATTTTCTATTCATCTTTTCCTCTTTGTTAAATTTTTATTGTGAAACAGATAGTAAACCCATTTTGAATCAAACTGGAAAATAATATGATATAATTTGCGTTATTCAGTTCAATTGAAAAGATTTTTTCGCCGGAAATGAATGTAATGGAAGCTAATTATTATCAATATAGTTTTATCGTCAAAACATAAAGTAATCTTATACTATTTTTTTCTAAAAAAGAAAAATAAAATTCCTGAAAAAGTTAAGAATATTACCGACGGTTCCGGAACAGTAGCAGGTATAGGATAAATACTCTGAACCGAAGATACATCCCAGCCGGACAAAGAATGGTTGATTTCTCCTTTGCTTGTTAACCCGACCATTACGGAATCCACACCTTCAGGAGAATGGTGAAGCCCCAGAGCATGTCCTATTTCGTGAACCGCTACGGTTTGGATATCGTATTTATTCGCTGAACCGTCTGTGCCCCAAAGATATGAATCGTTGAAGAAGATAACTACCTGTGCGAGATCCCAGTACCCGTTGTGATCGTAATCGACTCGGTTGCCGTTGAGGTCTCTTATGGTGAATGGCCATGCGCCGGACAAATTTGCCGGGTTGCCTCCTATTTGGGACCATGTTGTTGAGTTCAACCATCCGCCGAACACGATATTTGAATATGTGTAATTCCAGCTGGCGTTATCGACAAAATCATACGCGCCGCCGCGATCAGGATTGTTTACAAAATTGTAGTTTGCCAGAACCTGATCCCAGACAGAAAACGCCCCGTTTATCGCCTGATATGTTTGTTGCAGGGTGACATCGGTTGAAATATCGCTTTCATCCAGAGTCCATTTGATCTGTGTGGTACCCGGATAATATCCCGGTTCCACATTCCAGGCGAAATAACCGTTCCAGTCGGTTGAGGCGAAAAGATTTGGTGATAAAAGTAAAAAGGCCGTTATTGTGAAATAAACTATTCGCATACACATCCTCCAGTAAGACGTTCTAAATTAATTTTAGCATGGATTATTCAATGTTTCAAATAACATCAAATAATTTCTCGTCAATATCCGGGAGAAACCTGCTGGGCGAAGCGAATAAAAATCCCTGGGCGAATTGAACGCCGAGTTGCCGGATGGTTTTCAGTTCCTCGACATTTTCTATACCTTCAACAATTACAGAAGTAGGTATTTTTTTTGTCAGATGAAGCATGAACGATATGATTTCCTGTTTGAAATCGTGGCAGTTTATGTTTCTGATGAGGCTCATATCGATTTTTATGAAATCTATATAGTTTGGCAACAGTTCACTGAGCATTTGCAAACCGGAATACCCCGCGCCGAGATCGTCTACGGCGACTCTGAATCCGGATTCTTTGAATGTAGATAAAATTTCCCGTAACGCTGCGAAATTCTCTACAGCCCTTCGTTCGGTGAGTTCAAGAACCACCTGGCTCGGTTTAATATTCGAATCTTCCATAACCTTGAGTGTCTCTTTGGTAAAAAAATGAGGGTCCTCGAAAGTATGCGGCTCAACGTTAATAAACAGCAATCTGTCAGGCTGGAACTCTTTCAGTCCTAAAAACGCCTGTGTTCTGCACAGCCTGTCCAATGCCCAAACTGCGTTGCTTTCGTAAGCGACTCTGAATAAGTAATCGGGGTTTTCAAATTCGCCTTTGGGCCCGCGGTTTAACGCTTCGTAACCTGCTATCCTCCTGTTAACCAGATCGATAATCGGCTGGTAAAATGTGGATATCCTTTTGTTGATAACGATACTTCGCAATATACCCGATCTGCGTTTGGAATCTTTGACGCGCTGGTTTATGGAAGTCTGGTGTGCTTCATCGACTGAGTTGTAAACGAGCCTTTCAAGCCGTTGTGTCGGGTCATCCTCAAGAATAGAATATCCGAAATAACATCCGAGTTTCTCAAATACATCTTTGCCGAGCCGTTTGCGGAGTTCTTTGTTGAATTCGCATCCGATTCGGTTGCAGAGTTTCGCCAGGTCTTCGCGCAAAATAATCCGTTTTGTGCGCGGAGGAGAGAGCAGAAGCATAAAGGAGCTCCCTTTTATCATCATTTCGCAAACAGAGTCGTGTTCGCGCATAAACCTGTTTCTAATTTCAACCAGTGTTGATGCCAGTTCTTTGGTAAAAAAGTCGAACTTTCTCCACCCGTACATTTGTTCGAGCATACTGTATTGGACAATATTTATATATAAAAAACCCATTTGACCCTGTTTGTTGAGTATATCCTCAATAAGCTCAAACATAACGGGAAGCGTAGGGAGTTCGGTTACTTCATTGAATAGCAATTTGCGCAGGTTGAACCGCACCTTCTCATCGTCAAGCGGGTCCTGCCGGCGAAAATGAAATGACAATATATTATCATTGGTTTCTTCGGGTTGCTGAAAAATCATT
Organism: uncultured bacterium; assembly: GCA_964451165.1. Taxonomy (GTDB): domain Bacteria; phylum Auribacterota; class Auribacteria; order Auribacterales; family Auribacteraceae; genus CAYVGJ01. The sequence continues at coordinate 68,250 of CAYVGJ010000008.1, forward strand.
AATTACCTTTCCGGAATTGTTCATCAACAAATTCCTTGTATCACAAGTATCGATATTTTTATTATATATAAAAAAACAAGCACAGTCAAACTAATTTATACATCAAGAAAGATTAAGAAAGGAAACATTTGAATTGACTTCCTATGTGAATTAAAATAGAATAACCCGCTTATATTTGTGTTGGTTTAAAAATCGGATAACATGACGGAATCAAATTATGAAAGTTATATTGTGTACTTTACCTGAAGTCTTTATTTCAAAAGAATATTTACCGCCTCTGAGCCTTCTGTATCTCGGCGCCCAGCTTAAAAAAGAAGGGCATGACGTACGCATTATTGATTCACATATTGACAAACTTGATATAGATAACCTTATCAAGGAAATCATCAGGGAAAACCCTGCTATTTTAGGCGTAACCGGTTCGTGCCATAACCGGTTTAACGTAATAAAAGTTATACAGGAAGTAAAACGGATTGCGCCCGGGATCGTAACTGTGGCGGGGGGCGAACATTTCACCATAACCGCCGAAGATGCGCTGAAATGTATACCTGAACTCGACGTAATTGTAATATGGGAAGGCGAATACACGCTTTGCGAAATAGCCGAAGCCGCCGCCAGCGGATGCGATTTCAGTTCTATTAAAGGTATCGCCTATAGAGATAAAAAAAGCGGGGAAATTATTTTTACCGAACCGCGCCCGTTCATTCAGAATCTCGACGACCTGCCGATGCCCGCCTGGGATCTGATTGACCTGAACAAGTACGAGGCGAAACTTGAAGGAACCTATGATATAAGAGCTATCGGCGTGATAAGTTCACGCGGATGCCCAAATCAATGCGTATTCTGCTCAAATTCCGCATGGGGCAAAAAAAGCCACCGGAGACGGTCACCTCAAAATTTTATCGACGAAGTGGAGTTTCTTCATAAAAAATACGGATTCAACGGATTCGATTTCTGGGACGATACATTGACCATAAGCAAAGATCACATATACGGTATTTGCGACGAGATCCATAAACGCAACCTGAATATAAAATGGTATGCGCGCGCACGTGTCAATACCGTCAACCGCGAAATGCTCGAGTATATGCGCAACGCTGGATGCGTCGCTATCGCTTATGGTATTGAATCGGGTAGCCCAAAAATCTTAAAAGCGATAAAAAAGAATATTAATCTCGATCAGATTCACCGGGCGGTCAAAGATACCGCCGATCTCGGTATGGTTGTGAAAAACTGTTTCATGTTCAGTTTGCCTGAAGAGACAAAAGAAGATATCATGATGACCATCAACCTGATGAAACAACTCGCGGCATATTCGCCGAAAGTTATCAACCCTTACGGCCTGACCCTAATTTATCCGGGAACAGATCTTGAGAAAATGGCAAAAGCCGACGGCAAATTCCCCGTCGATTTTTCATGGAACACTTATGTGGAGTTCCCGAAATCGAGATTGTATGGGCAGAACAAGACATTGCCTTTTTATGAAGATATCCTTACGGTTGAAGAGGTAAAATCGATTATCCGCAGGCACCTTGTTCCAAAAGGCAATTTCTTTAAAAAAGCCGCCAGAAGATTGTCTAAAGTTAAAAGTTTCAGTGATTTAGTAAGCCTTTTAAAGATTATAAGATAAAATTATGAAAAAAGTCGTTCTTGTTAATCCGCCTGAAGTAAAATTCGAGGTCACCAAAGACCCGATGCCGCCTCTTGGGCTGGCAATGCTTGCCGCCATGCTCGAAAAAGAAAATATTCCCGTTACTATAATCGACGGCGCGCTCGATAAAATCGATGTGAACGAGATTCCCGAACTGGTAAAAAAAGAAGACCCGTTCCTCATTGGTGTTACCGGAACAACATGGAACCGGTTCGACAGTTTTGAGACTATCCGGAAAATAAAGAAAGCGATGCCGGATATACCTGTGGTTTACGGTGGCCCGCACGCTACCTTCGCGGCGCAAGACACATTAAAAAATCTACCTGAAGTGGATATCATAGTCAGAGGCGAAGGGGAACATACGTTTACGCTCCTTGTTAAATCGATTCTGGCGAAAGAAGATATATCGGGTATCGACGGCATAGCGTTTCGCAAAAACGGCGATATCGTGATCAATCCGCCGGCTACTCTGATAGACAACCTCGATGTTTTGCCCGAACCTGCCCGGCATATGCTGAAAATAAATCAGTATAACGAAACCTTTTTCGGCAAGAAAAGCACAACGGTCATGACATCGCGCGGATGCCCAATTGAGTGCGTATACTGCTCCACATCAATGTTATGGGGCAAATTTCACCGTTGCAGGTCGCCAAAACTTGTCGCCGATGAGATAGAATCGCTCATAAACAAATACGGAATAGAGGCGGTCTGGTTTTTTGACGATACTTTAACACTTAAAAAAAGCCATATCGAAGGGCTTATCGCGGAAATAACCTCGCGCAAACTTAACATTATATGGTATTGCGAAGTTAGAGTAAATACCGTCGACAAAGAACTGCTCACCGCAATGTATAACGCCGGGTGCAGATACATATCTTTCGGTGTTGAAACCGGTTCTCCGCGAATACTCAAGACTATAAACAAGGGTATAACCCTTCAGCAGGTCGAAAACGTTATAGACTGGTGCAATGAACTCGGCATAAAAACAAAAGCCTTCTTTATGCTCGGTTTACCCGATGAAACAGTGGAAGACGCGAAAATGACAATCGATCTGATAAAAAAACTCAAGAAAAAAGTTACCGTAATCGCCCTTGCCGGAGGAACAAGCATATTGCCCGGCACAAGAATGGAAACCTGGGCGAAAGAAAAAGGGTATTTCCCTATCGATTTCTCATGGGTTAAACCGTATTACAACCTGCAAAACCCAACTATCGGGCGCGATCCGAGGCTTCCCACATTAATACAACCCCAGATGGGATTCAACGAAATCAGAAACCTTAATTTTTCGGTGAAAGATAACCTCATCCCGCTGAATAAAATACTCAAACGGCTGAAAAAATATTACGATCCGCGCGAAATAGTTAAGGATTTCATACTCGTTTGCAGTATTATCTCATACAAAATCAAAAATAAACTGAAATAAAACCAATCCGCTATTCCCTATTGATATTGACTCAATATGATATTATCGCGATATTGAATATGTTTACGATAATACTATTTGGCAAAATATATTTACATTAATTTAAAGAATACGTTGATCGTAGGGAAACTTCTTAATGTAAATAAAAATAAAATGGATTTTTATTAACTTATATTATTTCTGTAAACTATAGATGCATAAACATAGTTTCAATTTTTTCATTTCTAAATCGACTCGATAATTTTGTTCTTGTATTCGTTCTTTTGACGGGTCATATTTACTTTATACATCAATTATTTATTCCACGGCATTTTGCACAAAAATGTTGCCATCGGGCAGAAACCTGTTACCGCTGAAAACATCAACCCGATAGAAACAAAGCAGGGAACAACAATAAACAGAGGGTTCATTGTCACCGTAAATATCACACCCGTAAACGATATCGCTCCCGCGGCAAAACGCACCTGTTTGTCTATGGGCCATACATTCCTTTTCCCTGATTCAACAGGGTAACCGGATTTCTGCCAAGCTTTTATTCCGCCATCCACAACAATAAGATTAGTAAAACCGGCTCTGCTAAGTTTTTCCACCGCCTTTTGCGCCCGAAATCCTTCTTCACAAAGTATATATACAGGTTTTTCTTTATTTATTTCGCCAATTCTCAAATCCAACTTCGATAAAGGAATGTTCGCTGTTTTAGGGATATGTTTAGTATTCCATTCGCCGGGTTCTCTTACATCGATTACCTGTATTTCGGCTGGTCCATCCAAAACCTTTTTCAAATAAGAAACTTCGCAATTCGTTTTTCCTGAAGCGCCCATAAGATACTTTTTCCTTTCTATTTAATAATATCATCTGAAAATTTAATATTAAGAATTTATTCAAGGAAAAAAGTTCAATAAATAGTTATATATCCGTAAAAAATAATGGTATTTTAAATATATTATGTACGAATATCAGCAAAAATGAAATAATATTGCGATACTGAGGGCATAAATCATAAATATATTTCATCAATTAACAAAATTGAATAAATCATGTCGGTGTAGGGAAGTAAAACTTTTTTGTTATTCGCCTGATAAGTTAATCATTATTAAGATATTCATGCAATATGCCGATTGCTATTGGGAAACTCTTTTCAATACAACAACCGAATGGAGGAGATATGGCTGATATTAATGTTGGAATAATTGGTACAGGTAACTGGGGTAAAAACCATGTCCGTAATTTTCAGAATACAAAAAACTGTAAACTTGTTGCCTGTTGCGATGCCGACGAACAGAAACTAAACGCTATAAAAGCGGCATCGCCGTCGATGAGAATATATACCGATTTTCACGAGTTTATGGATCAGGGGGACATAGATGCGGTTGTAATCGCGTCTTCCGCGGTTACGCATTACATGATCGCCAAAGACGCGCTGAATCGCGGTAAACATGTGTTTGTGGAAAAACCTATGGCTTTGCGATCCGCCGAAGCGGAAGAATTACTGAAATTAGCTCAGGAAAAAGAGTTGACTCTGATGGTGGGGCACCTGCTCGAGTACCATCCCGCGGTGGAAAAACTTAAAGAACTTATTTCTTCGGGTGATATCGGCGAGGTCTACTATATCTATTCGCAGAGAGTCAACCTCGGAGTTATCCGATCGGAAGAAAACGCGTTGTGGAGTTTTGCCCCGCACGACATATCCATAATATTGTATCTGCTTGACGAGGAACCCGACAGCGTAACCGCGCGGGGAGAATCGTTTCTGCAGGAAAGCGTGGAAGATGTGGTTTTCCTCAACCTGAAATTCAAAAGCGGAAAAATGGCGAATATTCAGTTAAGCTGGCTTGATCCGCATAAAATAAGAAAAACCACTATCGTAGGATCGAAAAAAATGGTAGTATTTGACGATGTCGAACCGTCGGAGAAAATAAAAATCTATGACAAAGGCGTAAACTACAAACCGTCTATTGTCGGATACCATGAGATGTTTGAAATAAGAACAGGCGATATTCTGATACCGAAAATAAGCCTTAAAGAACCTCTTAAATTCGAGGCGGATCATTTCATAGATTGCATAATCAACAAAAAAACTCCAAGAAGTGACGGCAAAGACGGGTTGCGGGTAACCAAAGTACTCGAGGCGGCACAAAAATCTCTGGAGAATAACGGCAATGTAGTGTACATTTAATAAAACGGAGGTTGATTCAGATATGACAGAAAAATTTTTTATCCATGAATCATCTTATGTCGACGAACCGTCGGATATTGGCGAAGGAACAAAAATATGGCATTTCACGCATGTTATGCCCGGCGCTAAAATAGGCAAAAACTGTTCTCTGGGACAGAACGTAAACGTAGGGTCAAAAGCTGTTCTGGGAAATAATGTAAAAGTCCAGAACAACGTATCCATTTACGATGAGGTAATACTCGAGGATGACGTATTCTGCGGCCCGTCAATGGTGTTCACAAACGTATTCAATCCGCGAAGCCACGTTGTGCGCAAACACGAGTACCGCCGTACTATTGTGCGCAAAGGTGCCAGTATCGGTGCCAACGCCACGGTTGTGTGTGGTGTGGAAATCGGTAAATATGCGTTTATCGGTGCGGGGTCGGTTGTTACAAAAAATGTGCCGGCGTTTGCGCTGGTATACGGCAACCCTGCCCGCCAGCAAGGCTGGATTTGCCAGTGCGGTGTTAAACTGGTTCTGAATGGTACAAACACGTCGTGCGGCCAGTGCGGTACATCATACGAACTGAAAAACAACGAATTGGTTATGATATAATTTCGCAAAAGGAGTTTTTTTCTATGAAAGTCCCCATGTTAGATGTAAAAGCCCAGATAGAATCATGCAAACAGCAGATACTTGAGGCTGTCCATAAAGTAATTGACGACTGTCAGTTTATCATGGGGCCTGAAGTGAAAGAACTCGAATGCAAACTCGCAGGGTACACCGGATCCAAATACACCATCGGATGCGCTTCGGGAACCGACGCGTTGCTTCTTGCACTGCGCGCATTTGATATTGGAGCGGGCGATGAGGTTATTACCACGCCATATACTTTTTTCGCTACTGCCGGGGCGGTAGCAAATGTCGGCGCGAAACCGGTTTTTGTGGATATTATTGACGATACGTTCAATATCGATCCGGCTCAGATCGAATCGAAAATCACACCGAAAACAAAAGCGGTTATCCCCGTTCACCTGTTTGGGCAATGCGCGGATATGAATCCGATAATGGCAATCGCAAAAAAATATAACCTGAAAGTGATCGAAGACACCGCGCAATCGCTTGGCGCGAAATATAAAGGGAATATGGCAGGTACTATCGGCGATATCGGTTGCTACAGCTTTTTCCCGAGCAAAAATTTAGGCGCTATCGGCGACGGCGGGTTTGTGACCGCTAAAGATCAGGCGGTTGCCGAGAAACTCGCTATATTACGGTTACACGGTTCAAAACCGAAATATTATCATTCGATAATCGGAACAAACAGCAGGCTGGATACCATTCAGGCGGCGGTGCTTCTGGCGAAACTCCCTCTTCTTGACGGCTGGGCTCAAAAACGAATGGAGAATGCTAAATATTATAATAACGCGCTGGCAAATATAGACGGCCTTCGCACTCCGTATATCGATCCGAATTGCCATCACGTGTTCAACCAATATACTCTACGCACGGAAAAACGCGATGAGCTGATGAAACATCTTGAAGCCAATAATATCGGTTGCGCGATATATTATCCGGTATCGCTCCATCTGCAGAAATGTTTTGAGTATCTGGGATATAAACAAGGCGATTTCCCGATATCGGAAAAAGCGGCCAGAGAATCGGTATCGATTCCGGTTTATCCTGAACTTACAAAAGACCAGATGGATTACGTTATCGGTACAATAAAGAACTTTTTCAATTAAACTGTATCCGGTAAGTTTAAGCAAATTATCCTAAATAAGATTACCATGATTGGCGGGCAAAACATCTTTTTCCGGTAAATCAAAATATTGTTTCGAACCTGGATTCCCGTCTTCGCGGGAATTACAGGTTTAGATTGCTGAAAAACCTCAGATTAATGTGTTATAACGTATAAACAAAAAAACGCATACCGGTATTTTGCGCAAATTATATTAGCGACGGTCATAATGATGATGATTGTCACAATCATTGTCATCATAATGATCATGTTTGTGCCTATCATCATGGTTGCGGTATCGATGATCGTAACGGTTTTTGCCACAATCGTTGCGCCGGTAATGTTTTTCGCTCTCGCATCCTATCTGGGCTAAAATCATGGCACAGATAAATAAAAACATGAATTTGTTTTTCATGCCGGTATCCTTTCTTAAAGATAAATTTTCAATTACATGACATCGATTACAGATAATCCTGAAAAAATATTTGAAAATAAAGACGGTATAAACAAACAAAAATTCACGCGAAACAATAAATAAATATTATTAGCACGCAGAATTTACTTGCGGATAAAATTGATTTAAAGTATATATAAAGACCCTTTGTCTATTTTTGATTGACATAATTTTTTTTGAAATTTATAATATCCGCCATTATGGTGAAAATAAAATAATTTAACATAAAAACGAGGATAACTTATCATGAAAATGACGTTTCAACCTTCAAACTTAAAACGCAAACGCGATCATGGGTTCTTAAAAAGAATGGAGACAAAAGACGGCAGGAAAGTATTGTCACGCCGCCGTGCAAAAGGGAGAAAACGTCTGACTGTATAACGATTTGATGGTTAGGCGCGCCGGGTTTAAGTTACACAAAAAATGGGAGTTCCAGCGGGTTTACCAGTCGGGCAGGAAATTCGGGCTTGATCATATCACTTTATTTGTCTTCAACAGGACTGATTCAAACGCGACAAGATTAGGTATAACCGTAACAAAAAAAATCGCGGGCGCTGTCGGCAGAAACAGGTTAAGGCGCCAGCTGAACGAGATATTCTTCACAATCCGGTGTAATATCAGACCCGGTTTCGATATCGTATTCATGCCCAGGAAAAATATTTTCGAGATAAGTTACTCAATTATGCTCGATGAAATAAAAAAAGGATTAACCGAAATTGGGATTTTTGAAGAAAATACCTGCGGTTACGGTAATAACGCTGGTTAAAATATACCAGGCGGGGTTTGCGGGGAGAATTCCCCGGTGCAGATATATACCCACGTGTTCCAATTACGCTATAGAAGCTATAAGGAAACAAGGGGTAATCAAAGGCGGATGGCTTGCCGTGAAACGGATCCTGCGGTGTCACCCATGGGGCGGAAACGGTTATGATCCGGTACCGTAAACAAATTTAAACGAAATCAGGTAAATTAATGGATAAACGCGTTTTTATTGCTTTTATTGTGTCTATAACTGTTGCGATGGCGTATCAGATATTTGTTATGCGCCCGTATTACGAGAAACAAAAACTTGCGAAAAAACAACAACAAACCGAACTGGTTTCTCAAACAACTGAAAAAACCGTTCCCGCTCAGGAAGAAAAAGTAACTGAACCGGCAAAAGAAACCACCGTACAGCCACAATCAGCTCAAAGGGAACAAATACAGCCTATTGCCCAAAAATTACAGTGGCAGGAAATTCCCGGTGAAGAAGAAATCGTTCTTGAAAACAACAATTTGACGGCGACTTTCTCAAATTCAGGCGCGTGTTTGAAAAAACTTGTTCTGAAAGACCGGAAATCAACACAGTATACTTTCGTCTCGCCAATGGAACCCGATGTTCAACCAATGTTTATCGGGTTGCCGGGCAAAAATCTGGAAAATATGAGTTTTACAGCTCAAAAAATATCGGATTCGCAAATTCTGTTTACACGGGATTTCGGGGCGTTTACCGAAGAAAAAACGATCACTCTTAATCCGGATAAATATGAGTTTGATGTGCAGTATAACGTTACCGCCAGGGAAAAATCATTTTTCGAAAACGGAATCGAGTTTTTCATAGGGCTTGTGAACAAATCGCCTTTTGAAGATAAAAGAGAAGTAATCGAATCCGTAGGGTTTCTGGATTTGGATAAAGGAAAACTGTTCGCCCAACGTGTTGACGCAAAAAAAATAAAGGATATCGAAGGCGATATTTTCTGGGGAGCGATAAAAAACAAGTATTACGCAATGCTTGTTAAACCATCGGTAAAATTCGCAAAGTTAAACCTCGACGCGTATGAAGGCAAAGGAAACGTAATCACATCCATTATATCCAAACCTTTCACCATTGAGGCAGGCTCAAAGTATTCCGTCAGGTTTACCATCTATGCCGGCCCCCAGACACTTGCCAACCTTGTTCCATACAAAGCTGATTTCGAGAAAGTAATGTATTTTTCAGGCATACTCGGGCCGATAAACCTTATTCTGATCAAATCGCTTAACGGCCTTTACGCTGTATTAAAAAATTACGGATGGGCAATAATAATAATCACCATTCTGATAAAGATACTGTTTTATCCGCTGACTCACAAGAGTTTCAAGTCGATGAAACAGATGCAGGCGCTTCAGCCAAAGATAGCTGTTTTGCGCCAGCAATACAAAGACAACCAGCAGAAACTCCAGCAGGAAATGATGGCGCTTTATAAACGCGAAAAGGTCAACCCGATGGGCGGATGTCTGCCAATGCTTATTCAGTTGCCGATTTTCTTTTCTCTGTACAAGGTGTTGTCATCGGCATACGAACTTATCGGCGCGAATTTCTTATGGATGGAAAGCCTGTCGCAACCCGACAAGATTTATACACTCATTTGGGGCACAACTTCAATACCGGTAAATATACTTCCGTTGATCATGGGCGTAACTATGTTCTGGCAACAGAAAATGTCAACCGCCGACCCGCAACAACAGAAAATGATGATGTTTATGCCGGTTCTATTTACGTTCATGTTATACAGCCTGCCGTCAGGGCTGGTGTTGTACTGGACTCTGAGCAATGTGCTGAGCATTATTCAGCAACAGTATGTTAACAAACGAAATACGGAACCTGTAAAAGCATAAAGTTTCAAGCTATGTTAAAAGATACAATAACCGCACGGTCAACGCCCGAAGGAAACGGCGCTGTCGGTATGATCCGCATCGCCGGAGAACATGCTTTCGAGATCGCGCGAATCGTTATCGAATCCAGATCCGCTAAAATCGAACCCCGCAAAATTTATCTCGGTTTGATCCGCGACAAAAAAGGTTTCATTATCGACGAAGTAACTTTTGTCCGGTTCCATGCTCCCCACAGTTATTGCGGTGAAGACACGGTCGAGATTTTCACACACGGCAACTCTGTTTTAATCGATATGATCATCGACAAAATATTGTCTGCCGGAGCTCGGATGGCCCATCCGGGCGAATTCACGCGCAGGGCATTTTTAAACGGCAAAATCGATCTATCCCAGGCAGAATCGGTCGCGGAACTGATCAGCGCGCGGGCTGAGGAAGAAGTAAAAACAGCCGCTCAGATGTTGTCGGGGAAATTCGGTTCGCAAGTCAGCTCGATAAGGTATTCTCTGGAAGAAATTATCGCGTGGACTGAAGCGTCAATTGATTTTCCCGAAGAGGAAGACGCAACCAGCGTAAAACGCCACCAGCTCAGCGAAAAGCTCCAATCGATCATCTCCAAAATAAGAAAATTGTCCATGTCTTATAAACAGGGTAAACTTATCAGGAATGGGTTTCATATTACTATCGCCGGGCGCACAAACGCCGGCAAATCGTCCATTATGAACGCGGTATTCGATGAGGAAAAATCCATTGTGACCCCCATTCATGGAACTACACGGGATATCGTTGAAGGAACGCTTATTATAGAAGGAATAAAGGTAATCTTCAGAGATACCGCCGGGTTTAGAAAACCGAAAGGCATTGTTGAGAAAGAAGGCATCAGGCGGGCGAAAAAATCTATAGTTTCTTCGGATATGATCATTTATGTGGTTGACGCGTCTCAAAAAATTTCCGAATTTGAAAAAAAGTTTCTGGATAAACTCAACAGAAAAAATGTTCTTATAGTGATTAATAAAACCGATCTGGTAGCGGATGCCGGCGAATCTATCGGTTCAGCCCTTGATAAACCTTATTGTCTTGTCAGCGCGAAAACCCATTGGGGAATCACCGGGCTGCTGGATAAAATCAGCGGGATTATCCGCTCGAGCATCCGCAGGAAAGAGGGATGCGAGTTTACCGTCAACCTGCGCCAGCACAGATGTTTAAAAAACGGTCTGGTATCGCTCAAAGAAGCCGCTGACGCAATATCAAAAGGCGTATCTGAAGAATTTTTTGTCGAACATTTGAAAGATGCCGCCAACCAGCTCGGTGAAATTACAGGCGAAATTTCATCCGACGATATCCTGAACAGAATTTTCTCATCATTTTGTATCGGGAAATAAAAATCAAACATTCATTACTATAATTGAATTATGCAGTATAAGCAGTATAAATTGATGAGTTGATTATTTTGATATTTTAGTTTATCATAAAGGAATAAATCTTTGTTCATTAAATGGTTGTTTTAATTCAGGGAAAAGGCTTAATTTACATAAATATTTTGTTAACTGGAGGTTACTATGTCTTTTAGAAACACGTATTTGTTATTGATAATTATGATCCTGGCTATCTCTGTAAATAGTGCCTGGGCGAAACCGAAAACAGATTCCGTTCATAAACAAAAGAAAGAATCACAGATTCAGGTTCTGGACAATAATACTTTTGACAATATCAAATCGGATTCGGATGTAGAGCAGGTTTATAAACTGTATTTCAAAAAATATATGTCCGTTTCAGCAGAATTAAAAAAATGGATCGATTCGCAACTGGAAGGAAAACGGAAAAATATATCTGTCGGATCGGACATGACGAATTTATGGGAAAGTTATAAAAAATCCGCCAGTTTTACAAAAAGATGGCTCGCTGATTTCGGGAGAGTATGGGTATACGATGCCGCTCTCGGGTTATATGCTTCTTTGTGCATTAACGACTTCAATACGGCAAAAATGGCTGTGGATAATTTCATGGAACTGATCAGAGCAGAAAAAAAGAAGGGTTATAAAGGGCTGTTTCATTTCTCATATAATACGCGCGGCGACGATTTTATCGATCCGCGGGAACCGCAGGGAGCAACTCAATGGGCACTGAAATCTATGTATGCCTACATGCTTCAAAGTGGTGACCTGACTCATTTCGATGAACTTACCGGTTATTTGCGCAACGATATACTTCCCATGCAAATCCTCGATAAAAATCATCCGGCGTACGGGTTTCTAAGAGCAGGGTATATGCACCCGGAAGGATTAAGCCAGGGCGGTTACAACATTTATCAGGAAATCGACTCCTTGAATTCGCTAAGCCATAACGTAACTATGGAACATAACGCTGATTACATCGATCTGCTCAGGTTAGTGGCTCTTGTTTATGACAAATATAAAGACAAAATAACATCTGTTGGCGACGATTTCAGAACCGAACTCAGGTACCGCCACGCCTTATGTATGCGCGCGGCGCTGAAATGGAACAAAAACAGTTACTGGCCCACCGGGTTTGACGAACAAGGCAACCCCAACTGGTCTAAAGCGGTCGATCATTATTCGTGGTTGGGCTGTACATTTATCGGGGTTAAGAATAACAGGGATTTGCCATGGAAAAGCATTCAGGTGCTAAACAATGAGTTTAGTACCACCGTAAAATCTATTAAACTCCTTTTTGGAGAAAAAGAAGTCGCCATAATCCTGCCTGAACAGGCAAAAGGATCGATTTTTTTCGATAAAAGTTTCGCCGACCAGTTTGTGGATATCTCACCGGCACAAAGGTCGAAACTGGCGGTTATGATTCAGCCTGAAGCAACCGGCGGAGTGATTGTCGCGCTTACTGATTTCGCGTTGCGTACAAAAAGCCCCAAACGAAGAAAGTTTGCCCTGAAATATCTTGATGAACTCCTATCCGGGTTAGCGACAATTCATGAAGCATACAACAAACAGGAAGGTTACAAGGGTGGAGGAATGCCCTATGCCACCGAATTCATACATGGTTATTTCGGACCGGACCCGTCTATGGCGGCATCTGCAACTTATTTTGTCGCGCTGAACAAACTATATAGCGGATACGGATATTTCATCGGTGTACAGTTGCCCAAAGGATTTGAGAACGCGCTCATCGAGAAATTTGAGCCCGCTCCGATTGTACAATCTATCGAATTGCCGGATTACGTACGCGAAGAACTGAAAAATAAACTGACCGGATCAAAAACCACTCTTATTCCCGAAGAAATAGAAAACCAGATTGAAATTAAAGAGTTTAAATTAGATAACGGACAGATTCATCTGAACCTGAGTTATCCGGTAAAATATATGCACAACCTCGAACTTATCGTTTTCGCGAAAACCGATAAATGGTATGTTCAACCGCGCAATATCTACAGCTCAAAAGCAGGACAGGATCTGCCACAACCCGATATAAGTTCACCGGTAAAATGTTTCAATAAAAATCTGTCGCCGGATAACACACTGGCAATCATCGCCAACCGCGACAACGATTTAAAAAAAGATTCCTCACTAAGCGATTTTGAAATGGAACAATATTTCGGCGACGGGTTGTTTATAAAAGGTGCATCGGCCAAAGGCAAGGTTTTTACCAAAACAAACAAATCGGATTTAAGCAACGGGTTATGATTCGTCCGGGTATTAAGAAGAATCATTCGCCCAACATCAGTTTAATTAAATAAATCACCTGTGATATTTGACTTATGCGATATCATAACCTATAATATTTATATGTTTTATTATATGATTCTAATGATAATTAAAATTCAGATCTAATCGGTTATGTCACGTTAAATTCATGATACGGAAAACACAATTTATAACATTAATATGCGGATTAATTTTTGTTGCGAAATCATCGTTTTCGTATCCCGTATCCGATAATTTTAATGGGAGCAGCCTTAATCCTTCCTGGATTATTGAAAAACCCGACTCTAACAGTTCTGTAACGTTAAACGGCGACGGACGGTTATTGATTCAAACCAACACCAACAACAATGATTTATGGACACCGCACAATGTCAATGCCCCGCGCTTGTACCAACCTGTAAACAACACTGACAGCTGGATTGTTACGACAAAAATGAGTTTCAACCCGAGCGCTACTTTTCAGGAAGCAGGGATTATGGCAAAAGTTACCGGAGCTCCCGCCGAATGGGGCGGATATATGAAAATAGCGTCTAATATCTTTTTCTGGGATAGCACGGAATATATCAAGGTTCTGGATAATCTCATTTACGGCAACTATGATACAGTTTATTTAAAAATTCAGAAAATCGATAACTTATATACTGGGTGGTACAGTTTCGACGGCAATTCATATACAATGGCGGATACAGCGTCTATACCATATACCGTAGTTGGTATCGGATTATTCGCTATACGCCAGGACAGCATCGGTCCTGATCCCGAGGGAACTGCGGATAATTCTGTCAGGTCAACCGCTTATTTTGATTATTTTGAGATCAATAACCCCATACCTGAACCGGTTTCTTTTATACTTATGGGTATTTCACTATTATCGTTTATTATCAGGAAAAAATGTTTTTAAGGTAAATCAGAAAAGCAAGGCTTCTGTATAACTAATATTTTCTCATTTCATTGCCGGGAAATCGATAATAAGGTAAAAATATTTATTCATTGGATTTTCTTATAAAATTATCGAGAAATATGTTGTAAAACATGTATATCACATTGATATACAATTAGTTTTGCTCCTCGATTCCCGCTTTTGCAGGAATGACATAAGAATAAAAAAGAATTACATGACAGTAACTGGAATAATAGTTTATAGTGCAAATTAAAACAGATATGCGGATCAGACGATCCTGAGTTCTCTTCCGCAACCGGGGCAGATCACTATTTCTTCGGTTACCCATTCGAGGCTGTCATCAAAACCAAATTCCGCGCCGCACATAGGGCATATTTGGTTTTCGTCTTCAGCGGGTAACATAAGCTCATATTCGTCTTCGTGTAGGAAATCAACCAGATCCAAAAACATTTTTAACACCTCGCTTTTTTTAATCTATAAATTTCGACTCAGCGAACAGTGATAAGGGATAATTTACGAGATGTATTTAAAACGAGGATGCGAAGCATCTGTAGAAAAAGTTTTTTGCATTTATTTATACATAACCGGCTCTTAAAAAACCGCTTTTTCGGAAACAGCAAAAAATAACACAATTCTCGAATCGATATTACATTCGCGCGTACAATATTTTTGACTGGCATGGGCGCAGGTTGTAATGAAACTGCGCGGGGACATGATCCATAGGGTAATCGGGCGAAATGTCTTTTATATCGCTCTGAAACCCGAAAACCTGAGTCAAGTTATGGTGATAATATTCCTGATAGTGGTTGGAATCTTTGTTAATAATTATTATGGCTTTTTCCCTGTTGTCGAAAGTTGATTTTATAAACGCGAACACATTTTTGTTTTGTGTTTGCAGTATTTCTATGGGAGTATCGTTATGAAAAACCGCGAAATCATGTTTTATCCGATTGCAGGATTGGATAAACGGCGATAAATCGATGGATGTATGTTCCCAATCGTGATCGGATGTGGTAACTACATCGAGTTTTTTGGAGAACCCGAACTCTAATCCCATGGGCATCATTACTCCGGCGCTGAATATTGTGGAGAAAAGATACCTTGTTTTTACGCAATCCCATTTGAAATTCAGTTCTTTGGCGAGCCGGTAAGTATCGTGAGATTCGGCAAAACTTATTGACGGGGCGATTTTGTATGTGGCGTTATACTGTTTCATGCACCACGGTTCTTCGAAATCCCAGTATTTGGAACTGTTGAAAATTACATCGAATCCCGCGTCGATTAGAACAAGGGTATCTTTCAGTTCGCAACCCAAATTTTCCGCGAAGTAAACAAGTCCTTGATTTTTTTCTTTACTTTTTCCAATAAGATATTTCCACAAATCCGCCGGAACCTGATACGCGGCGTCGCATCTGAATCCGCTGAACCCCAGCTGGATATAATACTCAACAAGGCCGAGCCAGTAGTTCCAGAGGCTGTTTTTATCGGTCGAATTCAAATTGTCTATTTCAGCGAGGTCACCCCAAATGACTTTGACTATATCGCCTTCTTTTACACACGGATTTTTTATTCTGCCGTTTTCCATCATGTACCATTGCGGATGTTGCTGGGTCAACGGCGAATCGATGGCGGTATGGTTTATTACCAGATCCGCCATGACTTTTATTCCCATGGAATTCGCTTTTCTTATAAATTCTCGCAGAATATCTTTTACCTTATCATCGGATAATTCGTGTTTTATTTTGGGATGAAACCCGTAATAATCTTTTATCGAATAAATACTTCCGGAAAACCCCGGATAATTGAACGGGTTCAGGAAAATCCAGTTGAAACCCATGCCGGCTATTCGTGTGAGGTGGTTTTCCCAGTTTGTGATTTTGCCCGCCAGAAGCGGGAAAAGGTTATATATCAATATTGGCAGGCATTTTTGCGATACGCTCATTAAATAATATCCTTATATAATAAAAAATATATTAAAAAATTTTTTTATTGATCAGTTCATTCTGCATTAACCTTTTTTTTTCGTAAAGGTTTTTTTAGATTTTTTTTAATTGATGCACGGTATTTTAGTCTTCGGTGTATTCCGCTTTGTTGTCGTCGGTTTCATATAAAGTGATTTTCCTGAGTGAATTTTGCGGCAAAACCGGTTTCAGTTTATTGAAAAATATTACAGCCATATTTTCCACAGTGGGCAACTTGTCTTTGAACTCATTGATATCGGTATTGAGGTTTTTATGATCAACCCATGCGATGATTTCTTCGTTTATGATTTTGTTTAATGTATTTAGGTTGATGATCATTCCCGATTCATTGTCAACAGGGCCTGAAACAGTAACCTCAAGCACATAGTTATGCCCGTGCATATTACTGCAAGGGCCGAAGACGGATTTATTTTTATCTTTATCCCATAGCGGGTTATAAAGCTTGTGCGAACAACAGAACCTTGTTCTTTTTGTCAAGGTCAACATCAATATATATCCTTCTGTGTTATTGATCGGCAAAATTGAAAATACGAATATATCATATCCAGGGCATTTTCGCCAATTCAATTTATTATATATATAATAAACATTAATTACAAAATATATGTTGTGATGTTATTAAAATAGAATATATAAATACTAAAAAATGTAATAAATTCATTGGCAAATATTTATAATAATATGAATTTGATACGCCTATTGTATGTGGGAAAACAGAAATAGTTCATGTATGTTAAAAACGTTATATTTTTTTAAAAAATACGAGATTATATATTGACATATATAGAAAACATGCGTATATATAATATATACGCAAAAATAAAAAAGTGTGATAATGGGGGGTGGTAACATTAATCATAAATTTAAAACTAAGGAGAGCATAATGAAAAAACTTGCATTACATTTTTTATTGTTTTTTTTATTCGTTTCGGCTTCTTTTGCAAGGTCTATTCCTGACGCACCGAATGAAGTTCTCGATCCATGGTTTCAGGATATACAGAACTCATGGTATACTTCGGGAGGATACAGTCTGTTACCGAACGATCCGTATTTGCCGGGCAATACTGTAGATCCTGGCAGAACAGCCGGCTCAAGCGTATTTATGCGGACGATTGTTGATGATTTCAAGGGGTTATGGGATCCAAAACTTCATAACAAGGAAATCGATTTCAGCTTTTTCGGCCATTTAGCCGGTGACGGACAGATAAAAGTAAGGTTTGATTGGTGGGATGACATTAATATCAGCCAACCTCCATTGGATCCGAATATTACGTTTAACCCGCCGCCACAGTACTCGGACTGGTACACACTGACCGAATCCAGTCTGGGAAGTTTTACTGTCAGGGATGATTTACTCCAGACCGGAGAATCACTTCCTCCGGGGTATCACATATTTAATCTGCATCAAATATGGGATACTCAACCACGATGGGTGAGTATTGAGATTGAAGCGTCTGTTGTTCCGGATTCTCTGGGTAACAACAATATGGAACCGGGTGGCGAAGCCCTTATCACCGGAATTGATTTTGAGGCGCGATGTGTACCTGAGCCCGGTGCGTTTTTACTTTTCGGGTTTGGATTATTGCTCAGGTTCTGGAAAAAAAGAAGATAAACCGCTTCAGCGGTATAATGAAAAGAGCTGATTATATGTGTCATGTAATCAGCTTTTTTTTTTATGTATCTCAAAATAAAAGGGGATGCGAAGCATCCATAGAAAAAGTTTTTGTTTCTTTTTTCAAAAAGAAAGAAATCTTTTTTTATTATTAAAAATTAAGTTTTGAAATATGAATATTATCGAATTTTAAACGGGTATAATGTTATACAAATTCTTTAAAAATAACAGCTCTTGTCGGTACGGCTTCTGCCCGGTCAATTTTCAGCCCGAAACAAAACAGAGTGTATTTCCCGATTTCGATTCCGGACAGATTAATGTTTTCAAGAATCAGTATTCCGCTATTAAGCAGTAAATTATGGGCGGCATACATATTGTCGCCGAACTTATCGGGTGTCAGGTAATCTATAGCTGCGAGTTTTATTTTTGAGTTTGCAAGGTATTTGCACAATTTCGGATCAAAATATGGATTATCCTCAATAATAGTATTTTTTCTGCGTTCTATCATCTGGGAACATTGTGTTTTAAACAAAACTGCGTCGCCCGGATTAAGGTTTACCTGATTCAGATGATCGGCGCGGATTTCTTTTCCCGAAACCTCAATTACATGGGCAGGCATGATAAAATCGGTTATTTTGTAATCCCCGGCTCTTTTTCCATCCTTGATGAAATGAGCTGGAAAATCTATATGAGTGGCGCAATGCGAGCTCATACTCAATGCCGACAATTCAAACGGATTGGAAGTTTTATCGAGAATAATCTCGCGTTTGAATTCAGGATCGCCCGGATAATCAATATGTTGACTGCCGATAGATACGCTTATATCGAATACGCGGTATTTTCTTTTAAATATCTCTACGATATCGTTTTTTTCCACTTCAGGTTCATCCTGTTGAATTGTTGTCAGTAAAAAAATCATCTGACCAATTATAACTTTTTGTCATGATAGCGCAACCCTAAAATAATTATGCCAGACAAGATAAATTAAGCATAATTATATACTCATAACTATAAGAATCACAGAAAATTAAAAAAGTGCCCCAAAATACCGATTATAGTTATGGATTATTATGCCCAACAGCGGATAAAAAGAGTATGTATAAATATTTAATTATATTTTATATGATATATTTGATAATGTTTGCCGATGAGGCTCAATCTATTCAGGAATCAGTGGATAGAGTTGATTCCGGCATATCGTTTATGAATTTCAAAGTGCGTCCCGCCGTTTATAACCGCCGTACATTGCACAAAACACACGGCGCATCGGTAAATTCCGTTTACGACCTGAACCAGGACGGCTATCTGGATATTGTATTCAGCAATTTTCATGATTGCACCACGGGTAATATCAATTCGTTTATTTATTGGGGGACAAAGGAATATAACTATAAACGGAGGAAATCCACTCCGACGTTATCGTCTATCGGCAACGCTGTTGGCGATATCAATTCCGATGGGTATCCGGATCTGATTGTGGGTAATTATTCTGATGGCAAAAAGTATATGACCGATTCATATATCTATTGGGGCGGAAGGTATAAACCGTATACGAGGAAATCAAGGTTGATCACACAGGGTTCCACTGGAGTTACCGTAGCGGATTTAAACAAAGACGGTTATCCGGACATAATTTTCTGCAACTATACCGATGGTAAATCTTACAATGTAAATTCATATATTTACTGGGGTTCAAGAAACAATTCCTTTGAGAAAACGGAAATCCCGACGGTAGGCGCCACACAATGTACTGTGGCGGATTTGAATAACGATACGTATCCCGACATTGTATTCAGTAATCATTACAATGGGAAATCATATAATATAAACTCTTACATTTACTGGGGCAACGGAACAAAAGATTTTTCACGCAAATCGGAATTGCCTACCTGCGGGGCGATGCATACATCGTGCGCCGATCTCAATTCCGACGGGTATCCCGATATAATCGCGAGCAATTTTTATGATGGGAAAACCCATAACCTGAAATCATATATTTTCTGGAACGACCCGAAATTTTCGTTTAAACGTATGACATACCTAACGACTTACGGAAGTACCTGCAATAATGTCGAAGACCTCAACGGCGACGGTTATCCGGATATAATTTTTTCCAACCAGTATAACGATATAAGTTATAACATAAACTCATTTATTTACTGGGGTGACCCGCAGTGCAGTTACTTTACCCGGACCGATCTGCCTACACGCGGAGCGGCAGGTAATAACGCGAGGGATTTGGACGCGGACGGGTTTAAAGAAATAATATTCAGCAATCACCTCAACGGTGCGACTTACAATATAAACTCATATATATACTGGGGACACCCCGCGGATATGATCAGCCTGAACGCCGAGCTTGCTGTTTATGAGTCCGGTTTTCCTGAAGAAGACGAGCATAGCCATCACGGCGGAAACAATATCGGGCTTGAGGTTTATTACGGCGATTCCGATATGGCGATTTTATGGAGTTCTGATGGAGGCGATCCGTATTCGCCGGAGGTAGCGTCCATCGATAACCCGCAGGGAACAGGCGGCGGCAAAAAAGTCCCTGATTATCCATACGTTTTTAATCCCGACAAAAAACTTGAACCGGACGATGACCCTCACATTGACGATCCGGGCGATTCACCAAACGGCGAAACTGTGGTTCCGGAAAACCCGACTTTTCTTCTTTTATTCATATCTTTTTTATTCACAATTTATTACAAAAAAAAATTGTTATTTTAACGCCGTAAATTTGTTTTACTTATATGAATATGTTGTATTGTAACCAGTTGACTTTTAAATTGTTTAAGAAATTAAAAATATTTTTCTGTTTCATACTTTATTAGTTATTGATATAATTAACATTAAGTAGTTTGATCTTTCATTTATCGCAAAACCAGAAAAAGGTGAGCGTATGTCAAAAAATCGAATTTCAAAAGAAGAAATGTATATGCGGATAGCCCTGATTTTATCCGCCAGATCTACCTGCCAGAGAATAGGTTCGGATGGTAAACCAAAACGTGTCGGATGTGTGATAACAAACAATGACTTGAGCAATATTCTATCTGTCGGTTACAACGGAAACGCCGCGGGATTACCTGATGAATGCTCAAAACCCGGAATCGAAGGTAACTGCGGATGTTTGCACGCGGAAGAAAACGCAATCTCAAAATGCCCCTCGTTTGAAAAAAATAAGATATTGTTTTCTACTGATTCACCATGTGAAAGATGCGCTAAGTTTATTATCAATAACGGATTCGCTAAAGTCTATTATCTGCGTGCTTACCGTGACCCGACGGGAATCAAACTTCTTGAAAGCGTGGGTATAGAAATAAAACACCTTCAATTGCGCAAAAATCAAATTCTGGATGTTATTTTTGAGGAAACAATAAACTGGTAACAATAAAAAAATGTTTATTAAAGCTATTGTCTATTCGATAAAATTGCTTTTTGACAATCAAATTTTCTTGATTGCGATTGCCATAGTTCCGATAAACTTATTTTTATTCAAATTCCGGTTACTCATCCCGCGACTTCTGGGCCTAATGGGGTATCCATCCCTTAAATTATTCAGCGGGATATTATTATATATCATTATTCCTGTACCTTTATTTATGTTTATTGTTTTTCGGATATACCCTCTGCTTATGCATTGCCCTTTGCCTTTTCCGTTATCTAAACTTATCGATCATATCAGTGTACTTTACAAACTCAGCTTTTTTATCGGTGTTTTCGCGATATTGATTTTCATGATCAGGCCTTTAAGGGTGATAATATGTAAATATCCACAATTGCTTGACAGTATTTATTTTGTGGTTATACTAAGGTTTGTTCAGGAACTGACAATAATCTCCCATTGCCCGGAAATTTTTTTCTCCCGGTATTACCAGCTTATATTTCCAGATTTTTTTTCAACCGGTTTTATAATAGCATCTTTTTTATTAATAGATTTAGGGATTACTAAACTGATGCGGGAGTCTGCAGTAATGCTGAAATTCATAAATAGATACGATTCCAAAAAATACGCTATTTTTTTTATTCCGGCTGTTCTGACCCAAATTATGCCGCTACTGATAATAAGCCAATTCACATTCTGCGAACTGCGAATACTGAATCAACGATACGACAACCTTCATTTTGAAAAACCTTCCTTAATCAGCATCGTGGAAATAGCGGCCTATCAGGAAATATTAAGGTATTGCGCAACAGAAAAACTACAGTATAGCTTAAATCCTTTTCTGAAGGATATGTGTCAAAAAAGAACAAATCAATCTCAGAAGTTCAATAATGAGATAAAATGTGACCCTTTATTATGATAATATATAAGACAAAAACTTATCATATATAAATCAATCGATTATATTATTAAGCGAAAGTCTCCATTTATCAAGAAGACATCATTAGAGTCCACAGCGAAAATCAATTATCAAGATCAAGAGGTCTTTAAAACATATTTGTTGAAAGATACGCGAATCGATGTTAAAATATTAATATCAAAGCGCAACTAAACCTCATTACACAATGCCCGGCTTATATCTATTAATTTAAATTTTTAAAAAGGTATATAAGGTATATTCGGATGAAACCGTACTGGCAATTATTCGCAATGAACGTTTTGTTTCTCTGTATTTGTTTTTCACCCGTTAGCGTATCCGCTTCTCAATGGATAGAGAACCGGGTTCCTTATAATTATTACAACGGGCATATATTCAACTCAGGGCCCCGATGCGCACCTACGGCGACAATAAACACATTCATTTATCTTAAATCCCGTTTTCCCGATCTTTACGATTCGGAATCAAAAATTATACCCGACTGGAACGCCAATGGGCAGACATCCGATGAATATATAACTTCACGCTCAAAGATATCCGATACCGGCTGGACAAATGATGAAGGCATAGACCGCCAGGGCATGTATGTTCCGGCAATAGGGACATACGCTCAAAGCTGGTGGGAAACAATCAACTATTGGATTGAGGATTTCGTTGCGGGAACCACATATGTTTACGGACAGATTAATCCGCCGGATCTTGACCCGGAAGATAACCCTGATATAAATCAATGGTATAACGGTAACCTGATTCAGCAGAAATATCCCACGTTCGATTCGCTGTGGAACAGCCTTGCGCTCGGCGCGGGAGTGATTGTCGGAATCTATCCGCAAGGGTCACGATACGGCCACGCGATATCATTGACGGGACTATCGTTTGAGGATCTCGATGATGACCTTACATGGGATCCCGATGAACTCGCCAGAATTTATTATGTCGATCCAAACAAAACCGGACAGGAATTATCGGCAAATCTCTGGATTGACACTCAAAACGGCGGACGAATGGAATTCAACTGGTGGCAAAATCCCTCTCCCGAAGTTTATCTCGCTATAGATTACATTCTTGTTCCCGTACCCGAACCGCAAAGCGCGATTTTATTAGTTTGCGCCATAACAGGTATGTTGGTATCCGTTAAAAAAAACCTGTTTTTATAACATCTTGGCATGGAAAACTCTAAACATTTAAAGACCTTGCGGACAACATATTTTCAAAAGAAATTTTGACTTTCCGAAAAAAAATCGCTTATTATGATAACTTAAATTTTTTATACAAACAGTCCGCGAAAATTTGTTATGATCAGAAATTGTTTTATGTCAATTAATTTACACGAAAAAAAATATAATATTTTTAAGCTAATTAACGAATTATTAAATACCATTTTGTATATAGTAGCCAAAATTTTTCGATATGATTACTTTCAGGTGAGGAGGAAAAATGATTAAAAGAGGCAGTGGAGTGCTTTTGCACATTACTTCGCTACCATCGGATTTCGGCATAGGCGATTTGGGGCCGCAGGCATATAAGTTCGCGGATTTTCTTGCGAAAACAAAACAGAGTTATTGGCAGGTACTTCCATTGATACCTACAAACCTTGTGTTTGGAAACTCGCCATACAGCAGTTTTTCGGCTTTCGCGGGCAACACGTTGTTGATTAGCCCGGAACTTCTGGCGCAAGACGGGTACCTGAATAAATCGGATCTTGAATCGGTACCTGATTTCCAGAAAAACAGATGCGATTACGAAACCGCTGTCCCTTATAAACAACAATTACTCACCAGGGCATTTGAGAAATTCAGGAAATCAAAATCGGAATCTGTAAAATTTAATGAGTTTTGCGAGGTCAACAAAAACTGGCTCGATCATTTCGCCATGTTTGTTGTATTTAAAAACAAATTTAACGGTGTTGTATGGAGCGATTGGCCCGTGGAAATAAAAAACCAGGATCCGGTTTCTCTCCAAAACCTGAAAAAAGAACACAAAGACGAACTGGATGGAGAAAAGTTTTGCCAGTTCATTTTCTTCAAACAATGGCATATGCTGAAAAAATATTGTAACGATTTGTGCATTCATATAATAGGCGATATACCCATTTACGTAAATTACGACAGCGCCGACGCATGGGAAAACAGTCACCTTTTTAAGCTCGATGACGACAAAAGGCCTGTCGCTGTGGCGGGTGTGCCTCCCGACTATTTCAGCTCAACAGGGCAACTGTGGGGTAATCCGCTTTACAGATGGGATATAATGCAGAAAAACGGTTACAAATGGTGGATAGAAAGAATCGCCCATAACCTTGACCTGTACGATATCGTACGCATAGACCATTTCCGTGGCCTTGTCGCTTTCTGGGAAGTGAAATACGGAGAATACACAGCCATAAACGGCCGGTGGGTTGATGTTCCTGTGAACGATTTCATGAACACGCTTGTCAAACGGTTCTATAACCTTCCTATTATTGCCGAGGATTTGGGCACAATTACACCTGACGTAAAGGAAATAATACATAAATTCAATTTGCCGGGCATGAAAGTACTCCTGTTTGCTTTCGGGGCGGACGACCCGAATCATCCCTATCTGCCCCATAACTATGACCGCAATTTCGTGGTTTATACCGGCACCCACGACAACAACACAGCAAGAGGATGGTTCGAGAACGAAACCGATGAGAAAATCAGGCAACGGCTATTCAAATATATAGGAAGAGAAGTTCCTGTTGAAGATATCCACTGGGAATTCATAAGAATAGCAATGAAATCCGTAGCGGATATGTCTATTATCCCTCTTCAGGATATTCTCGGGCTCGGGGAAGAATCGAGAATGAACCGGCCGTCAATCGGAAACAACAACTGGGAATGGCGGTTTATGCCCGAGCAGATTAATGAATATATTACCGAGAAACTTCTGACCTTAACCGAAACTTTCGGAAGAGTCTGAACCTTTGCAATTTTACACGCGATTATAAATACATCAAATAAAAGTACATGCTTTTATGTGTTAAGATATCCGCATAAATTACAATTTCTGACGCTGAAAAAGAATTTTTTATCCTGAGATTGCTAGGTTACGAAGAAACCGTGGCAATCTCAGATTCGATTATTTTTTTATCGCCACGCTGTTTTGCTTTCGCTAAACTCCTCGTGATGAGATATCAATTAATGACTTTTCCAGCACTTTCACGATAGTTTTAAACGCGCTATTTCCTGCACGGTTTTCCCATCGATTTGCGATCCGTGTTTCTGCATCACATGGCGCATTACGATCCCGATATCTTTGGGAGCAGAGGCGTTCAGTTCGGCAATAGCATCTATCACAATTTTTTCTATTTCCGCGATAGATAATTGCGCGGGAAGATATTTTCTAAGAATCTCTATTTCTTTCGATTCTTTTTCCACAAGATCGTTTCTTGAACCTTGTTTAAACATCTCGATTGCGTCTTCGCGGGTTTTCACTCCCTTTTTAATCACTTTTATCACTTCGTCGTCGGTAAAATCTTTTCTGGAATCGATCTCGCCTTTGCGGATTTCCGACATCGCCATGCGTAAGGTATCTACCTTAAACTGGTCTTTTTGTTTCATCGCGTTTTTTATATCGTTTTGTATGGATTCCTTGAGCGTCATTTTCTCCTCCTGAAAAATTAGTTAATTTTCGGTTAATTAATAAAAACGTTTACATGTTTTTTTTTTTTTTGTATAAAATCAGCATGACTGCTCCAGATAAAAAAAACCTGATAAGCGATACAATTTATATTGCCAAAGGAATCGGGATATTCCTTGTTGTAATAGGGCATTATTGCGTGCCCGGTTTTCAGCCGGAAGGTTGGAAATATCTAAGAGACCTGATTTATACATTTCATATGCCCTTGTTTATGGTGTTATCCGGATTTCTTTATTCACGATATTTAAAATTCGATAACAGCTCAATAAAAAATTATTTCCGTTATATATCAAAAAGGTGTAACCGTTTATTTTTTCCATACATAACCCTGTCGGTTCTGATTATCGGTTCAAAAATAATCGCCGGACAATTTTTTGATGTACAATATCCGGTAAAAAAAGATTTCCTTTATTATTTTATATTTAACCCGACATTAAGCGGAGCAGGGTTATTATGGTATATTTACACTCTAATGATTATTAACATAATCTACCCGATTTTTAAAATCTTTTTGAACGATATTTTTGTCGCCGTTTTCGCGGTTGTGATTCTTTATTTCGCTACTCCGCCGAATATATTTTGCGCGAAGCTGGTTCTATATTATCTTCCTTATTTTGCCGCCGGTTGTGTAATCGCGGATAAAAAGATTCTGGAACAAACCAACCTGAAACGGTTAATTTGTTATTGTATATGTTCGCTTATATTTTTAGCGGGATTATTTTATCTTGATGGTTTCTTCAAAACAGAATTTCAAAAACTTATCTTAAAATATCTTGAAGGTTTTTCCGGAGCTTTCGCGGCGATATTTGTTTCCTGTGTTATCGCAAACAGCAAACCCATACTTGATTTAAGAGTATATGAAGTAATAAAAAATATTGGTATTTATTCTCCGAGTATTTATCTTTTACATACCTTGTTTATGGGGCCCGTGAAAGTGTTTTTCATGAACCTGCCTGATTTTTCCCGGTTGTTTGTTATCAGTATACTGCCTGTTTGCGCGGCGGGCCTTGTTATGCCGGTACTTGTGGAAAAATATTTTATCGCGCCATATCCACTTGCCTCAAAACTGATTCTCGGTTCGGTATCGAAGAAAACCGCGTAATTTGTATCAAAATATGTTTTGCGCGATTAATGAGATTCGCATCTATATCCACATTAAATAAAAAAGATTGAAAACCGGATCGGATTGAAATAAAATCTGCGGTAACAGGATTTTAATATGTTATGAAAAAATATCAAAGATTATTACATCTACTTGCCCTTTTTGTTTTTTTTATCGGGATAAACCACGAATTTATATTACATTCCGATTCTCATGCGGAAGACGACTGTCCCGTATGCCAGATCATCCATTCGGGCATAACCGAACCGATTGCGGGATTAACAGAATACCAACTGGATCAGGGCGATCCTGAAATCGTAATTCTCCATGAATCTTGTTTTTATGGTTTTCCACAGTTCAAGTTATCTCCCAACCGGGCTCCGCCACCGGTTGTTTGACCGCACACATATTCCATAATTTTTAACATCAATATAATAAATAAATATTCATTATATTTATAAGGCGGAACACTTATGAAACGATTTGTTTATCTGTTTATAATTTTTGTATTTATATTTTATCCGAATATTAAGAAGGCAGTATGCGGCGAGAAAGAGGATATTGCCGCAATGAGAGCGGAACTTACCGCGTTGCGTAAAGATATAGCGGATATGAAAAAGTATTATGAGTCAAAAATAAAGAATCTGGAAACACAAATTACACAGACGGCGCAAATGAGTTTGCCTGAACGGGGGCCGTGTATGAATTCGATAGAAAAACCAAGCCCGAATTACTCGTATTCATCATCGGTGATGAACCCTGACATAAGTGTCGTGGTTGACGCAAAACAGCGTTTTAACGACGATGCAGGCGATCAGAACCGCGATAAATTGACTGTCGGCGAAGCCGAACTGAATATAAAAGGCGTTATCTACCCGAATGTCGAAGGAAACGTTACAGCGGCAATAGAAACCGAGTATTCCGATGAAACACATACGGAAACCGAAACCGATCTTGAAGAGGCTTACATCTCGTTTTTATCGCTTCCTTTCGGCACACAGCTTCAGGCGGGAAGACGGTTTATTGATTTCGGTCTTTTAAACCCGGTTCATTCCCATGAATGGGCGTTTACCGATACTCCTTTGATTTATGAAACATTGTTCGGCCACCACAACTGGTATGACGACGGGTTACAGGGAAGTATCCTTATTCCCAACCCATGGGATATTTACTGCATAGCCAAATTCG
Source organism: uncultured bacterium (assembly GCA_964451165.1). Taxonomy (GTDB): domain Bacteria; phylum Auribacterota; class Auribacteria; order Auribacterales; family Auribacteraceae; genus CAYVGJ01. The sequence goes on from CAYVGJ010000008.1 coordinate 96,744, forward strand.
GAGTCAACAACGGCAGGGATATCGGGCACCATCATGATCATGATGAAGATGAGGAAACCGAACCTTTGCGCAGATATAATATCGACCATGACGAACTTGTCAGCTGGGGCGATATGGTATATAACACCCGCGTGTACGCCAATGTTCCCGTAGGAGATAACGCCGATGCCGGATTCGGTTACAGCGCCGCATGGGACGAACACCCCATGACAGTACTGCACGGGCTGGATTTCACATTCACATACAGGTGGATTGAAAAATACAGGTGGATCAAATGGCAGAACGAATATATCTACGCTGAACTCCAGAATCCGGACCGTACACCGCAGGGAGCATATTCAATGCTTGAATATTCCATCAACAAAAACTGGAGAATCGGTACCCGGTGGGATATCAGTGAATACAACGAAAACGAGAGGTTTTCTCAATGGGCAAACTCGTATTTCCTGACGTACCTGTTTAACGAACACCTTTATCTGCGCGCTACGTACCGCTACAGGGATTTCGCCGATATGCCCGACATGCATCAGGAAGCGGAAAATACCATCTGGTTTCAGCTCGTATGGGGGCTCGGCCCGCACAGCCATGGAATATCTGAATAAAGAAAGGATTTTTTTATGAAAAATTTATTTAAATGGATCTTATTTTGCACAATATCACTCATATTCGCGCAAAACGGTTACAGCAAACCATATGTGGTTGTATCCACAGGGGATATGGCATCAATAACAAAATATCTCGCCGGCGATTTGATCGAGATGAAAATAATTTTCAACGGATCCGGCGACATTCATTTTTTTCAGCCCCGCCCGCAACATATAGTCTGGTGCAAAAAAGCCGATCTTTTAATCGCCACAGGTATGGATCTCGATGAATGGATTTATCCGTTGCTTAAATCATCAAGAAACCCGCGAATCCAAATCGGGGAAATCGGATTTATCGATCCATCGGCGGGTGTTTCGGCTTTGAATGTCCCTCAAGGCAAATTCGACGGGTCTCAGGGGCATATACACAAATGGGGCAACCCTCATTTCTGGTTTACTGAAAAAAATATTATCATCGCCGCCAGAAATATTAATGACGGTTTAGTTAAATTTATTCCCGATAAAAAAGATATCCTGAATAAACGCCTTGATGATTTTATAAAAGAAACAAAAAGCGTTTTCGCCGATCTCAACGTTAAAATGGCACCATTTAAAGAAACGAGAATAATCCAGTACCATGAATCATGGGATTATTTTGCCGAACAGTTCGGGCTTATTATCGCGGGAAACATAGAACCAAAACCAGGAATACCTCCATCGCCAAAACATATTGCCGAATTAAAGCAAATTATTGAGACGGAAAATGTAAAACTTATTCTGGCGGAACCGTATTATCCGTCTCAACCGATAGAAAAGCTGACTGAACAAACAGCTGTTAAACCCGTAAGAATTTCTCTTTACAGTAAAAAATCCGAGTTTATACTTGATCATATTAAATTTCAGGTTGAATCTATAGTGGATACTTTAAAGAAATGAAAAACGACAATGAACTGGTCAGATTAACAAATCTCGATATCTTTTACGGCAGGAATATTGTGCTTAAAAACCTCAACTGCAGTATATGCCGTGGTGAAAAGATAGGTATTGTCGGGCCCAACGGTTCGGGAAAAACGACACTTATCAAAACCCTGATGAATCTGCACAAAACGTATCGGGGATCAATCCATGTTGATCCCCGAATGCGAATAGGGTACGCGGCTCAGCGAACCAATCAGGATATGCTTATACCGCTTACGGTTAAACAATACATCAGCCTCAATTCCCATACCGATGGCGACTCGAACGGCGGTCATTTTTATAAGTGGTCTGAGAAGATGGGACTGGCGAATTTATTCGATAAGTTATTCAGCGACCTATCCGGCGGTCAGAAACAGAGAGCGGTACTTATGCGTGCGATGTTTTCGAATCCGGATTGCCTCATTCTCGACGAACCTACGGATAATCTCGATATTTGTTCGGAAAAAATCCTGCTTAACTTAATCGATGAGTTTTGCCGGGAAAAACTAATGGCTCTGATCCTGATAAGCCATTCGCTCGACGCCGTAATAAACCATGTCGACCGGTTAATCATACTTAAAGATACGCGGGCATCGGAAATATTTATTGACGGCGCAAACGCTATCGGCGAATCCCTGAGCAAAATATTTCAGACGGAAATAAAGGTGGAATCAATTAACGGCAAATGGGTTCTGATTTGAGCCGGAGGTAATCTGATGAACGAGATTCATTTATTTATTGCGCCTGTTCTCGGGGCGGTAATGATATCGGCAATGATGGGGACAATCGGTGTGTTTATCATCTGGCGCCGAATGGTGTGGGTATCGATCGCGTTGTCGCAGATCGCCGGGTTAGGGGTAACCGTTGGCCATGTTCTGGGGCTTAACCCTGTTTTCTGCGCGCTGGTTTCATCTTACGCCGGAGCATTCACGATCAATATTTCCTATAATAACAAGGTATTACATAAAGATAACATTAACGCTATTTTATACATTGTTTCAAGCGTGGTTACACTTTTGATCCTGGCGGTAAACCCGTCTTCAGAATGGGGCGCGGAACAACTTTTTAACGGCGACCTGCTTTATCTGACGTATTCGGATATCGCGGTTACTTTATCGGCGTTTGTTATTTTCATGACGGTTTTGTTTTCATGCCGATTGCCCTGGATACGCCTTATTGTTTATGAACAGGAAGGAATGGAAACCAACAGGCCGCATAACATATTGTTCTTCATTATTCTGGCAGGGTCAATAGCGGTTTGTTCGCATCAGGCCGGATTGCTGTTTTGTTTCGGCTCAATGCTTTTTCCCGCTCTTTGTGTAAACATATTAAGGATAAATTCAAGATATTCGTTGATCTGCGCGGGTTTATTCTCGGTAGTTTCCGCTTTAACTGGTATTTTTTTCGCACTGCGATACAATCTGCCTTTTGGTTTGAGCATAGTATTATGTATGTTCGTGTTTTTTCTGGCGAGCGTCTTAGTTAAAGGGTTTTGTTTAAAAAACCAATGATCCCGTTAAAACTGATTTTATCTAAATTAATAGGATTTAAATATTAAAAATAATTAGAAAAGGTTTTGAGGCAAAATAAAAAAATTTCTTTTCAATACAAAAAAAATAATGTATTATTTCTTGCTCATTAATAGAATGAAGAAAAGAAGAATTGTGGTGATGTTGTATGACAAAGAATATGCCTGATTACAAATCAATGTTGCTGGGGGTTGGTTTCGATGGTACCCCTGAACACAAGTATTTCACGAAAGGCGATAATTTCTATCTGATGGGTGGGTCTAAATCCACGCACGATTTGATGTTGGATAAAATTATGCGGTTCAACTATCTTCTCAGCAAATACGGCAAGAGTATGGATCAATTGAGCCGCGAAGAATATTACAGGATCGTTGAAGAGATTGGCGGGGAAAAAATTCGATGGGATTATCTTCATCCTTAAAAGAACTTTTTTGTATATCAATAATTCATTTATTTCATTAAACCCAAATTAATTTTTTAACTTTCATCAAAGGAGGAGATATAACATGAAAGTAAAACCTCTATACGACAGACTGCTTGTAAAACGACTTGAGGCGGAAGAAAAAACCAAAGGCGGAATTATTATACCTGATTCTGCGAAAGAAAAACCGAAACAGGGTAAAGTTATCGCTGTTGGCGGCGGCAAAATCGATGAAAAAGGCCAGAGAATCGCTTTAAGCGTAAAAGAAGGCAATACCATTTTGTTCTCGTCATACGCCGGTACGGAAATCAAGATTGATAACGAAGATTTCCTTATCATGCGCGAAGAAGATGTTCTTGGTATAATTGAATAATCAATCAATTTATTTCATATTAAGGCTGAATTATAAACAAGGAGGAGAATATGGGAGCTAAACAGCTACTCTACAGTGACGAAGCGCGCCAGGCAATACTCAAAGGCGTCGAGAAATTATCCGCCGCGGTGAAAGTTACGCTTGGACCAAAAGGAAGAAACGTTGTTATCGATAAAAAATTCGGTTCACCCACAGTTACCAAAGACGGTGTGAGCGTTGCCAAAGAAATAGAACTGGAAGACGCCTATGAGAATATGGGCGCTCAGATGGTTAAAGAAGTCGCCTCAAAAACAAGCGATGTGGCAGGCGATGGCACAACTACCGCCACGGTTTTAGCCGAAGCCATATACAGACAGGGGTTGCGCAATGTAACCGCCGGCGCAAACCCGATGAAACTGAAAAAAGGTATCGAGACAGCCGTTGAAAAGGTTGTTGAAGAACTCAGAAAACAGAGCAAAAAAATTAAAGACAGCAAAGAGATATCTCAGGTTGCCTCAATTTCAGCTAACGGCGATACGACAATCGGAAATATCATCGCTGAAGCGATGGATAAAGTCGGCAAAGACGGCGTTATTACCGTTGAGGAAGCAAAAGCTATCGAGACTCACCTTGAAGTTGTTGAAGGTATGCAGTTCGATAAAGGTTACCTGTCACCTTATTTCATCACCAACTCTGACAGAATGGAAGCTGTTCTTGAAGACTGTTTCATATTGATCAACGAGAAAAAAATATCAAATCTTAAAGATATGCTTCCTCTTCTTGAGAAAGTAGCCCAGTCGGGAAGGCCGCTTGTAATTATAGCTGAAGATGTTGAAGGCGAAGCGCTCGCCACTTTGGTTGTAAACAAAATACGCGGTACGTTCCCTTGTGCGGCAGTAAAAGCCCCGGGATTCGGCGACAGAAGAAAAGCTATGCTTGAGGATATCGCTATCTTAACCGGCGGAAAATGTATCAGCGAAGATCTGGGCATAAAACTTGAAACTATCGGATTGAACGATCTGGGCAAAGCCAAAAGAGTGACTATCGACAAGGAAAACACAACCATTGTTGAAGGCGCCGGCAAAACCGACGATATAAAAGCAAGAATCTCCCAGATTCGCAAACAGATCGATTCATCTACATCCGATTACGATAAAGAAAAATTACAGGAAAGACTGGCTAAACTCGCAGGCGGAGTCGCGGTAATCAATGTCGGAGCCGCTACGGAAACTGAAATGAAAGAGAAAAAAGCGAGAGTCGAAGACGCTATGCACGCAACACGCGCCGCTGTGGAAGAAGGAATAGTCGCGGGCGGCGGTATCGCGTTGCTTCGCACTTTGTCTGCCCTGGAATCACTCAAACTCGATGGCGATGAGCAAATCGGTGTTGAGATCATAAAAAGAGCGCTACAGGAACCGTTAAGGCAAATCGCCGCCAACGCCGGCAAAGAAGGATCCATAATCGTTCAGAAAGCTATGTTATCCCAAGGAAATATCGGATACAATGCCGCAAACGATACTTTTGAGGATCTGCTTGCCGCGGGCGTTATCGATCCGACAAAAGTAACCCGGACGGCTTTGCAGAATTCATCAAGCATCGCCTCATTACTGCTTACCACCGAAACTCTGGTAACAGATATACCGGAAAAAGAAAAACCGGCTGTTCCGGGAATGCCTCCTGGGGCCGATATGTATTGATATTAAACTGATTAGATATAAAATTAAAAGGGATATGGTTTTCGCCATATCCCTTTTTCTATTAATTTTATTCCTCAAAATATCCCAGATTTACGCGATTTATATTACGCGCAAACTCCAAAAATTATTTGTTTGACCTACCCATGGATATAAGAATCAGTCCGTATAACAAATAGACGAGAATATTCAGATAAAAACCGTAATTTAGACAAAAATCTATCGGTGATGCTTTTACATTGTATAAAAAAACTACCGCTGTTTGCGCAATAACCGTACTTAATACAATCCAGCCGAAAATATAGCGCAGAAAAGGCATAAAAACCAGTTTAACAAGAATTATCGTGAATACAAGTAACAGAATAATATAAAAATGATAAAATGCCGCTACGGCTCTATTATATTTGCCGAACATAACCGGAGCCAAATCCGGAAACTGATTACCGGAACTCAATTTCCACAAAAAAACCGGAAAATTGTACCCGCTGATTTTGATAATTGTATCTCGCGCGACGATACTGTCGGCGAAATTAGTTGTTAACGAAAAATATATCAGGCTGTTTTTAAAAGAATATCGCTCATGCGCCGGATACACGGTTTTTTGTTTCATCTGAACGGTAATCATCGGCAGGAAAAAAGAGAGTATACCCGCTACGGTTATAAATTTAATGAGTTTGATACGAAACAACAAAAGGGCGAACTTGTTTATTTTCATGATCAAAAATAAATACTCTTTATAATGAATTGTTTTATAAGTTCAATCAGCAAAAGCACAATCATGGGCGATATATCTATCATACCCCCGATCGGCGGTATGATCCTGCGCATCGGGTTTAGCACTGGATCCGTAACCGAATACAAAAACCGGATAACCGGATTATACGGATCCGGATTAATCCAGCTTATAAATATCCTAATAATAATTATGAAAGAATATATGTCGAGCAACCGTACAAGAATCATTATTTTGCTTTCTCAAGAATATCGATTTGCTGTTTTATTTTATCCAGAATCAGATCCGGCGATAAACTCTTCATGCAAATCATATACTCATTTTCTTTGTTTGGACATTCGCGTTTATAACATGGCGCGCAAATCGGTAGGGATACGATTTTTTCTCCCAGCCCATACATATCTATTTCCTGCGCGCAGGTAGAACCGAACAGAGCGACCATTCGTTTGCCGAGCGCCAAGCCGAGATGAAGCGCGAGTGTATCGCTTGATACGATGATATCACAACAATTCAAAATCCCGGCGAATTTATCCATCGGGTTTGAACATCCCATATCGATAAGCTGAGGTATGTGAGCTGATTTTTCAATAATGTTTTTGTTGCGCTCAATTTCGCTCGGACCTCCGAGAAGAAGAATATTGGCGTCGCAATTCTCGGCGATCTTCGCGATAAGTTCCACCACATTATCCTCAAGATACCTTTTTGTGGCAAATATATCGCCGGCACCGGTATTTAACCCCATAACAAACTTTCTTGGCCGGACTTTTTTATCGCGCAGGATTTTGAATCCGTAATCGAGATCGAAATTGTTCCACGCGATAGAATACCCGCCATACTGCAGGTTAGTGAAACCGAGCGTGTCGAAAATCTCGCGCTGATATGTTTTTGTGTTTTTCCTGAATTTCAGGTCGTCTGACATACCGAGAGCGAGCGAATATTCGGCATCGGGTGTAAACGGATAAATGTTGCCTTCGGGCGCGAACCCGAACCCGAATTTTTCTCTGGCAAGAGCAATGGAAGCCAGAGTAGTTGCCCGGATTTCCTTATCCAGACAGTAAAGTATATCAAACTTCTCGAGCATGATTCGCGCAGTTGTTTCCAGCCCGAAAGGTATTACCCTGTGAATCAACGGGTTGCCTTTGAGAAATATTGTGCTTTTCTCATCGACTACCCATGTCAGGTGGTATTTGCTGAATTTACCTGCGATTGCCTCAAGTACTGGTGTTGTTCGTATGACATCTCCCATGGCGCCTAATTTGATGACCAGAATCTTTTTCCCGAATGGGCTGTAATATTCGCATCCATCGCACAGGCGGTTATATATACATGGTTTTTCACCTATATAATGCCTGCAGTCGAGATTAAATTTCATTCAACAACCACTCCGATATTGCGGAATTTTTTGTATCTCGACTCGACAATCTCATCCGCGGTAACGTTATCGAATTGAGCCAGTTCCCTGCTCAGGTATTCGCGCATGATAGAACCCATTTTTTCAGGGTCATTGTGCGCTCCGCCCAGTGGTTCGGGTATTATATCGTCGACAATGTTCAGTTTAATCAGATCTTTGGCGGTAAGTTTCAAAGCCTCTGCCGCTCTGGGCGCTTCTGCTCCGCTTTTCCATAGAATCGCCGCGCATCCTTCAGGTGATATTACTGAATAGTATGCGTATTCGAGGATAAGTACCCGGTTTCCGACACCGATTCCCAGAGCGCCTCCGCTTCCGCCTTCACCGATTACTATAACGATTACAGGAACTTTAAGAAGGCTCATCTCCTCAAGGTTAACCGCTATCGCTTCCGCCTGTCCACGTTCCTCTGCTCCTACACCCGGATACGCGCCGGGTGTATCGATAAAAGTTACGATCGGGATATTGTATTGCTCGGCGAGTTTCATAATGCGCATCGCTTTGCGGTACCCTTCGGGGTTTGGCATACCGAAACGTCGAAACGTTCGTTCTTTTACGTCCCTGCCTTTCTGGTGGCCGATGAACATAACGCTTTTCCCCTCGAATATTCCCATACCGCAAACAATGGCGTTGTCGTCGGAAAACCTCCTGTCGCCGTGCAGTTCCTTAAAATCTTCCGCCAGCATTTTTATATAATCCAGAGTGTACGGGCGGTTTGGATGACGCGATATCTGGATTCTCTGCCATGGAGTTAAGTTGCTGTATATAAGTTGTTTTTTATCTTTGAGTTTTTCTTCCAGGCTTCTTATTTCAGTAGACATGTCGATGCCTTCTTTTTCCGAAAACTGGTGAAGTTCCTGAATTTTTTGTTGAAGCTCGGATATCGGTTTTTCAAACTCAAAACCGATCAGTGATACCGGTTTGGCGGTCTCTTTGTCTTTCGGTTTCCTGAGCATTGAGATTTACTCCTATATTTTTGATTAGCCTTGTTTTTATCCTGTTATTACAACTTCCGTACCTATGGGCACAATTTTATATAATTCCTCAACCTGATCGTTCAGCAGCCTTACGCATCCAGCGCTGCTCTGGTAACCAATGGTATCCGGTTCCCAGGTACCGTGAATTCCATATCCGGGGAAACTTATTCCCATCCATCTTGTGCCGAGCAAATTTCCTTTTTCCCCGAATGGAATTATTCCCCCGTCGGGTTTATACCATACGGGTTCTTTCAGTTTGTTGATTATTTTAAAAGTCCCCTCAGGAGTTTTGTTGTATTTGCCGGTACCAACCCTGTACCTTTTAAAAAAGTGCCCGTTGGCGTATAAGGTTAAGGTATTGAGTTTTTTGCTGATCATAATGGAGAACTTGGCTGTAGGTACCTTAATTAAATCATTGGGGCGTATATAATTGGCTTCCATACGGTTGCTTTCTTTGATCAATTCTATTGTGGTATTGAATTTGGCGGCGATATTAGCAAGGCTATCGCCGGGACGGATGCGGTACATCTGCGATTCTGGTGTTTCTATGGGCGAAAACAGAAGCGATGTATTAACTTCGCTGAGATTGTCGAGTATCTCATCTACTATCGGATCGTCTATCCCTGTATTTATGGCTTTCTCATACCATTGCCGGGCGGCGGGGAATTCCTCTAATCCCTTTGCCTGGCTGATTTTTCCGAAATAGAACATGCTTTTTGCCACAGGAACGGCGCATTTGGTATAATTCTCAATAACCTCATTAAACTTTTCTTTGGAATCCTCGATATTTCCTTTCTCAAAATAAATTTTTCCGATATTGAACAAACCCTCTGCGCGGATATCGTCCGATACATTATTTTTAAGCAGTGCCTGCCAGTCATTCAAAGATACATCGGGTTGAGATTTCGATGTCAGAATCGCGTGATAGTATAACGTGTCTGTCTTGTGGGGATTGATAATCGACAATTTCATGAGTGAATCAAACAGTTTCAGGGATTCTTCATATTTTCCCGCTTCATAAAGCCCTACAGCTTTTTTATATTTGCTCTGGGTATTTTGTTTGTATAAAAATCCCCCTCCGGCAATGACAAGGGACAGTACAATCAATACCATGATAAAATTGAAAATCGTCTTCACAACTAATACTTCCTTTCTTGTTTTTAATCATCTGATAACGCGAAGTATTTTTTAAATATTGTAATTTTTTCTATTTTAGTAAATTTTTTCGGTTTTGTAACGGATTTTTATTTTTTTTGCGGTTTAGGGCCTATAATTTTATAAATTTCTCCTTTCATCCGCGCCATTTCATCGAATTTGTACCCTTTTTTCTCCATATACTCAATTTGCGCCAAAGCATTATAGTATGATTTATTTTTAAAATACGAACTGGCAAGAAAAAGGTATCCTTCGGGAAAATCTTCTTTCATGGCAACACATTTTTTTGCCCAGTTTATCGATGCCTGAAACTTTTCGCTCCTGAAAAAGATCTGGCCGATATTGAATGCCGCCTGATAAAACGCTGGATCGATTTCAAGAGCCCGTTTATAATGATAAATAGCCGAATTTGTCGCCGGATCGTTTATCAGTTTCAGGTCGATTTTTTTCTCCATAATTTTGGCGAGATTAAAATGGGCAGGCGCAAAAAGAGGTTCCTGTTTTAAAATAGTGTTATATTCCACAACCGCGTTTTCCGTTTTGCCAAGTTTTTCGAGCGCTACCGCTTTATTGAAGAGCAGTTCAAGCGTTTTATAATTGTTGGCAAGCGACGAATTGAAATCGGAGAGAGCTCCGGTATAATTACCTGTTGCCGATCGGCATACACCGCGGTTGAAATAGGCTCTGCCGTCATTTGGGTCTATCTCTACTACTCGTGAGAACGATTTATCCGCATCTTTGAATTTAGCTGATGTCGCCTGCTTTAATCCCAACATAAAATGCGCGTTTTTAACCGGTTTTAAAATATCCGGATCCAGAGAAAGTTTGTAGGCGCGCTCAAGGCAAAGTGTTCCTTCGCTGTAATTGCCTTTGCGGCAATGTATAATGCCTGTGTAATACTGTAGTTCGGGTATTTCAGGGTAACAGGCGAGAGCCTCATTAAAAAAAGTAAGAGCCTTATCGATGTTGCCTGAATCGGCTTGGGATTTTCCTTTCTGAAATAATTCATAAGCTTTTTCTTTTTTCTCAGCGATTTCAGTGGCTTTTTCATCCATAGCTTTTTTAGCGATTTCTTTCGGATCGGTTATTTTTACGGTCGCGTTGGTGCTTTCTTTGTTTCGCGAGGCAGGTTTTGGCGATATAACCTGTGCGGGTTGAGCTTCTTGCACGGTTACATTATTCTGCCGGGAAACCCCGTTATTCGGCTCCTGAAAAGATGTCTGAGCCGCCACTACATTCGCGGTTTCTTTTACGCCAGCGGTTTGCGCAACCTCTGCGGGTTTATCAATTTTATCAGGACGCGAGAGGGCGGATCCGGTTTCAGCCGGGATTTTACCGGTTAAAATAATATTCCGGTTAACTGTTGAAGCTGCTTTGGTTATATGAACGTCTTTTTTCTCGCTATTGTTTGGCATTTTATTTGAAACAATATGATTGCCCGCGGCAATCGACTGGTTGTTCTGGCGTAGATTAAAGCAAATCGAGAAGGAATAATCGTTTAATATTTTAGCGCACGCGAAAACAGTTATCCCGATAAGGATGAAACATCCTGTCTCAAAAATAAACCTTTTGTGTTTTTTAAAAAAACTTTTTTTGATTTTGAGATTAGCGTAATCAATCATGTTAATCTTTCCTGAAACCCATTTGGTTAAAACGCAAACCAAATCGATTGAATCCGCGCAAAACATGAAAATATTCTTCAGCAAAGGCATGACAATATGATAAGACCTTGTTTTGGTGAAGTTGTTAAATATTCTCGCTAAACCTATTTTGTAAACTTTCAAAGATTTTATCATTTCCTCGGATACGGTATGCTCAACAATCGTACGAGTTTGTGTTGTATCGATATGTGAGCTGAACTTTTTGTGTTTTCTTATGGGCTTTTTCCTGGACATATTGATTATTACTCTTTTTTATTGGAATAAGTTTCGAATTCTGTTTTTAGTTTATTACCATTAAGATTATCTTTAATTTTTAACCCGGTATTCTTTTTTTCTTTCAACGCCTTATACTCTTTATAATAAGAAAGTGCTTTTTTTGAGTCGCGCAGAGGATTTTGCTTGTCCGCGTAAATCAAACTTAATTGCCGGTGAGCATCAGTTTCCTCCGGCGCTATTTTTATTATACCTTCGTATTCTTTTATTGCTTTAAAAAAATATTTTTTTTCCTTGAGCATAGACGCGTTAAGGTACCGCATTTTCAAACTGGACGGTTTTCTTTTGAGCCCTGATTCAAGACATTTTATCGCGCCTTCGCAATCGTTTGCCGATTTAAAACGGAGGGCTAAGCCAATATATCTGGTTTCAATATCTTTCTGCGGATAAACATTTTTCTGGAGCGCGGATAATTCTTCCCGGAGTATTTGAATGTTCTTTGCGGTTTGCGGATACGTGGATTTGCCTGAATTTGTTTTTTCGCAAACAAGTTTATCGTTCAAAACGGGTTGAATGATGTTGCGCCGGTCGGATACAGGTTGTTTTAGCGCAGTAATAACCTGTGTATCGGTTTGACCGGCAAGTTGTTTCTCAAGAACCGCTATTTTCTCGGCGAGTTGCGGGTACTCGGAATCATTGAGGAAGATTAGCCTGTATTCATTCAGTGCGGATTTGTAGTCTTTGTTTTCCTCATAAATTAACCCCAGATTATAATGGGGTGCAAGATACGATTGGTCTATCTCAATAGCCTTGCGCAAATACGATTGGGCCTGCCGGTACTCTTTTTTGCGCGCGTAGATTGTGCCGATATTGTTATAAGCGCGGACGTAATTCGGGTCGATCTCGATTATTTTTTTATAGTGGACCATAGCATCGTCGATCATGTCGATCTTTTCCAGAAGTATAGCCAGGTTGTTCAAAGCCGATATGTTTTTCGGATTGATCTGCATAACTTTTTTATAATAATCGATTGCAGAAATATCGTCGCCTTTTTGCTGAAACGCCATAGCCAACCCTATAAGAGCGGGTTCATTGGCGGTATCGATAGCGAGAGATTTCTGGTAACAGAATATACTGTCCGGCAACCGGTTAAGTTTATGGTTAATAACAGCGAGATTATAATACATAACGGGATCGAACGGAAACATGAGTACCGCTTTCTCCATTTTTTCCCTTGCGGATTCGTATTTGCCCATGGAAGCGTCATGCATCGCCTGCTGAAATGACTCTATGGCTTCAATGTGGTTTTTTGAGGTTGAATCCGAAAAACCTTCGTTTTCGAAATCGGAAAAATTGTTTTCATTGTAATGATCGCGCAGATAAGCGATATATTTGTTTAGATGAAACTCCGATTTCGCTTCATCGGCGAATACAAACCTGTAAATGTTTGCCAGCCTGTAATGGCTTAGAGCCTGTTTCTCATTATTCTTAAGCGATTGATTAAATAATTTAACAGCCTCAGTGTATTCACCTTTATCCATCGCAGACACACCAAGCTCGTAATCAGATACGGCAACGGTTTTTGCGGGCAGTCGTTGAGGTATACCCACTTGAGCACCAAACAAACCGGCACAATAAAAAATAATAATCGCCCAGACGGCAAAATAAATATTTATTCGACAAAAATCAACCATTTCCGCCCCTATCCGGTAGATATCATATTACAAATATAAAATATCTGTTATAAATAATCTATGTTTATAAAATAAGTAAAATTCTTTTTTTTATTATTTTATTTGAATTTGACCGATATATATTGTATCATATACATAAATATAAGTTTGTTTTTTTATAGAGACTTTATTTATATACCGGTGAGATTTTATAATTATTTTTATAAAATGTGAATACAAATTATAATAAATATATGATTTATGAAATATTAGTTGCCGAGAATAAAGAAGATTTAAAAATTTTGATAAAATAAGCGGTAAATAGCCCGTTTTATTGTATAGTTAAAATTTATATGTTAAAATGTTAATAAAGCGTAATTTTTTTATGTTTTATTTTGTATATATATAACGAAATTCGAAAAAAAGAAGAAAAATAAGATAAAATAATTTCTCGAGGAGGCCTTTTATGAAGAAAAGATGTTTGAGATTTATGTCTATGTTAATGCTGATTATATTTACTGTGGCTCAAACGAGCGGATTGTTTAGCCAGGCGGCTATGGATCCTAACCAGCCGATTACCCAGGGCGAATTCGCTGTTTATCTTGTAAGAGCGCTTGCGCTTGAAAGAAACCTGCCTTTGGCGCCATCGGAGCGAGATTATGTTGTTGCTCTGGAAGAACAGGGGATTTATCCTCCAGGCGGTTTTGAGCCGAGCAAACCTCTTACCAAAAAAGATATGGCTTTTTTAATGATGAAAGTTACCGGAATTGAGAATCAGGTAATCAACAGGATGACCGGAGGCGGAAAAGGGATCGTTAAAAAAGAAAAAGCCACTATTGTAAAAATGACAGGAACCGTTGAGTTTCAACGAGGCAAACGAGGATCTTACGCAAAAGCCGAGCTCAATGACGACCTGTACTTGAATGATTCGCTCAGAACCGGCAAAGATTCATCTGCGGAACTCAGAATCGGCAAATTCGGTGCCGCTCATATTGGCGAGAACACCGAGATCACTATGGAAGAACTCGGTTCTTCAGCGGAAGGTAAAGAGAAAGTCAGGGTTTACATTAAACAAGGCGAGATTATTGTTAAAGTGGACAATAAAGGAGTAAAAGGAGCCGTCGAGTTCGAAACCCGGTCGGAAACAACCGTGGCGGGTGTTATGGGTACAACATACCTGCATTTCGCCTCGCCTAAAGTTGAGAGAGTGGAATGTTCCGAAAGCGAGATAAAAGTTTATTTCCTCGATTCCGAGGGAAAACCGGTCGGCGAACCGTTTGTACTTAAACCGCAGGATATTATATCCCCGCCTGCTCAGGAAGGCGGTACTCCCGATATAACGACAATGTCTCAGCAACAGCAGGAACGAATAAACAAAATCGCTCTTGAACTCGCGAAATATTTGTTGGAAACCGGAGAAATCAGCGCGCAAGCCGGGGCGGGCCCTGAAGGGATATCCACATATCAGGCACGGCAGGAACTAGCCGAAGGTACTGAACTCGCGCTCAACGCGGTGCTCGATGAACTGGCGGAACAGGGAGTGATTATCGAATCCGGCGGCGCGGCAAGCGTAAGCGAAGGCGCGGCAACGGCTGTTACTCACGCTCAAATAACCGATTTCTTCGAAACAGGAATGATCAACCAGCTGTTTTCATATTATAATGTGGACGTAACACCTATAGGCGCAGGCCCGGGTGGTACTACAGGCGTAGGAGCGCCTCCTCCTCCTCCTCCTCCTCCATCTGGTGGCGGAGGTGGATCACTATAATTCAGCGGGATAGATTAAATAAATCTGTTTTAATATTGAATTATAAATGGTTTAAAATGATAACGGCGGTGTGGGGCAGGAGAAGTAATTATTATTGAGTTTCAGTATATAATTTTTGAGTATATAAATTGTTTTTGATTAAAAAGTTTAAGTCAATTATTATCCCATCGGTATTATGCGCAACAATTGCGCTGGTATCGATGGGATTATTTTATAAGAAAGCGTTCCAGCTATTCGAGTGGATGCTTATCGACGCATCTTTCAAACTTAAACCGCCAAAAACCACACCGTTTCCTGTAGTAATTATTGAGATCGATAAACAAAGCCTGTTTACTTTGGGCGAATGGCCGTGGGCGCGAGATGTGCACGCGAGGCTGATCGCCGACCTTGCCTCATTTGAAGCGAAATCGCTGGCTTTCGATGTGTTTTTCCTCAGTGAAACAGACGAAGCAACCTCTATGGCGGATATGTTTCTTTCGCAAGCGAGTTCTCTTGCGGGTAATGTCTACTTTTCCATGAATTTCGATATATCCGAAAAACAAAAAGAACACATATCTGATGAAAAAACAGATAAAGTAATTTCGCGGTTTGGATCGCGGTTAGACCCGCCGGATTGGCTCAACCTGTATTACGGTGAACCGTTGCCTGTGGTTAAGTCTCTGTATTCGAGCATAAAGAATGCCGGGCATATATCGGTTGTGGAAGACCGGGATGGTAAAATACGCCGTGTTCCTCTGTGGCTCAAACACGGAGGTCAATATTTTCCTCAGCTTGCCCTGCGGTTGTTTATGGATAATTACGGCGTAAATAAAGTCTCATTCCCATCAAAAAAAATTATGTCTTTAACGTCGGCAGACGGTAAAATATACCGGATACCGGTAGATGAGCGCGGACAGTATATTGTCAATTGGAGCGGTATGTTCGGCGACGTTTTTTATTACTGTTCTTATGTGGATATTTTTAGCGCGTTTGAGAAATATTCCAAAGGCAAAACCCCGATTTTGAAAGTAACTTGCGGCGACGATATATTGTATAAAGACGCGTCCGAATTTTTTAAAGATAAAATATGTATTGTCGGATTTACTACCGCCGGGCTTGTGGACCAGAAACCTGTTCCTGTAAGCAACAGGTATCCACTGGTAGGGATTCACGCGAATCTGCTTGAGAATTTCGCCGGCAGAGATTTTTTTGTCGAGATTGATCCGGTATATGAATATATACTGATTTCGATTGCTCTTATGTGTGCCGGCGTAATGGTATTCATATTTCCATTATTCTGGAGCATAACAGTTACCGCCGGGTTGGCATTAACGCTTTTGTCAGCCTGTTCGGTACTTTTTATGCGGTACGATATATGGATACAGTCAAGCTATATAATTTTTTCTATGCTATCAGTATTCATTTCAGGTATTATATACAGAGTGGCGAGGGAAAAAAGCAAGAAAAAGTTCGTGGAACAGACATTTAAAAGATATGTCAGTGCTGATGTTGTGGAAAAGATACTCAGCGATCCCGATTCAATGGTACTTGGAGGCAAAAGAAGCGATCTGACCGTAATGTTTTGCGATATACGCGGGTTTACACCGCTTGCGGAGTCGCTTCCTCCTGAAGAAGTAATTAAGATGCTCAATTCTTTTTTCGCTCTTACGGTTAACAAAATTTTTAAATATCACGGTACGGTCGATAAGTTTATCGGGGATTGTGTAATGGCTTATTGGGGTGCTCCCACACCAATTGAGGATCATGCGTATCTTGCTGTAAAAACCGCTATTGAAATACAGCAGGAACTTTTGGAGGTTAACAAAAGGTTAAGCACAGAGAACAAAACAGGTATCCGGGTAGGTATTGGAATAAGTTCGGGAGAAGTTGTTGTGGGAAATATTGGGCATGTGGACAAGAAGTTTCAGAAAATGGAATATACCGCTATCGGCGATAATGTGAATCTCGCGGCACGGCTGGTTGATTTATCGGCACCGGATGAAATATTGATTTCAGACAAAACTTATGAAATGATTGACGGAAGAATTGAATCTGAAAAGCAACAAGTGGTTTATATAAAAGGCAAAACGAAACCCGTTCAGACTTATAAAATAATCGCGGGAAATATTCAATAAATATAAAAGGTAATTTTATTTTGCCGTTATTTTATATGTTGTTTCATTTTTTTAAATATTTTCAATTTCCTGAGTTACAGGAGGGCAAATGAAAAGTTTTATACGTTTGTTGTGGTTTGTGATTGTTTTCGCATTTTTTTCAGGATACTGTATTGCACAACCCAAATTGCCTGAAGGATCGATACCTTCGAATATTTCACCTGAAGTTCGTGCCGCCATAGATCTGCTGTATTCGGATATTCCGGAACAACGAGCAATTGGCGCGACCCAGCTTGGAGCCATGGGACTGTATGCTGTGCCGGCTGTGCCGTATCTGGCGGATATGCTTGGAGATGAATACGTAACACCAGGAGGAGATGATCTTATATCAAGACCGAGTATAGGAGAGATATGCGCAAGGTCGCTGATTCAAATCGGCAGTCCGTCTGTAGGGTATTTGGTAAATGTTCTTGAGGGATCAAACAGGATCGCCATATATAACGCTATATTCGCTTTGGGTGAAATCAACGATCCGCAGTCGATCACACCTCTTTTGCTAAGAATTAATAACGATGATCCCAACATAAGGAAATTAGCTATAAAAGCTCTTGCCAAATTCGATGACAGCCAGATTGTCGATTCGATTATTACAAAACTGAAGGACAAAGACCCCGATGTACGCGCCGCTACTGTAGAAGTTTTGGCTAAAAAAAATGATCCGAGAGCGACACTTTATTTTATCGACGCGATTAAAGACCCTGATAATTTTACTCAATACCTTGCCATTGACGCGTTGATAAAATTAAACGACAAACGAGCGGTTAAACCATTGATAGAAGGGTTAAAAAGCGATAATCCGAATTTCAGGAAAAATTCCGCGCTGATCTTGGGAACTTTAAAGGTTGCTGAAGCCAAACAACCTCTGATTAATGCCGCCAATGATCCGGACCCGTTTGTTGAAGAGAAAATACTGTGGGCTATTTCCGAATATAAAGATAATGATACCGCTGAAATATTTATCAGCAAACTTAACTCAAAAAATTCAATGGTGCGTTTGGCTGCTGTGGATGGCGTATCCAAACTTGATTCAGACAAGGCTTTTGAACCGCTTGTAGGGTTATTGAGAGACGATAATCAGGAAATCCAGCAAAAAGTAGGCGAGGCGATATCCAAACTCAAAAATCCGGCTGTCAATACTGTTCTTATCGATAAGTTTAAGGATTCCCATGAAGACCTTTTCGTACGATCGAATTCCGCGATGATTCTCGGTATCCGTAAATGCGAACAAGCCAAACCGTATCTGATTGAAGGATTGAGTTCATCGGATATAAATATCCGCAAAAGTTCGGCTCTGGCTCTTGGACATTTTCCCGACGGGCAAACAACCGGTATTCTTATACAATCGATTGCTAAGGAAAGTAATGCGGAAGTAAAGAAAAGTATTTTGTTTTCGCTGGAAAGAAAAAACGATCTGTCCTCAATTACTGTATTCATAGAACAATTAAACGATCCCGATACCCAAATCAAAGAAATTGCCGCCAGGGCTTTAATAAAGATTACCGGGAAAAATTTCGGTTTCAATATAGATAAATGGAAAAAATGGCAGTCTGAGAACAAAAAATAGTAATATAAAAAAATTATGTAATTCTGGAACTTCAAATTGCGTTATATGTAAATCGGTTTTTATATTTTATATAAACTTATAAGGAGTGAAAAATGAGAAATACAGGTTTTGTTGCAGGATGGTGTGTACTGGTATGCGTATTATATTCCGGTTTATCTTTTGCTCAACCTTCAATTGACAAGAAGAATATACCTTCGGATATTTCACCGAACGTAAAAAGTTTCATAAACGGGTTGTATTCGCAAGACGCCAAAGAGAGGGCATTTGCCGCCGCGTTTATCGGTTCTATGGGAGACGAGGCGAAACCGGCTATTCCGTTTCTCGCGGCAATGCTTGGCGATAATAAACTGATTGAATACCCTGCTACCTCCACAGTTACCGCTTCGGCTACAACACCGGCTCAGGAAGCTTCGGGATCGCTGGTGAAAATCGGCGCGGCGTCTATCCCTGAACTTAAAAAAGTAGTTCAAGCAGGTGACAAAAACGCATCCTTAATGGCGTTTCGAACTTTGGTCGCTTTAGGCGATGTTTCTGTTATCGACCGTCTGGAGAAGGAAGTAAAAGACCCGGAAGCCTCGGTTAGAAGAAGCGCGGTGATATCTCTGGGCAAAGTCAACGATCAACGGTCAGTAAAAGCACTTTGCGATGCCCTGAAAGACAAAGATAAATACGTAAGGTATTTCGCGGCTAACAGTCTCGGGAATTTAAAAAATCCAAATTCAATAGAACCGCTTGGCGAACTGGCTCGCACGGATGATCCTGAACTGCGCAGGGGAGCTTTAATGGCTCTTGGAAATTTCCGTTCACCTGATGCCACTATTATTCTTATCGGGGCGTTAAAAGACAACGATCCAAATGTCCGGTCTTGTGCCGCACTGGGATTGAAGAACTCCCCATCAGCTGTTGATTCGCTGATAGAAACGCTTTCGGATCCCGATGTAAACGTGCTCAAATCCGCTATTTATTCTCTGGGTTATATAAAAGATAAATCCGCGCTCAAACAAATCAATAAGTTTATCGATGACAAAAATCCACAAATAAGAGCGGAAACGGCAAGAGCTATGGGTATGATAGCCAACTCAGACAGCGTCAAATACCTCGAGAAAGCTATAAAAGATTCGGATGTAAACGTTCGCTCAAAAGCAGTTGAAGCGTTGCAGGAAATAAAAGACGATTCCAGTATCCAGCCTCTGGTGGATGCTCTATCTGATAAAGAAAACGTTGTTGTAGCGCTCGCGGCAAGAGCATTGAGCATGAAAAATAACCCGAAATCAATCAAGCCGCTATCAAAACTGATGGAATCCGATAATGGTTCATTGCGTCATAGTGTGGCCACAATTTTAGCTTCTATCGATTCTCCTGAAGTTACCGATGTTATGCTTAACGCTGTTTCCGATCCGAACCAGGGTGTTAAGTACGAAGCTATCAAAGTTCTGTCGAGAAGCAACGATAACAGGGCGGTAAAAACCATTGTCAACGCTCTGGGCGATACTTCACCAATGATACGCAATAAAGCGAAATCTGTACTGGAATCCAAAACGGATTCCACTGTAATCGGCCTTGTGATAGAATTGCTAAAAAGCGACAACTTTAATGCGAAAACAAACGCCTTGGAAATTCTTAAGAAAATTACAAACCAGGATTTCGGCAAAGATTATAAATCGTGGTCAGAATGGTGGGCGAAAAATAAAATGAATTTTTAATATGTTTTTTTACATAAAACAAGATATGTCAAAGTGATATTAAATTAGTTCATCGCTTGGATTCCCGTTTTCGCGGGAATGACAGAAAAAAAAGAAAGAGAATGACCGGCTGAGTTATTATGTAATTTAAAAAAAATATAATCAGCCGCTCGATTTTATATTATTTTGTTTACTTTATAGTTATGCGGATGTCCCGGATGGCTGTTTTGATCCTATCCCTGATCAAAACAGCCATAAACCTAATCTTGAATTGCTGAAAAAGAATTTTATATCTTGTTATTACGAGGTTCTGAAGGAACCGTAGCAATCTTATACCCAATGGTTTTTAGACCACTACGTCGTTTAGCTTTTGTAAACCTCCTCGTGATGGCATATCCGTTTATGACTTTTTCAGTACTCTCAAATTAAATAATTATGATGAATATTTCTATTTCCATAAATATGTGTTATAATTTAAATAAAACATATTGTGTCATGGTATTATCACTGAATGCGCTTTGCGATCTGTCAAAAGTCAATTTTATAATTCCGGTGTTGTATATTATTTTAATTCAAAAAATCGGGTTCATTTTGAAGAAATGCATAGATTATTTTTTATTTCATGTTACCTGCTTTTTATGGTGGATTTTTCGTCGGCTTACAACACCTATTACGTAAGCGCTACCGGAAATAACAATAACACTGGTTCCGCGCTGAGGCCCTGGAAAACAATTTCTTATGCTGTAATCCGAATTGGAAGCGCGGATACGCTTATTGTTCGGGAAGGCAATTACACGGAAGATTACGGAATTCTCATAAATCGCGCGAGAAACCCCAACATCAACGGAACTCCGGCAAAATATACCGAAATCAAAGCGGAAGGGAAAGTAAACATATCGATCAAAAATCCGACCGCCGATAACGATAATCCACAAAGTGCTATAGTTTTATCAGGATTTGCGAACGAACCTGTCAGTTATGTAAAAATATCCGGATTTACGATAGTCAACCACCGGTTGGCAAACGCCATTGCGTTGAACTACGCGACAAACTGTGCGGTTGAAAACAATATGTGTTGCGTTGTCAATTCCGCTGCGGATTATAACAAACCGTATACAAACGAAGGTGCAAACGGCATATGCCTGAAAAATTGTAAAAATTGCACAGTAATCGGGAACAACTGTTCTAATATATTCGCATGGGGATACTTTAGTGAATATAACCTTTTTTTTAGCAAAATTTTTGGAATTAAGCTCGAATCCTCTGATAATAACCTCATACAGAAAAATATATTAAATGATATCACAAGCAATGAATTTTCATGCCCGACAGGTGGAATATACCTTGAGTCCTCAAACAATAACCGGATTGACTGCAATATCATTTTAAGGCCCGCACAATATGGGCATGGAAACGGAGGTAAAGGCACGGCTTACGGTATTTATGTATCTGGTTGCGCGAATACGGTTATTTCCGGAAATTTTCTATCCGGTTCTTCACAACCGGAAGCAAAGTTTCATGGTATATTCGCTGAATTTGATCAGGATTCGCAGGTTATACAGTGCATAAATATAACAAATAACCGCCTGTCAAACCATAAACACGCCATTATCTTAAATCCGGGGAAAAATACCGCCGCTCAGGTATCCAACAATGTTATTCTTAATTGCGTGTACCCATTTGAAATTAATCGGAATGATACACAGGGAACTTATTCCGCCGTATTCTCGAATAATGTTTGCGATACGTTTATAAAAATAGTCATCAGAGACGGATCAAACAGCCCGCTGACGATTTTTAACAACATTTTTTATTCGCCTGTTACCCTTGATAATCCGGCGATAGTTTTTGAAGAAATTTCATCTGGTGATATTTATATTGATTATAACTGTTATTCGGGCACAATATTATCTTTATCCGATTATCAGTATTCGGGATCGCATAATATATCCGTTCTTAATCCTTGTTTCAGAGACAGGGATAGCGGTAATTACCAGCTTGTTGCCCAATCACCCTGTTTAACTGCCGGCGAAAACTTAACCGCTCAAGGCATTTTCGGCGGTATAAACGCACTGGAGGACACTGATAACGACGGGATACCCGATATTTGCGAATCGGCATCAGGTACAAATCCGATTTATTCCGACGATACTGCCGATCCGGATAACGATACTGTAACCAACTTCATCGAATACCTGACAGGATCTAACCCGTTCTGCTCCGATACAGAATCCGACGGATTGTCCGATACTTATGAGATCAATTCAGGGCTTAACCCGCTGTCAGCCGATTCCGATAGCGACTCTATCAGCGATTATGATGAACTTAATATTACTTGCACCAACCCCGTGAAACAAGATACCGACGGCGATTTTATAATCGATGGCAGAGAATTATCCATAGGAACCAACCCTGCTCTCGAAGATTCCGATAATGACGGGTTAAATGATCTTCAGGAAGTATACGGTTTATATTTTATTAACGGATTTTTTTACGATATCGGCATTTGCTCAAACCCAAACATTTATGATACAAATGGCAACGGTATATCGGATTATGACGAAATATGGGCGGATCCTGACAATGACGGGTTAAACAATTACGAGGAAACAACATCTTCATGTTTTTACCGGGGCAGTTTTTATGAAACAGGTTTTTGCTCTGACCCCAATCTTTACGATACGGATAATGACGGTGTTTCAGACCGTGAAGAAATCTGGTCAGGCACTGATCCTGATAACGACCAGTCTTACTTCAGAATAATCAGTTGCGAACAGGAGAACGATACGATACGCATAACATATTATGAATCCCTCAGTTTTTTTTATCAGTATTACGGTGAACCCGATAACGATTTTGATAATAATAACTTCTGTAACTGGGTTTCTTATGAGTATTACTATAAATGCGAAGGTGACTCGCAATGGCAGTTGCTGGAAATGCCTGAAGAAGGATGGGACATGTATTACGACTTTTTACAGGATGAAGAAGGAGAATGGTGGCCTACAAATGTTGCGCATTGGAAACCTCCTTCTATACCCGCAATAGCTGGCAAAAGAGTTGTCTTGTTTAAAATAAGAGCTATAGCCGAATGGGAATACTGGTATTTGTATCCGGAAGAATAAAATGATTTTTTTGTCCGGTTAATTTAAACGCTATTCTTTGCTGAAAAAAAATTGTTATGATTTTCATCTCTTTTAGAGTAAAATGTTTTTTCAAATCGTGGTTTAGAGCGGGTTGAGTCCAATATAAGAAAAAGATGCGAAGCATCCTAAGAGAAAGTTGTTGTTTCTTTTTTCAAAAAGAAAAAGTTTTTTTATTTATTATTTCCTTAAAATCTGTTTTTTTGGCAATGCGGATTTGTTTTCGGATAATCAATAATTATCCGCGCGCCTCAAAATTCACAAACAAGGATAAAGATGATGAAGAAAATAGTTTTTATTTTTATTCTGTTATCGGTAAACATATCTTTTGCTCAGAACAGATACGAACCTTACGACACTGATTACCGTCAGGAAAACACATCCGAATACGACGATCTGATAAACCAGCAGGATCAGCAAAACCAGCAAGTGCCTGTTACACCACAGGATTCGTATCAACAGCAATCGTCTCAGGATCAGCGGTATCAGCAATATCAACAAACCACTCAGCCACAGCAAACCGAACCTTCGGTGTCGCAATCGGATTTTATGAAGTACCAACAGCAAACCGAAAGTCTGGCTACGGATATTACCCGGCTCAAAGAAGCGGTTCAGCTTCTAAAAACAGCACAATCCAATGAGATTTCTCAGCTTAAAGATGATATCACAACTAACGACAAAGCCAGAAAACAACAGATTTCCCAGCTCAAAGATGATATCCAGCTACTTACAAAACGAATCGGCGAATTCCTGAAAACAACCGATAAATCCGCAATTGAACCGAAAACAATCATACAGCCGAATTCAACGCGCAATGAAGCGGATAACGAATCAAAACACACACCAGGCTGGCAAAAATACATTCCACAGGTTGGAAATCAGCTTGATCTATCGTTACTTATACTGAACTTAATTTTAACCGGCATGGGGATACTCATAGCTGTTTTGATCATATTCAATATTTTGTCTTTCTTTAAATTCAGGAAAATCAACCGGTATATACGAAAAGCAAGAAGCGATGCCCACATCATTCAGACATTGCAGAAAAAGGCATTCGACGACAAGAACAAATCACGTCCTGACGATATTCCAATTAAACCCGACAAAGATTTATCGCTTGCCCAGCGCCGCAAACTTGATGAGTTTGTGCTGAAAGTAACCCTTAATGAAATGCTTGGCAATGAACTTACCGCTGAAGATTATATCGCTGTGGCGAAAAACTATTATTTTAAGGAAATGATCAGCGACGCTCTTGAATTTGTCGATAAAGGATTGAAAAAGAATCCTAAACTTGCCAAAGCATGGGTATTCAAGGGTTTTTTATACTGGCACGGCAAAATGTATGATGAAGCCATAAGAACTTACGATAAGGCCCTTAAACTTAACCCGAAAGATCCCGAAGCCTGGTGCAATAAAGGGAATTCATTGAGCGATCTGAAAAAGTACAAGGAAGCGTTGTCTGCTTTTGACAGGGCAATAAAGATAAATCCTCAGTTTGGAGAAGCATGGTATAATAAAGGCAACGTGTTTTTCGAAATGCAGAAATACGGTGAAGCCGTTGAGGCATGGGACCGTGCAATAAAAATAAATCCCTTCAGTGAAGACGCATGGTATAACAAATCTTGCGCTTACGCGGTACTGAACGACAGGATAAATACTCTGGAATGCCTGCGCGAAGCGGTCAGGATAAATCCGGATAACGCCAAATCAGCTTTGGAAGACCCCGACTTCAAATGGCTTCGCGAAGACGACGAGTTCTGTAAAATCGTGAAAATATAGTTAGTTGTGCGAACTATCGATTACTCCCGCACCGATAACCTCATCGCCACGATAAAATACCATCTGCTGGCCCGGAGTAACTGCTCTTTGCGGTTCATCGAATACAAACTCTACTTCCGTTCCGGTATTTAGAATTATTTCTCCATCCGATTCATTATGCCTGTAGCGGATACGTCCTTTAAGTTTCGTTCCGGGTATGGGGATTTGCGGTACAATCCAGTTCAGTCCGGTTACTTTTACGCCTCGGCGCAAAAGGTCGCGGTCATCGCCTATGACTACAGTATTGTCCTGAGGGCGTATATCGATTACATACTGAGGTTTACCTGTAGCCACACCGAGAAATTTCCTCTGGCCGATCGTATAATACGGCAATCCGCGATGGGTACCTGCTACTTTGCCGTCGGAGTATACAATCCGTCCCGGTTTGGCGGTTCCGTTTCCATAACGGTAAACAAACCCGGCGTAATCACCTTCGGGCAGAAAACAGATTTCCTGGCTCTCTTCTTTTTTCTCGGACTCAAACCCGGCTTCCCGCGCTATCTGCCAGACCTGATCCTTCGTATAATCGCCAAGCGGTGTAACTATCTTCGATAACTGATTCTGAATCAATCTCGCGAGAAAATAAGACTGGTCTTTTTTAGGATCAATCCCTTTTTGCAGTTTGCAGTAATTTCCGTGAGCGATACGCACATAATGGCCTGTCGACAGATAATCCGCTCCAATTTCGCGTGCAAGGTTGATCAACGCGCTGAACTTGATCAGCCGGTTGCAATATACACACGGATTAGGTGTGCGCCCGCAAATATACTGGTCGCAGAACGGTTTTATTATCTGTTCATGGAATGTCTTGGATACATCAACACAATGGTGCTCAATATTGAGCTGATTCGCGACGGATTTTGCCGCGTTTATCGTATTATTTGTCAGTTCGCCCGCCGGCATTACCTGCATGGTTACCCCGGTAACAGCGTACCCTTTTTTCAGCAGTAGATAAGCCGTAACCGAGCTGTCCACGCCTCCGCTCATTGCCACAGCTATTTTTGTTTTTTCAGGCGGATAGAAATTCATTGTTCGCGTTTCGTTATCTCGATTTCGTTAATCAGCAATCCGAGGTCGGAGATATCCTGAAGGTCTTGTTTGTAATCGCGCCCTTCGGTGGTAAGGTAATTACCGATCATTGTGCCGTTGGCCCCCGCGATAAACATCATCGGCTGTAACCCGCGCAGGTTCAACTCACGTCCTCCGCAGATACGTATATCTTTATCCGGCAGTACAAACCGGAACATGGCGATTATCTTCAGTATTTCCATCGGAGATAATAGTTCCTTATTTTCCATCAATGTGCCCGCTACGGGGTTTAAGAAATTCAGCGGTACCATATCCACTTCGAGTTTTTTCAGTGTAAATGCCAGTTCAACTCTTTGTTCCGGTGATTCGCCAAGCCCGAAAAGTGCTCCTGAACATACTCTGAGCCCGGCTTCTTTTGCCGCGATTATCGTATCTGTCCGCTCTTTATAAGAATGTGTGGTGCAAATATGAGTGAAAAAACTCTCCGCGGTCTCAAGGTTATGATGATACGATTCAAGCCCGGCTTCTTTGAGCTCTATCAGCGTCTGTTTGTCAAGTATACCCAACGAAGCACAACGTCCGAGATTGGTTGTATCTTTTATTAATTTTATCGCTTCGCGAATCCGCTCTATTTCGTGTTTGCCCGATATTTTCCTGCCACTGGCGACTATACCCATGCGGTGAGCGTTCATATTGGCGATCTGCTGAGCTTTTTGGGCAATCTCCGCAGGTTCCATCAACGGATACTCTTTTATATGGGTGGGATACCTCATGGACTGCGCGCAAAATACGCAGTCTTCGGTGCATTTGCCTGATTTGGCGTTTATTATCCCGCATAAATCTATTTTGTTACCTTTGAAATGATGCCTGATGCGGTTAGCGGCACTCATGCAGTCCAGAATATCCGGCAAATCCTCGATCCGCAAAATATTAAGCGCTTCTTCTTCAGTTACCCAATAACCGTCGATGACCTTTTTCGTTAAATCATAAAAATACCGGTACATATATCCTCCGCTTCAGTTGCGTGAAAATTACAAATATACTTTATAAGCACAAAAGTACGCTTTTATTATATGCAATTAGAGCAAACAATACAATTTTTTTATATATTCTTGAAAATCTATTTAAAATAATATGATATTTAATAAATATCAAAATAAAACGTATATGATTAAAATGGAGATACTTAATAATATACTAAACTCTCTATGAATTACCTTTATTCCATATAAATCCTTAAATAATTAATACATTACTGCTACGATAAAGAGCAAATATGATTCATCTAATATGTATGGAGGATCTAATTATCTTGTTACCTGGAGCAGACTCGACCAGGACAGCAGTGCTTACGGAATCTATGGCGATTTTGTAGCCGGCAGTTCGGCTTCTAATCCTGTGCCTGAACCGTTATCCGCGATTCTTCTTGGATGTGGTGTATTCTTCCTGAACAGCAGGTTCGCATCGCGCAAATAAATGAATCTTACAATCGCAAAAAAAGGATTGGATTACCGGTTATATCGGTTTTTCAATCCTTTTTGTTTTTTGGTGTTTGCTAATGTCTTCAATATCAAGTTACTGCCTATCAATTATAGGGAATGACATGAAAAATAAAGGGAATGCGGTATTGAAAAGGAATGACAGTGTAAAAAGAAATGATTAGAGATGAGGAATAGAGTTATTAAACAATTCAAAAACACAATCACTGAATTACATATTATCTGAAACTCACTTTATCGTTACGCGGAATCCTCTAATTTAAGACTTTATTCATCGCCTGCAATTTTAATTGAAATAACTACAAGGTACACTGTGATTACCATTTATAATGAACTATCAAGATACTGGCTGAATAAAAAGATATTGCGGGTTTTCTTCTTGTTTGGATTCGACAATTCAAGCCCGGCAAGTGATAAATAACCTCGGTTACGCACACCTACAAGGTTTCTTATCCGGCTGAATGTCCGGTAAACGGGCAAATCGGATGAACTGTCGGGATGAATCGCGGCAAATACCGCCAGAGCGTCAAACAAAGAACATTCCCGCGAAGCAAAAATAGCTCCCATAGATTTACCAGCACCGATCAGTCCGGTATCCTGTGTATGAATTTTCATATTTATGCTGTTTATCCCATAATCAACCAGCAACGAAGTAACCATATTCTTAAATCTATCGGAATTGTCGCCATCTCCGAACAACTTAAAAATTTCTTTGCTGTAAATCCTGTTGCCTCGTGTCTTAAACTCGGAGAAAAGTTCGGAACCGAGCAGGTTTTCTATCGCTACGGAATTCATTTTCTTAGAGAAAAATACAAATTTTGCGTCACGATTATTATGCCTGTACTGGTATAGGAATTCCCGTATATACTGCGAAAACTGTTGGCGGAACAAAACATTGCTGTATGGTGTTTTTAACGGTATTCCGACGGTATCCAGATCAAGCACAATCACATCAGAACGGGAAACAGGTATTTGAATGAAACCAGCCGTTTCCAGAACATACCGCAATTGAGCTATTTCCCATGGTTTCATTTTAATTTTATGAGATTTTGGCAACCGGTTTATCATACCCGACAGAGACCCCGTTGCCCTGCGGAAATCCGAAAGCGCCAAATTGCGGTTAATTATCAGAGGATGCGGCAACGCGACGTTATTATCCGATTCGAATGCTTTCAGATATTGCCGCATTTGGTCTACCGTATCATAATTGAAATTTTTGAACAGTTCCTGCACCTCTTTGTCCGTAAATTGCCTGACGGGTTCCGATTGGGTTTTAGCGTCATAAACTTGCGATACAGTATCTTCCTCATCAACAGCTATATTTAGCGGAACAGGCGATGCGCTACTCCGTGCGGAATCCATATTATCCGTTAACACAGGCTGAACCATAGATGTATCAACCGCTATATCGAAATAATTGCGCGGTACTGATGAGCGCATTGTCCGTGCGAAACTCTCCACCAGGCTCAGATCGGAAACAAGTTTATCTTTTTGCGCGATATTTCTTTTCAGTTTTCCGATTTCCGCCTGGAGATACTCCAGTGCTCTTTTTTTCTCCGCGCGAAACCGTTGCATAGTTTTATCAGGCCTGTCAAACCGGATCAGCGATACAACCCGCTCATCGGATAATCCATCGTTAAAACAATAAGTCAGAATCTGTTTTCGACGGATATTTCTGATATCTACATCCTGAATCAACCCTGCCAGAACAACCCGTATAGCGGCTCTGTCGGGTTCGGCGAATTGCTGAAACCCGATTAAGGCGTCTCCAAGTTTTTTAAAACTGGTCTCCAAAATCGATTTTATTTCCTGTTCTTTCATATTCAGCATTTTCGCGCTGAATTTCGGATCAAGGTGCATGAATTCCAGCGAACGCAATTCCTGTTCGCCGAGAATCGATAAAACAGCCCGCAGTTCGCTTAATTCCAATTCCGTCGGCGAATCGTTGATATTCAGATTCATCCATAACCTGTACAAAAACGAAACTGGGTATTTGTCCCGCGAATCGGCTATCATACATCCTTCAGGTACAAGCCCTGTAACCTCTTCCAGAACGGTATTTACAAAAGTCCTCTTTTTATAAAAAGGTACTGGCACATTAAACCGTTCCCGTGCTATCTCTGCTTTTAAAGAATACATCAAAAACTCGAAATAATCAGGTGATGAAAATACCGTTTTCCATTGCGGATCTGATAATTTATCTAAAAACCGCTCATGAAGGCGCGTT
This sequence comes from uncultured bacterium, assembly GCA_964451165.1. GTDB lineage: Bacteria > Auribacterota > Auribacteria > Auribacterales > Auribacteraceae > CAYVGJ01. Next base: position 126,984 of record CAYVGJ010000008.1, read on the forward strand.
TTCATCTTAGATATTCCACTGGTTCCCGCATGGATCGACAAATTCAGCAACCCGGCGATCTGTTTGTTGTCCATAGCGTCGTAATAACTATGAACGAATATTTCCCTGTTCTCCTTTGGAAACGAATCTATAGTTTGAGCCGCAAGGTGGCGCAACAGCGATCTGTCTGCCGGTAAAAATTTTGATAAGAAATCATAATACGATCCGATTTTTTCCATTGCGCGGGTAATGTTCTGGTTAACGCTTTTTTCGGCAATTTGTTGTAAATGAGCAATATCCTGTGCGCGAAGTTTTTTCAGGTACCGCAACTCGAGAGCCTCAACCTGTTTTTCATTAAGCAAATCCATAACTGCGCTGAGCTCGGATTTATCCTGCAATGAGGGGTTTTCTATACCAAAATAATCAAACAGATGAGCGAGGAGTTCTTCGTTATATAAATTGTCTTTTCTGATCGAGGAAACATCTTTCTTCGATACCGCCCAGTTGGCAAGATCAGCAGGCACACCCTGCACATGAAATTCTTCACGTGCGAACTGATGCCTCAGCCCCCGCAATAAAAATTTGAAGTTCCTGATATTCCCTTCAAAAACCTGTTTTAAATTATCAGACTCGATTTTTTTTATGAAATGATTCTGAAGAGAAGATATTGCCATATAAACCTGATGTATATGATGATCGTGTTTGGTGCTTATACAGAGAATCCGCCCGATCTGGTCGTAATCGAGCAAATCGTAAGCGAAATATATGATAATTTTATTGTGCCGTTCCCGTTTTGAATCACCACTCCATTCTTTTATCGATTCAGCCAGTATGGAACGAAGTTCCATAAGTGTTTTGCGGTCAAATACGCTGTAAAACTCAAGTATATCTTTAAGAGGTTTATAAACAGATTCATTCAGTATGTTTTCAACAAAATCCTCATTTCTGCCGATTTTTTCCGCAATCTCCGGGATAAACAGCATTTCCTGATATTGCATCATGAGCATATGTTTGGTTTGCGAATCAAGCCCCTGCTCAAAATCGGTTAAAATCTCATTCAGGGTCGCCGGGTCGATTTTGAAATCAAATTTTTCAAAAGCAATCACGGCAAGAATATCTTTTACGGATTCAGGAAGATTGATCTGTTCATCGGAAAACGCTGTTTTATCGTGTCCGGCAAGGCATCCGGAAATGAACCCGGAAAAATTATTTTTATTTTCAATAGAAGTATATTTCGCGAATGAATCGTTTAGTTCAATAAGATCGGGTGCCATATCTTTTTGGAACGCGCTGATCACATTGTTGATGTGATCTTCGGCTATATGTGAAGGTATGGAATATTTACTGGCAATCTCCTGCACGGTTAATCTATCCACTAAATACGAGATCAGAATTTTCCTGTTACGAAGCAATGTATTGTTGATTTTCACGATTGATATTTCAGCTATCTTATTTCTTTGCTGATCCGGCACTATTTTGAGTACATTAACGGTATCCTTAAACTGCTCAATATTAGCAAACCGGATTTGGTTCACATACTCAAGTTGTTCTGGAGTAAGCGATTTTGCCATATCAATAAGCTCGGCCACAGCCGGATAAATATTCTTTTTCAGGTATCGCTGAACGAAATAGTAGTCTTTACCTATAATTTCGCCTGTTTGGGTTAGATTATATCCCTGAATAAAATAAAAATTAATGATGTTCCTGTTAAACGGGTCAATAAACGGTTCTATCAGAATAATAATCCGCTCCAATGTATCGCGGTTAGATGCAAATTTAAGTTTCTGCACAGCGATAAGTTCTAATGCCTCAACCATGTTTTGTGGTTCTGTAAGGTCTCTTTTTGAAAATTTTTCTTTTGGAATGAATAGAATCAATCCCCGCATGAAATCCTCAAATTTATCGATATCATCGGTTATATGCTTATATTCGCGCATATGTGGAGCCATATCATTTCTTAAACTGTCTAGCACCCTTAATTTAGCGTTTGTCACGTTATACCTTTTTAATCCCATCTGCTGGGCGATATCATCCGATGAATTCGCTTCAACAAACAGGTTGATGAGGATATCCCTGTCTTTGAGCGGCAGGAAATTTATGTACTTTAACAGGTTTTTTTCTAATATTGCGCGTGAATTCTCGATGATATCGGATTGAATTTCTCTTGCTTTGCGAAACTGATCGGTATTTTTCAAAGGAAGGTTCTCAAGTTCGGCAATCTCTGAGTCGGATAATTTCTGGTAAATATCTATAAAATACCTCAAATCGCTGAAAATATGCTGGTGAAACCTGTTTTGGAGCTGGTTATGGCTCAATCCGGTTTGTTCGGCAATCGCGTTCAGGTCTAATCCATCGGAATACCTCAATGTTAAAATATTGCGATCCGATAAGTCGATCAGTTTCGCGTACTGCGTTATTGCCCTGAATGCCTTGTCGTTATCTATAGATAAATTCAGCACTTCCGACGCCGTATATTCCAAAATGGCGTCTATATCTTTTGAAACCTGAGTTTCGGCTGTCGAAATCATGTCTCTTTGAATATCAAAAAATAATCCTTCCATAAATTCCTTGAAAAGAAACCATTTATCCGCCTGCATAATGACATGCAATTCTTCAGGAAGGACAGCTAAAAGCTGTTTCTCAAATTTTTTGCGCAGTTTAAACACAACGGATTTTTCCCTGGATAACACAATATGGCGTTCCACATTATAATTCCGGGCGATTTGTGTGTCGTGTTTTCCTTCGAAATAGAGATCAATCATTATCCGGCGAGTAAGTAAAGGCATTGAATTTAAGATTTTTACCGCAGTTTCCGCCAAATCTTTCCGGGTATCCTCACTAAGCGTCAAACGAACGTTAATTATGTTTGCCAACCGTTTCTGGAGGTTGAGAAAAATCCTGTTCGCCTCTCTTGCCGATATATTAAAAATGGAACCGATTTCTTTAAAATTATAACCTTCATAATGATGAAGTATCAACATTTCCTGTTCACGTGGAGTGAGAAAATCACGGTAATCGGCAAAAATTCTGTTCATCGATCTGGTGTCGATATTCTCGTTAACAGAACGCGTAACGAGATCCTGAAGAATTTCGATCATGTATTCCTGTCTGCCGTCGAGAGAACTCGAAAAGAGTGAATCCCATTTGATAACTTTTTGATCGATAATATTGCGGACAAGCGGGTCGGTAATCGTTTTCTCAACCTGTTCTTTCACGGAATTTATAATCTGATTCCGTTTAGCCAGAAAAACAGAATGGGATTGAAACCCGAACAGTTTTTCAATGGTATCCCAATCCATTGAATCGCCATAAGCCAATAGCATAATCTCCCTGTCCTGAGGAGGAAGTTTGTCCACAACCGAAAATACTGTCTGTTCGAGATTTTTGATTTCTTTATCACCGCTTTGTGTCAATAACCGGATTAGAATTTTCAGTTTCTCAACCGCCTTATTTTCTATCTGCCCGATCATTGAACGAGTAACACCATACATATCGGCGAGTTCGGATGTTTTTTTCTGTTGAGAGAATTTAAGTGTCAGTATTTCCCGTTCCCTGTCGGTAAGGAAACCTAAAGCCTGTTTAAATATATTCTGCAAGTCGGAATCTTCTACTGCCTCATAGGGTGATTGAGCCGATTGGTCGCCGATAATATCGAGGAGCGACCTTCCGTCTTCATCATCTCCGAAAGATTCGTCGAGCGATGCCATATATTCCTGATTAGCAAATTGTTTTAACTGCTGGATTTTCTGAATAGATGTATTCATGTAATCTGCCAGTTGTGTTTCCGATGGCGCGAATCCGTTAAGGTTGCTCAGTTCCTTTTCTGCGTTTCGCATGACAGCTATCTGCTGGCGAACACCTTGTGAAATCCAGCTTGACGCGTTGAAATGCCTGCGCAACTCATTGTGAATTACCGTATACCCGTAAGTTGAGAATTTGAAACCTCTTGATGGATCGAAAGTACGGATCGCTTTTAGCAATCCCTCATTAGCTATGGATACCAGATCGTCAATATTGAGGTACTTGTCGTAATGCGGCGAATTGAGCGCCACGTGTTTGAATCGATTTACAACAAGCATTGCCAATCCTTTGTGAGTATTGAGCAGTTTGGTTTCCGCTTCACTGTCGCCTAATTTAACCAGTATCCAGAGGTCATTTTCGGTTTCTTTCAGGGAATGTTCCTTTTGTTCGGCAAAATAGACCTTTTGCCCGGGAAACATAAACTTTTCTTCAATTGACGGTTGGGGTTTCGGATTAAGTTTTGTTGAGGGTGTGTTTACAATATACAATATCGGACGCGGATCAACCGCTGTGTAAACTGAACTTACCTCGACGAATCTTGTCCTGTTAATATTTTTCAGCGCCGCCATGATGGAATCGGTAGTTTTGGCGTTTTCAAACAACATTTTTGCCGCGCTGTATATTGCCTCAATATGAATCGCCGGGTCAACGGCTATACCGGATAATTGCGTATCAATATTCGGATAAGATTTTCGAAGATCCGCGGGCAACTCATCAATATCAATAATCATGGTTTCTGAAGAATCGAGGTTTGGATTTCGTTTATAATTCTCATAGAACCTTGACATTATGGTTTCTGTAACTTTGGATGCGAAATCGCCGGAGATAGAATATTTTCCGTCGGCAAGAGAATAATTTAATAACCCCGCGTCCATAAACGCGCGCGTATAATGCTGTACATCAAGCAATTTAACCGGCAGTTCAGATTTATCGTCATTCAATATTTTTACAATTTCGCGCGGAGTTGAAGGCGATTGCGAAACCACTTTTATTATACGGGCTTTAGTTGCCTGTTCCATTAATTTTAGTTTAATGTAACCGGCATAATCAAAAAAACTGCTCTGCAAACCGCTTGACATATTTATAACCTCAAGCAGATTCTGAGCTATCTCGGGAACACCGTTATTTCCCTGATACATATGCGAACAGCTAACAAATACCGGTTCGGATAATTCGCCGTCTTTATTCACAAAACTTATCTGTGCAACAATATCATACGGATTTATTTCTATTGATTGAACTTTAAGGGTTTTGTCATAAGCTGTCCTTATTAGAATATCGTCTATGGCATCTTTCAATTTGGTTTCCAGATATTTTTTCATTACGATAACGTCTTCAGCCGAAGTAAATTTTTCCAGTTGTGCATGATACATATCATATAATTTTGTTGTCGCCAGAAGAGTTTTCATTTTAGCGATCATTATGGAATTATTTTCGTTATCAGCAAGTGAATCGGCTGAAAACCAGGAAGCTATTTTTAAAGTGCTGATCTGTGATCCGATAAGCTGATCGAACGGTGTTTTGTATCCTTCAAGAAGTGACAGGTATGGTATTGTTTTTTTGTTGTCTCCCGTATCGGGCACAATAACCATATTAGATATGCCGTTTTCTTCCAGCAACCTGACGATCCCGTCACAATGGAACCCTCCTGCAACAAAAACAGCCTGTTTAAACCCTTTTAACTTAAGTTGCCCTATGATATTGGATACCATATGTGTTTCCCGTTCGCGCGCAATCCGGTAAAATTCCTCAAGGTTTGCCAGAGTAACTTTCAGCGTATTGATGGAAAAGCCGGAATCAAACCGCAACCCGTATTTCAGCGACTGTTCCTTTAAAAATATAACCGCTTCGTCAAGCGTGATCTTGTTTTTGTATTCCTCATACAACTCAAGATTCTTACCGGATACCTGAAGGTTGGAAAATTTCTCGAGCATGGAGATGTAACAGGATACATCATGAAGTTTTTTTCCCGGTTCATCGGTTATAAGAGCTCCGTAAATCTTTTTTTCCAGTTCACGGCATTCCTCAATAACTTTTGCCTGGTTTATCATATTGTATTCATTTAGATAACGTATATATTGTTTTACCGCCGGATACCTATCCGCGGAAACATTATTTTTCTCCATAAGAGTGTTAAGGTACGAAAAATATTCGTGAGCCGGGATTTTTTGTATTTTGAAATCGAACTCTTTTTTATAAAGTTTTTCCGCCTCTTCTTTTGAGGATAGTTTAGACGCGGTATCATGCACAGCCATTGATGATTCCGCGTCAACACGCGCGAAATCCACAGAGGACTCAATCTTATTCACCGCGATAAGAGATTTGAAATTCGGATACGAATCAGTATCAATCGCGCAAGTTCCGGCATAAACCGAAAGTTCCATAACGAATTCCAAAAAGTTGTCCTGATTTAGGTAAAAAGAGTTTACTTTCTCGTCAAAACCAAACAATCGTTTGGAATATATTTTCTCTTTCAAACACCGGGCGGATTCTTTTAATAGCTCTATTACCCGTTTTATTTCATCCTGAGAAGAAACAGAACACTGATACGAATTTAGGTTCTGTTTGTATAACTGGCTGTTCTCAACTCCATAAAGTGAATAAACATCGGTTTTTGACCCGTTGTTCTCAATTATTGAAAGATATTCGGTTCCATCAATGTTGCCGTTTTGTAAAAAATATTCAGCCACATCCTGTTTGACTTTTTTGTCGGGAAATATTGAAATTTCGCAAGTTGATATTTTACCGCTGGCGCCTTCGAGAAATATCTGCGAATATCCGTAATTCTTGTTCAGATACTCTATTATGCGGGATAAATTTTTCTGGGCTCCGATGCTTGTATGGATATCCTGAATAAAAATAATTGATGGAGCATCTTTAGATCCCTGCCGGAAACTATCGATTTTGCCGAACCGGGCGGGTATTTTGATATCTTTTATATCGGAAGCGGATATTGACTGAACGAAGATACATGCCGCTAAAGCTGAAATTCCAATAAAGGTTTTCTGCGCCTTGTTTATCATTTTAAATCCCGGTATAAAAATATTTGAGTAAAAAAATAGCCTTTAAAAAATTTCTTAAACTACTTTTCATTGTTAACAATATATAAATCACCAACCAATGGTTTATTTATTATATTATACAACAAACCATTACATTTTACAATTATTTCATAATAAACAGGAAAGACAAAACAGCCGCTATCGGTTCCATATATAATGTTTTTAATATGGCCGCCTGCTACAATATCTTTTGTGCCCGGATTAATTTTGTTTTTCCGGAGTGATCGGAACCTGGTTCCCGATATTTTCTTTAATCTGATTGGGCATGGAATCATTATCGGCGCTGTCGTTATCAAGCGTGTCATTATCCGGTTTCATCAAAATTTGTTTTTGAATGTTTTCCTCAACTTTTTCCGCTTGTTTCTGCAATGATTCGGATAACTCGGATTTATATGTGGACGGGTCTACACCGGCTAAAGCTGATATTCCACTGTCAACCATGACTTTATAAGCGATCAGGTTAATCAGTGGTTTTATTCCGCGTATATCTTTGTAAGTGTTGTCAAGTTTGATGTCATATTCTTTAACCATTGGTATCGATCCGACAGAATAATCTGCATAAATAACTTTATCTATTTTGAGTTTCAGGGAATCCACAAGGATTTCTCTCGGTTTGTATATTTTTTTCTCTTTGCTCTCGGATTTCTTCGTTAAAACATTTATATTCAAATCGCCATTCTGGTCTTTTTCCACATAAAACTCCGATATGTTTATCCTTGCGAATCCCAGATGTATATCGCCTTTGAACAGTGAGTTCAAATCGTAATCAATGTATACCTCGGGCGATTTTATCATGGTTTCCCCTTTAAAACCAGAAGGGTTGCCAAGCGTTATCCCGTTTACGTCAAGATAATTATTAAAGAGGTTTAACTCAATTGAATCAAGGTTAAGCGTAAGGCCTGTTGTGTGCGCTACCGCTTTTTCTACAGCCGGTTTAAGGAAATATAAATTTAGCGCGAAATAAAGCGATACGACCAGAAGTATCAATATTATTAAGGTAAAGAAAAGTTTTTTCATGTTGCCCTCCATGTTGTTTTTTTTGAGTGGTAGATTATGCGCGCAACTAATATTAAAGTCAATTTAAAAAAAGGGAAAATATAAATTATAATAATATTAAATATAGATTAAAAAAATTATGATTGCGGTTTAAAAACCGATGCTTGATTTTTAAGTGTTCGATACATGATAAAACGTATAGTAATATTATTATTGAGGTTATAATAAAAAAACAAAAGACTTTTTCTTTTTGAAAAAAGAAACAAAAACTTTTTCTAATGATGCTTTGCATCATGTTTTTTTAGTACAATTCCTGGTACAGGTTCAAATTTTTCGGGTTTTCCTTAACACTCCCGCTGACAAACCGATCATAACCAGAATCAATGTCGCCGGTTCCGGTATAACTGTCGGTTCCGAATATATTCCGCCGGCAAGACGAATTCCGGTTCCCTGATTACCGTCTGGGGCGTAAAGAAGGCTGTAACTTGATGCCATATATGTGTAATTGTTGCCCCATGAGCCTCCGCGTAACCCGCGATTACTTCCGCTCATGGTTTCAGTCCATTCCCAAGCGTTTCCGTTTTGGTCATAAGTGCCGTACGGGCTATCTGAGTTTGGATATGAGCCAATATCTGTCGAGTAATATGGGGCACCTACTGCATAACCATTATAATCAATGTAGTTTACGCAGTCGCTATCTGTTGTTGGAGCGCTTTTGTGCGGGATTGAATCCGAACCGGTAGCGTAATTCCAGTATTTGTCTGTTCCGGTTTTATTCGGGTCATAGAAAGCGGCTTTGTACCATTCATCCTCACTTGGCAACCAGAATACTGCGTCAGGATTACGCAAAGCGCCGTTATAGTAAGTGCCGTTAACGCTGTTTGTACCGGTTAAATAATATACTCCGCGTTCGGTTGTCGAATTGCCCTGATCACCTGTAGGTTGACCGTTATGCATCCAGTTGGCAAACCTTAACGCATCATACCATCCGATCAGCGCAACAGGTTTGTTTGCCCAATCGGATTGAAAATCAGTATTTACACTATATGTATACGAACCGGAATTTCCGGATCGTTTAATCCCTTTATAATAATCGGAATTATACATACCCACATTGTATAAACCGTTTGTGTCAGTAGCGGCTACAGCGTTGAGGAACTCGACATACTGAGCAGTCGTTATCTCGTATTTCGATATTTTATAATTATAATCAACTTTACCGTAACCGGTTGTATCATCAGGATTGCCGGGGTTGGAGATGTCTACCCAGTCTATGGTTACTGCCGATGCGATTTCTCCGGATAAAACAATCATTCCCGCCAAACACGTTAAAATAAGATACCTTCTGCTCATCAATAGTCTCTCCTAAATTGCACATTCAATCATGTAATAAAAACGCGTCGCCCAAAAAATCAAAATGGAAATTGTATTAATTTATTATATCTACATAATGTCTTTGATTTTCATCACATCCAATACTGTTATCAATATAGCATATAATATCTTACTCTGCAAAGGATTCTAAAAAATTTCATTAATTTATTTAAAAAAACTTATTTTTTTATAAATTTTTTCTTGACTTCACCGTCAGATATTATAATCTAAATAGCAATTACGCTATATAAGAGGATTAATAAATGAAAAAGCTGGAAAAATGCCTGAAAACATTGGCAGACAAAAACAGGTTAAGGATTTTGAAGTTGCTGCAGAATAAAAAAATGTGTGTTTGTGAGCTGGCTCATGTGCTTGGAATAGCTCAACCGAGCGTATCGAGGCATCTCAACAAACTTAAATCCGCCGGATTGATTTGCTCCGAACAGGAAGGGTTTTGGACAAATTATCATCTGAAAGAAGCGGATACTACATATGGAAGAATTCTTTTGAGCAATATTAAAGAATGGTTAAATGATGATGAGACTGTCAGGAAGGATCTGATCATTGCAAAAGATATAGATAGAACAAAGATCTGCAAATAATTTTTTTACTCAAACTAAATAGCAAATCAGCTAAATAAAGGGAATAACATGGATAAGATAAAGGTATTATTTGTTTGCATTCATAATTCAGCGAGAAGCCAGATGGCTCAGTCGTACCTGGAAAAGTTCGGCAAAGGACATGTATCTGTGGAAAGCGCCGGATTGGAACCGGGTAAACTAAACCCTATTGTTGTTGAGGTAATGAAGGAAGACAACATAGACATCTCCAAAAACGAAACAAAGAGCGTGTTTAAATTTTTTAAGGCGGGTAAATCATATGATTATGTTATTGCGGTTTGCGATAAATCGGCTCAGGATAAATGCCCGGTTTTTCCGGGAAAATCGGTGAAACTTCACTGGCCGTTTCCGGATCCTTCGGTTTTTTCCGGATCTTATGAGGAAAAACTTCAGCAAACGCGTGAAGTACGGGATATGATAAAAACCCAAATACAACAGTGGATTAAAGAAATTATCGTATAAGGGGATTAAATATGGGTGAAATAGCTAAATTGGTTGTTATGGCGGTTGTTTTTTTCGGATGTTATTTTATGCCGGTAGGAATTATTCCTTCTGGAAATCCTGTGTATGAATCGGTAGCTTTGCTCAAATGGTACGCGCGGGAACACGTTCTTTTGTGTCTGGTACCCGCTTTTTTTATAGCGGGGGCAATATCGGTTTTTGTGAGCCAGGGGTCTGTGATAAAATATTTTGGTGCTAAAGCAAACAAATTTCTTGCTTATGGAGTGGCATCCTGCTCAGGTACAATTCTGGCGGTGTGTTCGTGTACGGTTCTGCCTCTTTTTTCCGGGATTTACAAGCGGGGCGCGGGGTTGGGGCCTGCAACCACTTTCCTATATTCCGGCCCGGCGATAAATGTTCTGGCGATAATCATGACTGCCCGAGTATTAGGATGGGAACTCGGACTGGCAAGAGCATTAGGTGCGGTTATATTCAGTGTAATTGTCGGTTTGGCAATGCATTTGATATTTCTGAAAGAAGAACGGCAACGCCAACCTGAAGGCGAATTATTCGCGGGTGAGGATATCAACGAAAGATCGTTATCCCAGAACATTTTATATTTTATTTCAATGATCGGTTTTCTTGTATTTGCTAACTGGGCAAAACCGCAGGTCAATGAAAATGGTATCTGGAGTTTCATTTTTAGTGTGAAATGGTATATTTCCGTCGGATTTCTTATTATGCACGGTTTAATTTTAATAAAATGGTTTAAAAAAGGTGAAATAAAAGATTGGTGCGGTTCGTCATGGGAATTTGCAAAAAAGATTATGCCTCTTCTTCTGGTTGGTGTTTTAGTGTCCGGTTTACTTTTAGGCCGTCCCGGCAATGAAGGGTTGATACCATCATGGATAATAAAAAAGGCTGTTGGAGGCAACTCGGTATGGGCCAATTTTGCCGCGTCTTTTCTGGGAGCTTTCATGTATTTTGCCACTTTAACGGAGATTCCTATTATGCAAGGGCTTATCGGATCAGGTATGGGGAAGGGGCCTGCACTTGCGCTTCTTCTGGCAGGCCCGGCGTTAAGTTTGCCCAGCATGCTTGTAATCAGGGGTGTTATCGGCACAAAGAAAACTGTGGTTTATGTAAGCCTGGTAATTGTTATGGCAACAATAACAGGTATGATATTCGGGTTTTTGTCCAGTACCTAAATATTAAAAGAAGTGATGAGGAAAAAATATGAAAAAAGATTCGATAAAAGACGCTGTAAAAGAAGGGTACGCGAAAATTGCAAAACAAGGCGGATCGTGCTGTTCTTCGACATCGTGCTGTTCAGGTTCAGATTTATCCATGATCATTAGTAAGAGTATCGGTTACAGTGATGAGGAGATAAAGAATGTTCCCGAAGGGGCAAATCTTGGTCTTGGATGCGGGAATCCGGTAGCGATCGCTTCATTAAAAGAGGGCGATATTGTCCTTGATTTAGGAAGCGGTGCCGGGTTTGACGCTTTTTTAGCGTCTCTAAAAGTCGGAAATACAGGAAAAGTCATCGGTGTCGATATGACTCCGGCAATGATTGAAAAAGCTAAGAATAATGCTATAAAAGGCGGATATACCAATGTGGAATTTCGATTGGGAGAAATAGAAAAACTGCCCGTTGAAAACAATTCCGTTGATGTGATTATATCAAACTGCGTAATCAATCTGTCACCTGATAAAGAGATTGTTTTCCAAGAAGCGTTCAGAGTACTAAAATCAGGTGGGAGACTGATGGTATCTGATTTAGTACTGGTAAAAGAATTGCCTGAAATTATCAGGGAATCTATTGAGGCGTATGTTGGTTGCCTGGCAGGCGCGGTTATAAAGTCTCAATACATTCAATATATAACAATGGCAGGTTTTCAGGATGTGCAAATTGTAGGTGAGACCAATTATCCCATAGAGGCTATGGCGAATGATGTTACCGCACAAGCAGTAACAAAAAACCCTGATATCAAGGCTGAAGATTTGCGGGATCTTGAACAAACAGTTGTAAGTGTAAAAATACATGCGGTGAAAAAGTAAAATAAAATGGAGAAATTTATGAAAATAGAGATTTTAGGCACAGGTTGTCCGAAATGCAAAAAATTATATGAGAACGCCATCGCGGCAGTGACAAAAGCAGGCGTAAATGCGGATGTTAACAAAGTTGAGGATATCGCGAAAATAACTGAATACGGGGTTATGATGACACCCGCTCTTGTTATCGACGGGACAATAAAATCTGTGGGTAAAGTATTATCAACTGAACAAATACAAGAACTTTTAAAATAAGGGAGGTTTTATTATGGACGCGAATTATAGCAAAAATGGAACTATCGTTTTGGGGTGTTCCGGCGGATCTGACGTAGGTGAACTTGCGGATAAACTGGCGAGGAAAATAGCTCGAAGCGGAAAAGCAAAAATGTATTGTTTATCAGGACTTGGTGGACATATACCGTCTATGGTTGAATTCGTTAAATCCGCCGATAGAATTATCGCTATAGACGGATGCCCTGCTTTGTGCGCAAGAAAAATCATTGAACATTTGGGATTGAATGCCGAGTATATCAATCTCAAAGATTATGGTTTTCAAAAAGGCGAAGTAAACATAAATGATGTTAACTTTGAACAACTCATTAAGGAAATTGGTGCTTAATATGTTAAAAAAAGTTGTTTTTTTATGTTCATTTTTAATATTTCTAACAGTATACGGCGTGTTTGCCGATCAGGATAACTATGTAGCCGTTTATTATTTTCATACCAATTTCCGTTGTGTTTCATGCCACAAGATAGAACAATACACCGGAGAAACAATAAACAAAAGTTTTACCAACGAAATTAAAAACGGTTCACTGAAATATTCTGTGATAAATGTTGAGGAAAAAGGCAATGAACATTATGTCAAGGATTACCAGCTGTATACTAAATCTGTTGTGTTGTCTATGGTAAAAAACGGTAAAGAGGTAAAAAACAAAAATCTCGATAAAGTATGGCAGTATTTAAGCAATAAAGACCAATTCATGGAATATGTCAAAACCGAAACGGAATCTTTTTTAAGAGAAACAAAATAAAAGAGAGATAAATTATGTTTGCTATTTTATCCGCAATCTGGCTTGGAATCCTTACATCAATAAGCCCATGCCCTTTGGCGACAAATATCGCGGCAATAACGTTTTTGTCGAAAAAGATAGTTCATCCTAGAATGGTTTTATTTTCCGGCATGGCATACACTATTGGCAGAATGTTAACTTACGCGGTTATAGGTACTCTAATTGTATCTTCATTAGTAAATATCCCGGTAATAGCAATATCTCTTCAAAAATATATGAGCAAAATACTCGGGCCTTTACTAATTATTGTGGGGCTTGTATTGATTGATATTATAAAAATAAATCTAACTGGATTTACTCTTTCACATCATAAACAGCACTCAATTGCGGAATCAGGTTTAGTCGGGTCCGGTTTACTGGGGATAATTTTCGCACTTTCTTTTTGCCCGGTTTCCGCGGCGTTATTCTTCGGCAGTTTAATTCCCCTGGCAGTAAATAATAAATTCGGATTAGTGTTACCGCTTTTGTATGGAATTGGAACAGGATTGCCCGTTACTGTTTTTGCTCTTTGTATTGCTCTGGGAATGACCACAATCTCTAACTGGTTTAATAAAGTAAAAAAAATAGAAGCGTACACAAGAAAAATTACCGGAATAATATTTATTATTACAGGCGGGTACTTTTTATGGACGCACATTATTACTGGTTGGATTAAATAAACCCGGTATATTGAAAAATAATTGACTGAATTCAGTAAAAAACATTCATATTGAAAAAACTTTTAACAGTTTTCTTCATTATCATATATAAAAATAATTTTAGAACAACTTAACCTGAATTTTATAATAAAATAAAAGACTTCTTTCTTTTTGAAAAAAGAAACAAAAACTTTTTCTA
>CAYVGJ010000009.1:0-14014 GCA_964451165.1 uncultured bacterium
GGCATTTCAGGCGAGAAATACCGGATGGTTATATCGATTCAATATCCACAGGAAATAATACAATAAAAGATACTCTAATTGCTAAACAGTATGATAAAATTAAACTTATTACCCGTGGAAACTTATTTGATCCAAAGAGGTTGAGAGCGATTTTAAAAGAAAATTTCCGTATTTAATTTAATAATCTGTGAGCACTGAAAAAATCATAAATTGATATGTCATCACAAGGATTTTGTGAAAGCGAAACGAAGTGGTTATCTAAAAACCATCGGATCTGTGATTTCCTCCGCTTTTTTAGAACATCTCAATGACGATAAAATACTTTTCAATGATCCATAATTATCGATTAAAAATACAATCGTTCCATATTAATAGAAACTGCTATATTACAGTTCAGATAAATATTAATATTTTTCACAATAAAATATTTTTATTTTATAGAACGGATTCTGTCAGAAAAAAAAGAAAAAATTCGTAATAAAATCACGGAAGATGTTTTGCCGTCAGCTTGACTACTTCTTTCGCAAAATCAACAAGTTTGGCTTCTGTGCTTGAATACGGCGGGTCTTCGTCAACAGCTATCGGCATGGATATCCTTATGAGCGCGCAACTGCTTTTCCTGTAAAACAACTGTGTTACCGATGCCAAAAGCTGCTGCAACATATAGTGAGATGAATACAGATTACCTGTTTTATACCAGTACAAATACATCCATTTATTATATCCATGGTTCACAATAAGGCGTTGCGCATCGAAAGATTTTTTAATATCGGTATCAAATTCTATTTGTTTTTTCTCCTCAACTGTATTTCCACCACCTGAAAGGCAAAGTTCAGGCGGATGCGCGACTTTGCGGTTATTTTCCGAAAAAATAATCGTCAGGTAATAAGGCGGTTCTCCGGGAGCTGTATACTCACGAAACAGTACATCGGACGTCTCAAGGATATCGAGCGTATGCTGATCCATAGGGATATCTTTGCTCACCATACCTTTTATATTCGTCGGAATGGATTGAGCGTATGTTTTGCCGTAAAAAGTAACGTTGTAATAAAATCCTACCCATAAAAAACAAGAAGCAAAAAGGAATATTATTCCTGTAACTATAAATTTACTGGTTTTCATATCAATCCCTTTAATTTTTTGCCGGCTAATATTTTTTCCAAAGCAAACATAATACAAAACGCTACAACAAAAACTCCGAGCCCGGAATAATCGTGGAATTTGCCTGTGGCTGTGGGTATCCCCCACTTTTCGGCTACAAGGCACAACGCTATTATTCTAACCACATTTGAGGCTATCGCGCAAGGAAACGCGGTAAGAAATAAAATATACTTTTTCCATAATGGTAAAGTAGTCATGTACGAAAACAGCGTTCCAAAAGCAAGAAGCGATATCAATGACCGCAACCCGCTGCAAACATCGCCCACTGTCATAACACCATCGGCTATAAATACCCTGCTCCCATCCTGAACAACTACAATTCCAAGTGCTTCCACAAACCGGACAGCAAAATTCGTCGCCATAAACTTTAATTTCAGATTAATTACAGCTATCCAAGTCTCCGGTATCGGCACCATAAAAAACAAGAACAATGTCGGAAAGAAAAAAAGCTTCCGCATTTTTGAACCGAAAAGATACTCGACAGCACCGTAAATCATAATCATAACAGATAACCCGCCGAGAAAATAAAATCTCCATAAAGCAGACAACAAAACCATAAATAACCCGAGAATAAGAAAATACGGTTTACCGGACTTTATATTGGTTAGCGCATCTTTTAATTTATCCCTTTTTCGCCACAAAAGAAAAAGGCTTATGGGTGGGATTAAAAAACCATGACTGTAATATGTATCTACAGCAACAAACCTTTCATACATCCATTCCCAGATAGGAACATAAGCAATTATAAAAAGCAACCCGAGAATTATGAGCGTTATGTAATCGAATTTTTTCATAATCCACCTTTTTTATGTTTATTTTAATCTGATAAATATTGTATCGATATACGTATTTTAATGAAACCAACTCTACAGTAATGCCCGATATATGTGCCTATCCCAGCCAAAATAGCATCTGTTATATCAAAATAGCGGGTCGCTATATATAATTGTAATGTTTCAAATATTAATCCGCAAATAAATCCGGCAATAAACGATTTTATAAAACTTACCTTCCGGCTCCGGATAATTATTATTCCCATCGGAATAAACAAAAATATCTGTAGAAAAATATCGGATATGTTTCCAGCATCTATTTTAAAAAAATAAATCGCGAATGGTATAAACGCTATAAACGATATTTTATCAGCGATATCCGAAATAAATTCAAAAGGATATAGATAATTAAACACAAAAAATAAAATATATACAATTACAAAATAAATAAAAAATTTAGTAAACAGAAATTTCCCGCGAACAAAAAATGTTCCCGCGAATATACCGGTCAATGTACCTATCGATGAAAAAAATAAATTCGAGATATTCGGGTTTCCGGAAATGATAAAAACTTTAATAAATTCTGTAAAACATAACAATATCGAGTTAACCACAATAACGATAAAAACACGATACATATATAATTTATCCGCAAAAAAACCGGTAAAAATTCCTACCGCCGCAAGATTAAAAAGCAAAAAACTGTTCACAGCGTCACGGGTTGTGTTCTCCGATGGAATTAAGCTCAAATGCCTGATGAAAAATTTTACATTATGTTTTATATTATCAACATCCGCAGAAACATCAAACGGTATAAGCCTGAAAAAGATCAGGCCAAACAAAATTATTATGGAATAAACCTCCATAGGCGATTTTGCCGCCAGATCTATTAAAAAAGATTTCACTTTATCGTGGAATCTTCTATGATAAACAAAAGCGGATATGGTTCCCATTACCGAACCGGCAATATTGTTTATGATATCGGTAGTTGATGTTACCCTGTCGGCAGTAAAAAGCTGGATCGTTTCGATAAACGAACTTATAAACAACGAAGAAATTACGGAAATAAAAAGTATGAAGAACGAGGATAATCTTTGACGCAACCAGAACGCAAGGAAAAAACCGAAAGGAATATAAAGAAGAATATTGCTTGCCAGATCTATTCTGGAATACCTGCATTGTCCCGGCGCAACATAGGGTATCCAGTAAATATGTTTTATGCGCAATATCACTTCATCCATGGACGTACCAATATTGAAGGGAACCGTACATCCATAAAAAAGAAAAAAGATATATAATACCAGTAAACGAAAATAAATTTTATTGTTCATAAAAAAGTTCGGTGAAATTATGGGTGAAATTAAAAATAGTATTATAAATGGTTTGTCGATAGATGTAGAGGATTATTTTCAAGTTTCTAATTTCGAAAAGAAAATCCCCTTTGAGAAATGGAATGAATTAGAGCTGAGAGTTCAGGCAAATACAATGCAAATACTTGATCTGCTGGATAAATACAATATAAATGCGACTTTTTTTATCCTTGGATGGATCGCTATGAAAAAACCAGAACTGATAACTGAAATCGCCAAACGCGGGCATGAAATCGCAAGCCACGGGTTCAGGCACCAATTGGTCTATAACCTTACTCCCGATGAGTTTAGAAACGATATAAGAAAAACAAAAGATATTCTCGAACAATTGTCCGGCAAAAAAGTTATCGGTTACCGAGCTCCAAGCTATTCGATCACAAAATCCAGTTTCTGGGCAATGGACATACTTTTTGAATGCGGTTATAAATATGACAGCAGTATATTCCCTATTCGCCATCATAGATATGGAATAATTGATTTTCCAAGATTTAAAAAAACAGTCTGTCTTAAAAACGGCAACACAATTTGCGAACTGCCGGTTTCCACAGCAAAAATTCTGGGTAAAAATTTTCCTGTCGGAGGAGGAGCTTATTTCAGATTGTTTCCGTATGTTCTATCAAAATGGGGATTGAGAAAAATAAACGAAACCGAGAATCAACCTTTTGTATTTTATTTTCATCCGTGGGAAATCGACTATGGACAACCGCGGTTTGAGTGTTCTATGTTCACAAAACTCAGGCATTACGGCAACCTTGACGTCATGGAACACAAGCTAAACAAACTTTTCTCTTCATTTAAGTTCGGCCCGCTAAAAGATTTAGTTTAAAAATTTTCCGGATTTTACGATAAATAATCAAAAGGAGATTTTTGTGAATATACTCAGTATTTCAACTATGTTCCCATCAAAAGCAGACCCTATTTTCGGGATCTTTGTTAAAAGAAGGCTGTTAGCGTTATCGAAATACGCAAACATTACCGTAATCGCGCCTCAACCTTATTTCCCGTTCATAACCTTGCTTGAAAAATACAAAATCAGAAAATCCATTCCAACCCACGAAACCATAAATGAATCCATGGAAGCATTTTACCCGCGTTTTTTTTCGATTCCTTATTTTTTGAAACCGTTGGACGGAATATTTATGTTCATAAGTCTCTTTTTCTTCATAAATAAATTGAAAAAGAAGGGATTCAGATTCGATTTGATAGACGCCCATATTGCCTATCCCGACGGGTTCTGCGCGGTATTGCTGAAAAAATTCTTCAGAATTCCTGTAACAATTACATTAAGAGGGCACGACGTAAATTATCTTGTAAAATATCCCATCAGAATAAAACAGGTGGTTTACGCCCTGAACAGAGCCGATAAGGTATTCGCGGTATCCAATGCTTTGCGCCTGCAGGCAGGTACACTGGGAATAAATCTGAAAAATATTATCCCCGCCACCAACGGAGTCGATTGCGATATTTTCTATCAGAAAGACAAAAAAGAGCTGAAAATCAAATATGATGTCCCTCTGAAAAAAAAGGTTATTCTATCAATAGGATATCTTGTTCCGCGTAAAGGATTCGATCTGATTATCAACGCCCTGGGGTTAATCCGCAGATATTATAAAAAGAGAAATATTATGCTGATTATTATTGGCGGGCGAGGAGGAGAAACGTATATAAAACCGAAACTCGAAGCACAAGTCAAAAAATTAAAGCTTGAGAACAATGTCATGTTTGTCGATCAGATGTCCAATGAGGAACTGGTTGACTGGTATAATATGGCTGACGTTTTCTGCCTGGCAAGTTCACATGAAGGATGGCCCAACGTTATTCTGGAATCCATCGCCTGCGAAGTACCTGTTGTGGCAACAAACGTATGGGGAATACCCGAAATTATCGGCAACGACAAAAACCTCGGGTTTCTTGTGGAAAGAAACGCCCGCAAAATAGCCGAGGCACTGAACGAAGCGCTGGATAAAAAATGGGACATTAATTATCTTCGCAAATTCGCCGAATCCAAATCGTGGGATAAAACAGCAAAGCTTTTACAAACTGAAATGCAAAAACTCATAAAAGGCAGTTAATATGGATTTCGTAGTATTCTCCGACGATTACGGCAGGCACCCTTCAAGCTGTCAGCATCTGTTTAATCTGATAAGCGAAAAAAGAAAGGTTTTATGGGTCAACACCGTCGGGCTTAGAGTTCCTTCCATATCAAAAGGATACGATTTTAAAAGGTCTTTAGAAAAAATAATCTCCTGGTTCCATCCGCTAAAAAAAATTCACGGCAATTTATATGTTTTATCCCCTTTTATGCTCCCCTTTCAGGGAAATACTTTTGCAAATTTTATAAACAAATATTCAGTTATTTTAAATATCAGGTTATTTAAAAAATTACTTGGATTTAAAGATATAATTACATGGACAACTGTTCCGAACATATCTGATGTCGCAGGTAAACTGAGGGAATCTTTGATTATCTATAACTGTACCGATGATTATTCACTCTGGCCGGGCGGCAACAGGGATTTAATATTATCACAGGAAAACAATCTGCTGAAAAAAACTGATTTCGTTCTCGCATCTTCAGAAAGCCTTGTCGACCATTGCAAAAAAATCAACCCGAATACATATCTATACCCACACGCGGTTGATTTGAAACATTTTTCAAAATCAACAAGAGATCATATCCCCCATGAGCTTAAACCTGTTCCCCATCCGATAATCGGTTTTTTCGGATTGCTCTATGAGAAAATAAACTTTAACCTGATTGTAAAAATCGCCCGCTCTTACCCGGATACATCAATTGTGCTTATCGGCAAACAAGGCATTGACCTGAGTTACCTTAAAAATGAGAAAAATATTGTTTTATTGGGCCCGGTTCAATTTGATGAACTGCCGTCTTACGCTGTACACTTTGATGTAGGGCTTATGCCGTATGTTCTCGATGATGAAATAAAAAAAAGCGCGCCTTTAAAACTTAAAGAATACCTCGCTCTGGGATTGCCTGTTGTCAGCGTCGAAGTTAAAGATGTAAAGAGTTACGCTGATTTTGTTTATATTGCTCGAAATAACAATGATTTTATCGCCAAAGTCCGACAGGCTTTATCCGAGAAAAACCCTGATTTGAGAAAAGCACGCAGAGAAGCGGTTAAAGGAGAAACGTGGGAAAAAAGAGTGGAATCACTTGAAGATATTCTGCTAAATAAATATGGTATTCATTTATAATTCTCCAATAAGGATATAAATTAATGATAAATATCAACATCGCTGATGAACAAATCAAAGAACAATGGAACCAATATGTACTTGCCCATAAACAAAGTTCGGCTTACCATCTTTTTGAATGGAAAGCCATTATTGAATCGGCAATGAAACTGAAATCATACTATATTTTCGCATCGCTAAAAGGCAAAATATGCGGTGTTTTACCATTGTTCCTATCATCAAGCAAACTATTCGGACGGTACCTTACTTCAATTCCGTTCTTTAATTACGGCGGAATCATATCCGATAACGATCAGACAGCGCGATTATTGTATAAGGAAGCGGCATCGATAGCGCAATCCGAAAACGCGTCTCACGTTGAGTTGCGGCATATCACCAAATTGATACAGGATATTCCCGGCAAAACCCATAAAGTCAGAATGGTTCTTGAGCTCGATCAGGATCCACAGAAAATATGGGACGGGTTCAAATCCAAACTCAGAAGCCAGATAAAACGCCCTATGCGCGAAAATATGACCGCAAAGGTTGCCGGCAAAGATATTATTGATGATTTCTATAAGGTTTTCTCAACCAATATGCGCGATCTCGGCACACCCGTCTGGACAAAAAACATATTCGCCAACATATTGGACCACCTTCCCCACAATTCATCGCTTTGCGTTATTTACCACAAAGAATTACCCGTAGCGTCAGGTTTTCTTATAACATATAAAGATACAACCGAGATATGGACTGCATCTTCATTGCGCAAATACAATAATCTGAGCCCGAATATGCTCTTATATTGGAGCGTAATCGAGGATGCCTGCAAAAATGGATACAAAAAATTTGATTTCGGCAGATCATCACCAGACAGCGGAACATACCGGTTCAAAGAACAATGGGGATCAAAACCAGAGGTTTTAAACTGGCAATACTGGATCCCCGAGGGAAATAAATTGCCTGAGATAAACCCGCACAATCCAAAATACAAATTTTTTATTTTTATGTGGCAAAAGTTACCGGTTTTTCTTGCAAACTTAATCGGCCCGCCGATCGCGAGGAACCTTCCATGAGAATATTGTATCTGGCTCACCGTATACCGTACCCACCCAACAAAGGTGATAAATTAAGAGCTTTCAATGAGATAAAATTTTTCTCAAAACATCACACGATAGATCTATTCACTCTTTATGACGACCCGGACGACGCAAAATATATAAATTCCCTGAAAGAATATTGCGAGAATGTCGAAGCGGAATTCATTCATCCATCACTAAAAAAAATTATGAGTTTACTGACACTGCTCTCATCAGAAAAAAGCTGTACGGAATATTATTTCTATTCACGTAAATTGCATAAAATATTACGGCAATATGTTAATAAAAAAAATTACGATCTCGCTTTTCTCTATTGTTCCTCGATGTACCAATATATAGACAGCAAATGGAATATACCCTTAGCAATTGATTTTGTCGATGTCGATTCGGATAAATGGATCCAATACAGTAAATACGCCTCGTTTCCAAAAAACAAGATTTTTGAAACAGAAGGTAAAAAGATATCCATTCTTGAAAATAGAATCCTGAAAAAAGCCGACACTTCTTTTATAGTTACTCAGAAAGAAGCTGATTTTCTATTGCGTTTGAATAATGACCGTAAAGTGTATGCCGTCCCTAACGGAATCGATTTCGAATTTTTCAATCCTGATAAAGTTCCGGATAATCCCGGACTCGCTAATCAGGATTATATTGTTTTTACCGGAGCGATGGATTATTTTCCAAATGAAGATGGAGTACGGTATTTTTATCAGAATATTTTCCCGTCAATAAAGAAAGAATTTCCTAAAATTATGTTCTATATCGTCGGACGAAACCCTGGAGAAAACGTTAAACAACTGTCTTCCGATATAAATGTTATTGTAACAGGATCTGTTGACGATATCCGCCCATACCTCAAACACGCCAAATTGGCTGTAGTCCCCCTGCGAATGGCAAGAGGGATCCAGAACAAAATACTGGAAGCAGCGGCGATGAGAATTCCGGTTGTCGCCTCCCCTAACGCGCACGAAGGGCTGGAATTAGTCCCGGGCGAAGAAATTATTGTAAAAAACGATCCTGCTCAATTCGCTGAATCGGTGATCAGACTGCTTAAATCCGCTGACGAACAAAATAAATTAGCCGGAAACGCCCTAAAAAAACTTCAGGAAAAATATAACTGGATGAAAAACCTTGCGATTATGGAAAGTATAATTACAGATATCGACAGAGATAAAACTTAATATGCCGAAGGCGGGATTTGAACCCGCAAGGGCTTGCGCCCACTAGACCCTGAACCTAGCGTGTCTGCCAATTCCACCACTTCGGCATTTCAAAGTAAAAATAATCTAAGATATATTGAATTTGGTGTCAATAGAAATTCGATGCTATCCAAAAATATAGAACCGCAAAAACTAACCATTATCTTCTGAACCGAATGCGCAAACCGATCATAGACACAACAGACAAAACTATTGAAATTGGTTCAGGAACAGTTGATTCCGGATCAGGATCCGGATCAGGCGGTTGATATGTACTACTTTCTCCTGTAAACGAAAATCCGTCGAAATAGACTGTATCGAAAGTACCGGTTCCGGGTTTTGGAGCTTGCAATAATATTTGCACATTATATACTTCAGTATCATTAGCAACCGGTGAAATAAACTGAGCCAATACAGAACCACTTTGAGCGGTAGCGGTAATAATGTTGTTTTCATCACGAATAACGCTGATATTTGCTGAACCGCTATAATTCGGCAAACTATTTTTGCCGCTATAATATAATGGATAACTTATCGGGTTTGTTCTTAAATCAGCTCCGAACGCAAACATCTCTCCTTTTGCGTCTGTGTAGACATCGGAAAAAGTACCGCTTCCAATAGTATTATATAAAGACCCATTTTTTATTCCATGCACAAATAGAAGAATACGATAAGTATTAGCGTTACCCGTACCATTCCATGCAATATCAAATGATACCTGAAACCTGCCGTCTACATTCGGTATACTTTTATTGAAATAAATATTTGTCCAATCTTTCAAATTACCATCTGTTGTAACAGGATTGTTTGAACCGAAATATGTATTTGTAATCGCCATACCATGACCGGGTGTTGTAAAATTATAGCTGTATCCATCTCCCGAATAATTTGATATGCCTATAGTCCATCCATGGTTGTTAAAATCGGTTTGATTCGAAAAACTCTCAGAAAAGGTGTATGTTGAAGAGTATAAATTTGATGAAAACAGAACAATGGCAAATGTGCAAAAAACAAATGATAATAAAGTTTTCTTCTTATTCATATAGAGAATCCCTTTCTGTCTATTATAATTAATCTATTTACAAAATATAAGCCCATATAAAATATACACTAACATCTGCTACTATGCAAATTTGTGTATATGATGAATAACAAAAATTATTATTTGGAATCGATATGTCCTAATGCAAAATTTAGCAATAAACGAAAAATATTACATTTTAGTAAAGTTAGCTTTTTCAAAACTAAGAAATAATAATTTTATTCGATTGATTTGGTTTTATTCGTTTCAAATATCTTTAAAAACATAAACTATTTTTAATTTTTATTTATTATTCAATAATTGTTTACAAAATATAAAAAAGGTATAAAATAATATTGGAGAAGAGAGTTTTTTATGATTCTACGTAACAATACTTATATAACTTTTATATAATAACTCACCACAATGGAGAATCGTATGAAAAAGCAAATTCTCGGTATGATTCTGGCTTTATTTGCCTCAAAATGTTTTGGCGCGGTAACCGGAGAAGGGAATGTGGAATTTGTTTTTTCCGAAGGAACACAAATCAAAAATATCCGCTATGATTATTCGGAAAATTATTTCGGTACCTTTTCTCGATTTAACAGCTCCTCAAATACATGGATTTATCCATGGGACCCATATGGCGATGTATTTCTCGATCAAAACTATGAAGGATCAGTGACCGATCAATTGAGCTCTTTGAACGCGAGCTGGAGCCCTACCGACGGATCGGTTTCTTTCGATTTTATTTCAGATTCCACCGATCCGGGAAATATCAACGAGAATATTTTTACGGATTTATGCGCAGTGATAACGCTCGGCCCGTATATAGAACTTCCTTCGTTTTCTTACCATTATAATTTTACAGGACTGATTAATACATCGGAAGATACCCTTGAGTTCTCAGTGCAAACCGAAATCGGATATGGATCTACTGTCTTTTACACGGATTACAACAAATACGATCCGTCATACCGTACAAACTGGGTATTCCTTAATCTTGCGGACGAAAACGGGCTGATAAATCAGAGCGGAAATATTTTTTTCCCGTCATACTCATCTACAGACGGGACTCAAAAAGATTGGTTTATCCGCTACAATGTGACTTCCAACGGATATGACAGCGGTGGCTCACCTGTACCTGTACCTGAACCATCAATTTTTTTACTTTATGTATTGGGTATAACTTTCGGTTTGTGGAAGTTGAAACAGAAATAAAAAAATCAAACATCTTTCTTTTTGGGAAGCGAAAAATAGAAAGTAGAACCTTTTCCCGCCCCCATCGACTCAACCCAAATCTTACCTTTGTGGCATTCGATTATCCTTTTTACGAGAGCAAGCCCCACTCCTGTACCTTCGCTATTGGGATTTAGTTTGGAAAACAACCCGAATATCTTGTCGATATACTCTTTCTCAATGCCGATACCGTTATCCTCAACAAAGATAATTGTCTCGTTCTCAGAAGGGATATTGCCTATTCGTATTCGCGTTTCAGGATTTAAGCCCGAATACTTTATCGCGTTTTGGACCAAATTCATCAAAACTTCAAAGATTCTGTGTTTTTCGCCGTAAATCTCAGGCACATTTTCATCAATAACTATTTTGATTTTTTTCTCGTCTATTTTGTTTGAGAAAAACTCAATAACCTCATGAGCCAATTCATCAAACGAAAATAATTCCGGTTTGTTCACCACACATCCAACCCGCGATAAATTCAGCAAATCATCGAAAATATCACTCATCTTATCAGCACATTTAAGCATTCTGTCAATAAAAGAAGATATGTCTTTATAATTTTCTTGTGCGACTTCTCTTTTTAAAATACCTAAGAAACCTTTGATATTATTTAAGGGCGCTTTTAGATCATGGGAAATTGTATAAACAAACCTCTCCATTTCAGAGTTTTTCTCTTCAAGACTGGCAATTAACTTCTCCCGTTCTATTTCATCGTTTTTCTTTTCTGTAATATCACGTCCCACAGCTATTATTTCTTTTATGTTCCCGGAAGAATCAGGAACACCTTTGCCTGACCACGCAAACCACTTACACCCATCAACTGTGATCGCTCTCTCTTCATGATAGTATTTATGCGGATAAGTAAAAACACGATTTATGGATTGATCAACTAATTCCCTGTCTTTCTCATAAATTAAAGACATGAATGAATTTCCTGTAAGTTCCTCTTCCGATTTAGCGAATAACCTACAATATGAAGGACTTACAAATAATATTCTTTTATCGGGATCAAATTTTATTATCAAATCGTTCTGGTTCTCAATTAATAATCTGTATCTTTTTTCACTTTCGGTCAAAGCATTGGAGATTTTTTCCCGTTGCGCGATTTCACTGGTCAATTCGCTGTTTTTAATATTCAGGTCATTTATGGTTTTGCTAATTGAATCACGCATCAAAATGAAAGATTCGGTTAATATTCCCAACTCATCTTTTGATTTTATCTCAAGCGGATAGTCCAAATTACCGGATGACAATGCGCGTGAAGCATTTGTCAAAGTATATACCGGTTTGGTATACGCTGTTATTACCAGAGATACGATAATAAGTGAAACAATGTTTATCGAAAACCGTATAATCAGCATAAACTTTTTATAATTATTAAAGCCGGAATATTTTTCTTCATGTGGAATAAAATAACCTACAATCCAACCCCATTCTTTGAAATACTCAAAAACAACCCATATTTTTTGATTGTTCGCTTCATAATCAAATGAACCGATTTTAGTTTTAATAATTTGTTTTATTAGTTGATTACTTATATTACTTACATATATATTTTTGTTTTTGGGAAACGCAATAAACTTTCCGCTATTATCCAATATAAATGGTTTTGCTACAGGATCACGTGCAGAATAATAACTTTTGCGAAAATCACTAATAAAAGAATCTTTAAATTCATGCTCATAAACTTCGATTAAAAAAGTATTTCTCAACCGCTCATATTTACGATTGAGAGACTCAATTATTGTATCTATT
This sequence comes from uncultured bacterium, assembly GCA_964451165.1. Taxonomy (GTDB): domain Bacteria; phylum Auribacterota; class Auribacteria; order Auribacterales; family Auribacteraceae; genus CAYVGJ01. The sequence goes on from CAYVGJ010000009.1 coordinate 12,814, forward strand.
TTTTCATAATATATCATCCCCGTCTTATAATCTATAATCCCTTTAAGATAATAATTTGATAATAATATTATACTAAACATAGTTATAATATAAGAGATTATTATTATGATTAATATTTTTAGATTAAACCTGTTAATATTCATCATAACCTACTTTATCCTTTACAAGAAAAGCTCTGTCTATCAATTCAATCGGAAACTTTATCTTTAAATTTTTCGCAATTTTCATATTCAGAAATAGTTTTAGCTGTTTATTGGTGGTAATAGGTATTTCCGAAGGAGATATCCCATCAAATATTTTCAAGACTGTATTAGCGGCATATTCGCCAAATTCCACATTTGCTTTTGAGTAACTCATTAAAACATAAGGTGTCATGTGAACTGATACAGTTCCAGTCGGGATTTTTGTTGATTCGTCAATCAGCTTTTTTGCCTCTCGCTGAGACCAGTTATTGATACCCGAATTATTTCTGAGAATCAGAATATCAACCTTGTCCTGAAGTTCAATAAATTTCTTTTTCCAATCTTTGAAATCTTTAATGAAAAATATTTCATCAAACCTTATATTTAGGCATTTCTCATAATAATCAACACATTTCTTATCTGTAGAAGTATCCCCGGTAATAATTCCGATTCTATTGCCGCGAGAATATTTTTTCAATTGAGCCAACAGCTCCCGGATAAACTCAATTTCTATTTGTCCGGTAACATTCTTATAAGGATATTTATACTCCGATACATCCCAGTTTACACCAATAAAAACAAAGGGAATATGCGAATCTTTAAAATATGGGGCAACAACATACTCATTAGCCGGATCATCGGAAGCGATAACCGCATCCGGTTTCCAATTCTGAATCAGATTCTTAATTTCAAGAGCCCTATTTTTTAATAGATTCACATCCCTGAATTTTTTTGCATCCATGTAAACTGTCTTTAAGATTATACCGTATTCCCCAAAAATATGAGAGACCGTATTATTCATGATCATACTCGGTACATATTCAGCATGATAAGAATCTATATATAAAACTTTTTTACCTTTATACAAACTTTCTTTTTCAGTACCGGTTGAAAGGACTTTAATTTTATTATCGCTGTCATTACAGCCTATAATAATCATAAAAAATAATATAAGAATATTTAGTAGAAGTTTTTTATACATAAAATTAGATACTTTTTATCAAAGTCTACAGATTTCC
>CAYVGJ010000009.1:14114-31887 GCA_964451165.1 uncultured bacterium
TAGAAGTTTTTTATACATAAAATTAGATACTTTTTATCAAAGTCTACAGATTTCCCCGCAAAAAGTCTTTAAAAAGTAAAAAATTTTTTTATAGGTTTGGTTATCAAAAATATTAAATGTTCATTTCAGAAAAAAAACAGCAATGAAATAAACTGAAAAAAGAGCACATCCCACCGCAAACACAACTTTTCTTCAGCAAAAGACCAGCAAAAATTTTATCTATTCTGCCTGCATCCAAGAAAGATAAAAAAATCAGCTCAATATAAATTAAAAAAAAAAAGATTTTTATAAAAAAAAGTTTGACTGTGGGGATAAAGGGATCTAAAATGGGGAAACGTGGGGATAAATGCCATTTCAATCCTAAAATTTCCAGACCAGGGTAAAAGCGGATGTTTATTGGAGAATATAATTATTCAATTGATAACAAAGGTAGAGTTGTGATACCTTCTGAGTTCCGCCCGGAACTGGGAGAAGTTATGTATCTTGGCAGAGGACTGGATAAATGCCTTTTTGTGTTCGATGAAGAAGAATGCAAACTTCTCCAGCAAAAATACGCCGCTTTAAGCGACCTAAATGAAAACGCTAGAAATTTAAAAAGGCTTATTTTCTCCGGTATGGTAAAAGTGTCTCCTGATGGACAGGGAAGAATAAAAGTTACTCCGCCATTGATGCAGTACGCCGAGATAAAAAAAGAAGTTGTGATTATTGGAGCGGAAAGCAGGGTTGAAATATGGGCAAAAGAGCTATGGGATAAACTCATGACAGAGAAAGGCAACGACATTGGAGCCCTTGCTGAAATAATTGATTCGAAAGCGAACAGGATATAATTATGGAATCAATAACACATTTACCTGTAATGCCCGAAGAAACGGTATCTTTTTTAACGGAGAATCTGCCTGATTCGCCCGTTATAGTGGACGCGACTCTTGGCGCCGGCGGTCACGCGAAACTTCTGCTTAAGAAAATCGCGCGCAAAAACGGATTGCTAATCGGCATTGATCTTGATGAGAATACTTTGAGCGATACAAAAGAAAAACTCGCTGATTACAATTCAATTTGCAAATTTTTTACAGGAAATTTTTCGCAGATAAAAAATTTCTTAAACAGCCTGGGAATAGAGAAAATAAACGGCATTGTTGTGGATCTCGGCGTTTCATCGATGCAATTAGATAACGCCCAAAAGGGATTCAGTTTCCAGACATCCGGCCCGCTTGATATGCGGATGGGGAGTTCAATTGAGCTGACAGCACAGGATGTAGTTAACAAATATCCGGCGGAAAAACTATATGAAATAATAAAAAATTTCGGAGAGGAACGATGGGCAAGAAGGATCGCCAACAGAATCGTTGAGGGGAGAGAAAAGAACCCCATAACAACCACAGACCAATTTGCTCAAATTGTAACAAGCGCTATTCCCGCCGGTTTCAGGTACCGCCAGAAGATCCACCCGGCGACACGTACCTTTCAGGCAATCAGAATGGAAGTCAACTCGGAACTTCAATCGCTTGAAGGTTTACTTGACACATTTCCTGAAATTTTAGCAGATGGAGCAAGAGCGGTTGTAATCAGTTTTCATTCCCTCGAAGACAGGATTGTAAAAAATAAGTTCAGGGAACTAAAAAACACTCATTCATTCAATTTATTAACAAAAAAACCTCTGGTACCTCAAGAGGAGGAAATATTGAATAACAGACGCGCAAGAAGCGCAAAAATGAGAATAATTGAAAAAATAAAGGGAGTTTAAACCATGACGAAAAAAAAGAATTTCAGTCTGCTCAGGTTTCTTTCGTCATTTTTAGTTTTTCCTGTCGCCGGAGCTTTTTTTTCTCTTGTTTATGTTTGGGAAAAAATTCAGGAAGTAAAAACCGGATATAGGATCACGGAACTCAGGCGTCAAATAGAGACTGCGGACGAAAATATCTGCAGAATCGACTCAAAAATATTTCTTCTTAAATCTCCTGATAAAATTTTAACCCGGATTCCACCTGACCTGAAAATTACCGGCGTGGATAAGATAGTTCATATGGCAAAAATTGACCGGGCATCATATACAAAAAACATGGACAACCAGTTCTGTTTGAACCAAACGGAATATCCTGACTGGCTGAAAAAAAAATTTCAGGCATATATCGTTAACAATAATAATGATAAGGAAAAGGTTTGTTATTTAACAAAGAATAAACATTAATGATTACTAAAAAATGCTAATCCCGATAATTCTCAGAATGAGTGTTATCGTTTTTTCACATTGACATCAGCATTGTTTATCTGCCATTGGCTTGGGAATAAGGGATTATTAATTTTTTAATTTTTTTGAGGAAAAAGCCTGATGTCAAAAAATTTTTCACAATCGGTAAATATTAGAATAATCCTTTTGGTAATTCTGATTGTGCTGATATTCAGCCTTATTTTTTTGAGGCTTTATCACCTTCAGATACTCCGAAACGATTTTTTTCTGCAAAAAGCCGATGACCAGCACATGAGAAAACTTACCGTCCCGGCTAAACGCGGGGAGATATTCGACCGCAACGGAAAACCTATTGCGGTTAACCTTGAGGTTGATTCCATATCATGCGATCCAATGTTTGTTAAAGACCCTGATTCATACGCAAAAACCCTCGCTCCCATTCTTGATCTCGATGAAAAGACACTTTCAAAAGAAATCACAGAGAAAAAAAATCTTAACAAATCAAGTTTCCTGTGGATAAAACGAAAAGTCGATAAAGAGATATCCGACAAAGTCAGGGCACTTAAACTACAAGGTATTTATTTTGATGAAGAAGCAATACGCATTTATCCAAAAGAAGAACTCATGAGCCACATAATCGGGTTTGTAGGTTCTGACAATATGGGGCTTGACGGCCTTGAAAAAACCATGAACAGCAAAATATCCGGAGAAAATGGATTTAGATACGTTACAAAAGACGCAAAAAGACGCGAAATCGGATACATGAAAACCATGGGCAAAAATGCCAAACATGGATATTCTATCGAACTAACCATAGATGAGATTATTCAATACATTGCAGAATCCGAGCTTGACGCCGCATATTGGAAATATAATCCCGTCTGGGCGGGAATAGTTGTGATGCGCCCCCAAACTGGAGAAATACTTGCCATGGCTACCCGCCCGACATACAATCCAAACCATTACGGCGATTACCCGACGGAAAACCGGAGAAACAGGGTTATTACTGATATGTTCGAACCGGGATCTATCTTTAAAATAATTTCATGTTCCTCGGCTTTGAATGAAGGAGCGGTTAAATTTACCGACTCATTTAATTGCGAAAACGGCGCTTTTTATATTTTCAGACATACACTACATGATTGCCACCCATATGGAATACTTACTTTCCCTCAGGTTATCGCTGTTTCAAGCAATATCGGAACTGCTAAAATAGCGCTTACACTCGGTAAAGAAAAACTTCACCGTTGTATTAAAAATTTTGATTTTGGAGAAAAATCAAATTTACCGTTGCTGGGTGAATCACCCGGTGTTTTCAGAGACCTGAAATATTGGTCCGCCCTATCTACCGTTTGTATACCAATGGGACAGGAAATTTGCATAACCGCTCTTCAAATGGCTAAAGCTGTTTCGTCTATAGCGCACGAAGGCAAACTTATGCAACCTTACATGATTAAAAGAATTATGGACTCCAACGGAAATGTGGTAGAGAAAAGCGAACCCAAAATGATACGGCAAGTCATAAAACCGAAAACCGCTAAAATCATGAATGAAGCATTAAAAATGGTTGTGCGTAAAGGCGGTACTGGAATCTATGCCGATATCCCCGAATATACGGCGGCAGGTAAAACAGGTACCGCTCAAAAGGTTGAAAACGGAAGGTATTCTAACTCAAAATATGTCGGGTCGTTTGTCGGGTATGCTCCCGCTGACGATCCAAAGATCACCATCATGGTAGTGATGGATTCACCAAAAGGACAATATTATGGAGGTGTTGTTTCCGCACCAGTATTCAGGGAAGTTGCCCGCAAGGTACTCAAATATCTTGAGGTTCCCCCTGAACCGGATAGATTGCCTATATCCCAAAACCAGCAAAAAACGGGAGGGAATAACAATGACCATTCTGGATAATCTTATTAACAATCTGAATCATAAAAAAATCATCGGATCAAAAAAGGTTTTTGTAACAGGTATCGCATCCGATTCAAGAAAAGTAAGAAAAGATTTTATTTACGTTGCCATTAAAGGCGACAAAGTTGACGGATCCGATTTCATCAAAGACGCTCTTGCACATGGCGCAAGTGTCATAGTCAGTGAGAAACCGATAGATATCATCCAACCATGCACTTTCATCGAAGTCACTGACGCGCGAGCGGCTCTCGCTATACTTTCAACCAACTTTTACGGCAATCCCTCCGAGAAAATGAGGCTTATTGGCATAACCGGTACCAATGGCAAAACAACCGTATCTCATCTTATAGAATCAATGTTACAGGAACTTAACCATAAAACCGGTTTGATCGGAACTATCGAATACCGGTTTTCCGATTACTTTTATCGATCCAACAAAACAACTCCTGAATCTCAATTCATTAACTATCTTTTCGCTAAAATGGTCGAGGAAGAAGTCGATACCGCCGTAATGGAAGTTTCATCGCATTCGTTAAAACAAAAAAGAGTTATGGGACTCGATTTCGATATCGCTATATTTACAAATTTAACTCAGGATCATCTCGATTATCATAAAACACTTGAGGATTATATTGAAAGCAAAACAAGCCTCTTTTTACAACTCGATACGAAACGCGCCAAAAACAGAGGCGCTATCATTAATACTGATGACCCCTATGGACAATATATTTGCCAACAAATGAAAGAAGGTTATATCACTTACGGTATCGATCAACCAGCCGATATAATCGCAACAGATATCCGCTACGATAAAGAAGGAACCTATTTCTCTGTCGAATACGCTTCATATAATGAAGACTTTTTCATCCCTCTATTAGGAAAACATAATGTATACAATACACTCGCTGCAATAGGTGCGGGACTGCTTATGGGTTTTGACTTCGGATCCATGCGCAGAAGCCTTGCCGCATTTGCAGGTGTTCCCGGAAGGCTCCAGAGAATCGACGCGTCACAGCCTTTTTCAGTATATGTAGATTATGCCCATACGGAAGACGCTCTTAAACAGGTTCTTATGACTCTAAGATCCGCTCATAAAGGAAAATTATACGTTCTTTTCGGATGCGGCGGTGATCGCGATCCATACAAAAGACCGGTAATGGGTGAAGTTGCATGCAAATATGCTGATTTCACAGTAATAACTTCCGATAACCCACGGTCAGAAAACCCATTAAACATAATCAGGCAAATACAAAAAGGGTTCTGGTCTGATAACGTTTACAAGGTTATTCCGGACCGAAAGGAAGCAATCAATTTCGCTATTTCCCTATGCAAAGCCGATGATGTTCTCCTCATCGCTGGAAAAGGACACGAGAAATACCAGATCATTGGTGATACTTTGTATCCCTTTGATGATGCGCATATTGTAAAAGAATTTTTATACGAAAGGTATTGTTCGGCGGTTTAATATGGAAACTTTGAAAATATCGAATATTTTATCTGCTTGTGAAGGCAAACTTGTTCAGGAAGGCATTAAAACTGAATTTAACAATGTGTCTACCGATACAAGATCTATAAACAAAGATGATCTCTTTGTTGCGCTCAAAGGCGAACGGTTTGACGCACATGATTTCGTGCAGGACGCTTACAAAACCGGATGCAGATTATTTATGGTACATAAAAACGTTAATCTCCCGCCCGACGCATCTGTGGTTTATGTCGACGATACTCTCAAAGCACTTGGCGACCTTGCTGGCTATTACAGAAGATTTCTTGGAATAAAAGTCATAGGAATTACCGGCAGTAACGGCAAAACTACCACCAAAGATATACTCGGCAACCTGTTATCTCATGAGCACAAAATAGCGATAACACAGGGAACAATGAATAACCTTGTCGGTTTGCCTCTTACGATATTCTCGGCAAATAAATCACATGAATTCCTCGTTGTTGAACTTGGAATTAATCATTTCGGTGAAATGGACATGCTCGCGTCAATCGCTAAACCTGATATTGCGGTTATCACAAATATCGGACCTTCCCATGTTGAATTCCTTATTGATGAAGAAGGTGTCTGCAAAGCAAAATCCGAAGTCTTTCCGCATATTGCAGAAAACGGAATAGCCGTTTTAAATAAAAATGATAAATTTTTTGACAAACTAAAGAATAATTCGAATTGTAATGTCATTACTTTCGGAATAGAAAATAAAGCGGATTATTGTGCAAAAAATCTTGTTTCCAACAATAATGGGATCTCGCTGGACATATACGTATCATCCGAAAAATCAGTTTCTTGCACACTCCCGTTATTCGGAGAACACAATGTGCTTAATTTTCTTGCATCCATAGCAGTCGCTCATCAGCTCGGTATTTCTTTGGATTCAATGACAAGCGTTATCCCAAAGATAAAGCCCCCGAAAATGCGGATGGAAATACTTAATTTCCCTTCTTTCACCATAATTAATGACGCTTATAACGCAAACCCGCTTTCAACTTTATCCGCTTTAAAAGAACTCGATAAAATCAATTGTTCAGGCAAAAAAATATTTATTTTCGCGGATATGCTTGAACTCGGAGATAAAGGTGAGCTTTATCACCGTGAAATAGGAAAATTTATAAATAATTCAACCGTAGGTTATTTAATAACAATCGGTGGTCTCGCAAAGTATACCGCCGAAGAATCTTCAGATAAAAACGTAAAAACCGCCGATTCAGTGGAAGAATGTTTCAATTACCTTAAGGAAATATTATCCGACAACGATGTTGTCATGATAAAAGGTTCACGCAGTAATAAACTTGAAAAAATTGTGGAAATGCTAAAACAAAACTAACTTTTGGAGTTAATACGAATGCTCTATAGACTTTTATATCCTCTTAAAGATTTGTATTTTGGTTTCAACGTATTCAAATATATTTCTTTCCGGGCTGCGTTTGCTGCTCTTACAGCAATGATACTCAGTATTGTGCTCGGCCCCTATGTTATAAGAAAACTCTATGAACTTAAAATCGGACAACCTATACGAAAAGAAGATTGCCTGCCTCTTTATGCGAAACACCAGACAAAATCCGGTACTCCTACCATGGGCGGGATGATTGTACTTATCTCTATAATTATTCCGACAATTTTATGGGCAGATATTGCAAACGAAAATATCATTATCGCTATTTTAGCTACCTGTTATCTTGGTGTTGTCGGATTTCTTGACGATTTTCTTAAAGTCAGCAAAAAAAATCCGAAAGGTTTACCGGCCAGAAAAAAATTTGCGGCTCAAACTATTCTCGGTTTAATTATCGGTATATACCTGCTTTTTTTCTCCAGCAACAGCGAATATATCCGGCAACTATATATCCCATTCTTCAAAACTCCAATAATTGCCGATATGGGTATAATCACAATTTTATTTGTCATACTTGTTATGAACGGAGCTTCAAACGCTGTTAATTTAACTGATGGGCTCGACGGGCTCGCCATCGGCTGTGTAATATCTGCTGCTCTGGCTTTATCTGTAGCCAGTTATGTTACCGGCCATGTGCTGTTCGCTAAATATCTTCAGCTTGTTCATATACCGGGTTCCGGTGAACTTACGGTTTTTTGCGCTTGTATCGCAGGAGCCGGACTCGGTTTTTTGTGGTATAACGCATATCCTGCTCAAGTTTTTATGGGTGATACCGGTTCGCTTGCTCTGGGCGGCGCGTTGGGAATCGTAGCCATTCTAATAAGAAAAGAATTTTCCCTTTTTATTATCGGCGGGATTTTTGTGATGGAAGCGTTATCGGTGATTATTCAGGTTATTTCTTTTAAAACCACAGGGAAACGCGTTTTCTTAATGTCACCAATTCATCACCATTTCGAGATGAAAGGCTGGCATGAATCCAAAATCACTATCCGGTTCTGGGTTCTTGGTATCATTTTCGCGCTTATTGGTATGGCAACATTAAAATTAAGGTGATATTATGCGTAAAGAAAAATTAGACAAAATCTTAAATCTCGGTAACGTGCTGATTCTCGGTTTTGGAGTAAGCGGTAAATCCGCTCTGCGTCTAATATCAAACGCGAAAAACTATATTAATATATATATTTGTGAACAAAATCAATCCTCAGTCGATAAAAACGATATTACCTGGCTTGAATCATTAAAAATTTCATTGTTTGACGAAAAAGAGACTCTTGCCGCAATCGATTCTTATAACATAAATACCCTTATTGTCAGCCCGGGTATTCACCTTGACCATCCTGTAATTATTAAATGCAGGGAAAAAAATATAAAGGTTCTCGGAGAACTTGAATTCGCCTCAACATTGCTTGAAGGCAACCTGATTGGCATTACAGGCACCAACGGAAAAACAACAACCGTTCATCTATTGCACGACATATTCAAAAACGCCGGTAAAAAATCCATGATGTCTGGCAATATGGGAACCGCCGTATCCGAAGTTGCCTCAGATTATGACGACATCGATTACCATGTAATCGAAATCAGTTCTTATCAACTTGAATTATCGGAGCTTCTCAAACTCGATTGCGCCATTGTTACAAACATTACCCCTGATCACTGCAATAGATATATATCATTTGAAGAATACGCAAAATATAAACTTATCATAGAGTCAAGGTTAAAACATAACGGTTTCTTCGTCTGCCAGATTGAAGACCTGCCATTGTATAGAAAACTTTGCGCTATTAATAGATACAAACACAATTGGTATCCCGTAGGCGACAGGCTCAACAAAAAAATCCCTTTTTACGCCGATATGCACGGGATTTGGTTTAACAAAAACACATCGTGGGAACTTGTCCTCGAAAGAAATAAAATAAAACTTCGCGGTGAACATATGTATAAAAACGCCGCCATGGCCGCTACTGTAGCATACTTAAATGGTATTGAACTTGAATCTATTTTAAATACCATCAGCATATTCATCGGCCTTCCTCATCGCGTTGAATGGGCAGGCGAAAAAAACGGAGTGAACTTTTACAATGACTCAAAAGCGACAAATATCGACGCAGTCCTTAAAGCATTAGATACCTTCTGCGAACCCGTTATATTAATACTGGGAGGCCGCGACAAGGGAGCTGACCTCAGCCTTTTAAAAGATAAAGTGTCCAAAAAAGTAAAAACAGCCGTTCTTATTGGTGAATCAAGCGATTACTACGAGAAATTTTTCTGCGGTTGCACAAAATTAATACGGTCATCGGATATGCAGGATGCCGTTTTAAAATCATATAAAAACGCACAACAAGGCGATGTTATCCTTCTCTCCCCCGCTTGCGCGAGCTTCGATATGTACAGGAATTTTGAGGAGAGAGGCGATGCATTCAAAAAAGCCGTATTACATCTTTTTGACAACGATAAATAATAAACCATAGGAGGATTTACCATGAGAACAAACGATTTTTACAGGTTAAAAGAAATTACGTATCTGCTCATAATCATTTTTCTCGCTATGTTGCTTTCCGGATGTGAATCGAATAATATTAGTTACAGAATTAAAGACGATTTCGGCGGAACTTATTACGCGAAAAAACCGGTAGAATATTCACAGCCATCTGACACAAATTCATACTCACAAACCGATGAGACAAGCTCTGTGGATAATTACGCGTCATATCAGGAGCAGGCAACTGATACAACATCATACACCGTTCAACGCGGAGAAACATTGTTCTCTATCAGCAGGAAATATGGCATAAACCCTCAAGAACTCGCCTCCGTTAACAACGTTAACCTGAATTATCATGTAAAAATCGGTGAAAGAATACAGGTACCTGCAAGTTCCAGCGACACTCAATCAGGTTCAGCTTTGGCACAGGCAGATACAACAGTTGATACACAACCTTCTTCATCGGCAACATCCACATCCGAGCGTTTAGCAGAAAGATCCTACGCACAACAAAAACCGCTCCCTGTTTTGACCGCCAGCAGCGCCATAACTTATGCTGTACACACGGTTCAAATCGGTGATACAGTATCAAATATATCTGAAAAATACAACGTTTCAGAGAGTTCTTTATGTAAGATAAACGGATTAAACAGAAATACAAACCTGCAACCAGGCACAAAAATTAAAATTCCTGTTAACTGAGAAAATTAAAAACAGTCTATGAAAAAATCTATTATCGGTATTATAACTGTAATACTGCTTCTACTGGCAATAAGCTCGGTAATGATTTACGATACCAGCGGTATTTTTGCTCAAGACAAGTATCATGACGAAAACTTTTTTTTAAAAAAACAACTTCTCTGGCTTGGGCTTGGTTTCATTACTTTTGTCTTTTTTTCTTACTTTCGATATGTAATGTTAAGAAAACTTTCTTTTTTCTTTATTGTCATTGTTATAGGACTGCTTTTTCTAACTATGATAAAACCGTTTGCCTGCCAAGCAAACGGCGCTTACCGGTGGGTGAAAATAGGCCCTCTGGTTTTTCAGCCTTCAGAAATCGCCAAACTTGTTTTGTGCATCTATCTTGCTGACCTTTTGTCCAGAAAACAGGAAAAAGTTAAGGAATTTTTCAAATCACTTTTTTTCCCATCGATACTTATAGCGTTCATTCTTTTCCTTGTTGTACGACAACCCGACCTCGGAACCACAGTCCTTCTCGCCACAATATGTGTTCTTCTGTTTTTTATTGCCGGCATGAAAACATCTATTTTCGTTTCTATTATCCTATCCGGCATGAGCGGTTTGTATTTTCTCATTATTATGTTCCCCTATCGTATGAAACGCATTATGACATTCCTAGATCCATTCAAAGACCCGCAAGGTTCGGGATTCCAGATTATTCAATCATTCATCGCTTTAGGGTCAGGTGGATTATACGGAATGGGACTTGGACAAAGTAAACAGAAACTTTTTTATCTGCCGGAAGCACACACCGATTTTATTTTCTCTATCATTGGTGAAGAATTCGGCCTTATCGGTACCTGCATCATCGTTTTTCTCTTTCTAACTTTCTTTTTATGTGGTATGATCATCGCTTACAAATGTATTGACCCTTTCGGGAAACTTCTGGCGGTAGCTATTACGCTTACTATTTCGATTCAGGCTATGATCAATATTTGCGTTGTAACAGGAATGCTCCCTACAAAGGGTATTCCATTGCCGTTTCTGAGTTTCGGTGGCTCCAATCTGCTCATTAATATCGCGTCAATCGGTATTCTGGTTAACATCGGAGTGCGTGGTAACAATTATGAGCCGGTCGAGGTCATAAAAGATAATTCAGGGTCTGTTAAATTAATGCCAAAAAAGAAAGCGTAATTGAAAAATGAAAATCTCTATTGCCGCCGGAGGCACAGGAGGCCACCTGTTCCCGGCATTAGGATTTTATGAAAACTTAAAGAACTCAAATAAAAATATTGAAGTTTGCTTTTTTGTGTCCACGCGCGATTTTCAGTATTATGACAAATGGGATACCAAACCCTATATTTTAAAAGCCATCGGATTTCCGCGAAAAGTCTCTTTATCTTTGTTAAAGTTTATGATATATTTTGTTAGAAACTTGTTTTACTCTATATATGTTATCCGGTCGGCTAAACCTGATATCGTTATCGGGTTCGGTGGTTATGTATCTGTTGCGCCTCTTCTCGCGGCGGTTATTTTGGGTAAACCTGTTGCTATACATGAACAAAATATAATTCCAGGAAAAGTTAATCGGGTACTCGCGCGTTTCGCGTCTTCGGTTATGCTCGGCCTAAAAGGCAGCGAAAAATACTGGCCCGAACATTTACAGAAAAAATTAGTATTTACGGGAATCCCTGTCAGGGATAACGCAAAACCTAACAAGGCTTTTTCAATTTTTGAACCTGACAACAGTTTTTTCACTGTTCTGATTATGGGAGGGAGCCAGGGATCACTTGTTTTCAACAATTGGATAAAACAGATTCTCCCTGAACTTAAAAGATATAGTCCTGAATTACGGTTTATACATCTTGCTGGAAAACATGAGGTTTCTGAGATAGAAAACGCGTATAACGAGTATGGCATTAAGAATACCGTATTTAATTTCCATGAAAAAATGGGTGAGATTTATCCATCCTGCGACATAGCCATATGCAGGGCAGGCGCGGGTACTCTCTCCGAGCTTGCATACGCTGAATTGCCGGCTATTGTTATACCGTATCCGTATGCAACTGATAACCATCAGTTTCATAATGCGAGTTCTTTCTATGCTCAGGGAGCTGTGGATCTTATTGAAGAAAAAAATTGCGGGCCGAAAGTCCTGGCAGAAAAAATTATTTTTTATTTGAATAATAGAGACAAGCTGAATGAAATGAAAAGAATCTGCGGCGAACTGGCCGTTAAAAACGCTGGAGACAAGATGTTGGAGGTAATTACACAAAATGCAAGTTTTCCTGAATAAAAAGTTTCATTTCGTCGGTATCGGCGGATGCGGGATGAGCGCTATCGCTGTATTCCTAAAAAATTACGGAGCGATCGTAACAGGATCCGATAAATGCGAAAGCAACTTTTCCAGACAACTTACCGATATCGGCATACCTGTTTTTATTGGCCACAAGGAATCTAATGTCCCTGAATGCGATTATATTGTCAAATCTTCAGCGATAAAAAATAATAACTGTGAAATATTAAAATCGCAATCCATGGGCATAAAAACTTTTATACGAGGCGAGATGCTCGGTGAAATTTTATCTGATAAAAAAGTTATCGCAGTAGCGGGTTCACATGGTAAAACATCTACCGTCGCGATGCTCTCATGGTTTCTTCATGTAGGCGGATTTGACGCAAATACTGTAGTTGGCGGCATGATGAACAATTTCAACAGCAATTTCCTTTTAAAAAACAGTGAGTGGTTTGTAACCGAAGCAGATGAAAGCGATAATACCATGAACTGTCTTAATCCGCAATTACTTGTACTCCTGAATATCGATGACGACCATATCGACCATTACGGGTCACAGGAAAAAATGATCGCGGAATACATAAAACTTGCCCGCAAAACAGGCAAACATATTGTTTTAAACGCCGCCGACAAAACTCTCTCGCCTATAGCCACAAGTGTTCCCGGCAAAGTAATTTATTATGGTAACGAATCGGGGTTCCATGTACCTGAGAACTCTATCGAATACCAGAATCACGGGACTTTCTTTAAAGTTAAATATAAAAATGAATTCGAGGAAGATTTTTATATTCCAATTCCCGGCAAAGTATTTTTAAATAATTTCCTCGCATCGATTACTGTCGCGTTCCATCTTGGAGTACCTATTTCAAAAATAAAGGAAGCCGCTACCACTTTCAGCGGTGTTAAAAGACGAACTGAAGACTGGGGAACGGTGAACGGGATTAAAATTATTGAGGATTACGCCCACCATCCTACCGAAATATCGGTTATGCTCGATTCGATATCAAAATGGCATAAAGGCAGAACTATCTGCATATTTCAACCGCACAGGTACACTCGCTCAAAACATATAGCTAATTTACTCGCAGAATCTTTTGCTAAATGCGATACGCTTATATTGACAGATATTTATTCCGCCGATGAACCTCCTATTGAAGGAATTACCGGCAAATTCGTGGCTGATGAAATCACAAAAAAAAGAATTTCGGGATTTTTATATATAAAGGAACTATCCGGTATTATCCCTTACCTTATGGAAAATACGAACAACAATGACGTAGTTATATTTATGGGAGCCGGAAATGTAGGCGCACTGGCACGTGAATTTAGAGATACACTTCTAAAACAACAGGTATCGAGCGAACTAACAGGTTGATGATGACTAATATTTTCGATTCCCTTAAAGATTATTTCACAAAAAATCCAGCGGAAGGCAAACTCCGTTCACACGAAGCTCTGTCCAGATACACAAGTTTCCATTGCGGCGGCAAAGCGGATTTTTTCTGCGATGTGAACACAATTAAAGGTTTACAGAAAATTGTCATTTTCTGTTACAAGAATACTCAGCCATTACACATTCTCGGATTCGGTACAGACCTTCTGGTGAAAGACCAGGGAATCAAAGGAGCTGTTATCAGGCTGACCGGCAAACCTTTTTATATTTTTGACAAAATTGACGAGCTGACTTATAAAGTCGGTTCAAGAACATCAATAACCAAACTTGTTAATTTCACTGCCAAACTCGGTTTGTCCGGATGTGAATGGTTAAGCGGAATCCCTGCTTCTTTAGGCGGTGCTTTAGCGCTAAATGCCGGCGCATATGGACATAGAATAGATGAAATAGTGCAAAGCATTACCGTTATTTTACCCGACGGTACACTAAAAACTTTCAGGAAAGAAGATTTGAGTTTCGCCTACCGCAAAGGACCATTTGATAATGGCGAAATAATTTTATATTCGGTATTAAAATTTACCCCAGCGAATAAAAACGAAATAAGAAAAATAGCAGAATCCATTTTTCAGGAACGATTAAACAAAATCCCAAAAGGATATAGCGCAGGATGTGTTTTTAAAAACCCGGACCCTCCCCATATAACAGCAGGCTCATTGATCGATCAGAGCGGACTAAAAGGAGCCAATGTTCAAGACGCATTCGTATCTGAAAAACACGCTAACTTTATTATAAACAGACAAAATGCTACAAGCGAGAATGTTCTTGAACTTATAAGGCAAATTCAAGATAAAGTTAAAAAAGTTAAAGGTATAGATTTAAATCTTGAAATCAAAATATGGGGGTAAACTATGATAAACAATACCCGATACACCAATCGCAAAACAAAATTCAACCGTTACAACGTAACCCTGAATTCGCGAAAAAGCAATTTCAACAGAAAATATTTTTTTAACGGATGTTTACAATTTCTGCTTATTGCCGGATGCGGCGCTTTACTGTCGTTTTTCGGAATCAAAGTTTATCATTACATGACAACCGATCCGTCGTTTATGATAAACAACATCATCATTGAGAACAATATAACTGTAACCGAAAAGGAAATTCTCAATGCTATCGGCCTTTGCAAAGGCTTAAATATTTTTAAAGCAAACGCAAAAGAATATATTGAAAAAATTTCAACATTCCCGAACATAAAGTCGGCAACAGTTGTAAAACAGTTTCCGGATACAATAGTTATTAAGGTACAGGAACGGACCCCGATATTCCAATTTCTTAACGGCTGTTACTTTTTTATTGATGAAGAAGGCATAGTTTTAGCTAAAATGTCACAAAAACCCGATCCGGCACTGCCTATCGTACAAGGCGTTCATATTCCTGAAGTTTGTTTCGGTGCAAAAATGGAACAGGAACAACTAAATATTGCATTAAAAGCTGTGGATGCGTATAATCATAGTAAAGTTAAAACAAACCTGGCAATCCAAAACTTTGATATTTCTCAACCTGATAATATAGTCATCCAAATGGAATCAGGAAACTATATTTCAATAGGAAATTCTGATTTTGTTTACAAGTTTATAAAACTCAATCAGATTTTACAGGATTTACATAAGAAAAATTTGGTTTTTCAAACTATCGACCTGAGATTTGAGAATGTACCGGTAATTTTAAGGAACATGGAATAATGACAAGAAGAAACCAGAACATTATTGTCGGCCTCGATGTCGGAACCACAAAAATTCTTACTGTGGTATCTGAAATACAAAATGACGAAATTAAAATTATTGGTATCGGTCATGCGCCTTCACAGGGATTGCGCAAAGGTGTAGTCATAAATGTTGAGAAAACAGTAGAAGCCATTGAAAAATCAGTTATTATGGCTGAGGAAATATCAGGCGTAGAGATAAATTCCGTATACGCGGGTATTGCCGGAGGCCATATCCAGAGCATAACAAGCAAAGGTATCCAGCGTGTTTCAGGAATTGATGGTGAAATCGGCGACGAAGATATAAAAAGAGTGGTTGACGCCGCCAAAGCAATATCCTTACCTATTGAACGCGAGATAATACATGTTATACCCCAGGAATTTATCGTTGACGGACAAAGCGGTATCCTTGACCCGCGCGGTATGGTTGGAGTCAGGCTTGAAGCGTTAGTAAACATTATCACCGCCTCCGTAAACTCAGCTCAAAATATTGTAAAAAGCATAAATAAAGCCGGTATCAATGTAGCTGGTATTATTCTTCAACCGATAGCCTCAAGTATCGCCACGTTGACCGAAGAAGAAAAAGAATCCGGTGTTGTACTAATCGATATAGGCGGCGGAACAACAGATTACGCCATATTTGCCGAAGGGTCACTGCGCCATTCCGGAGTTCTCGCGATTGGTGGAGACCATATAACCAACGATGTAAAAATAAGGTTCAATATACCGTCTCTGCGCGCTGAAGACACTAAAATCAAATTCGGTTGCGCGATGAAGACTTTAATCGAGGAATATGAAGAATTCGTTCTCCCGGGAACCTTCGGATACCCTGCAAGAAGCATTATGCGTAAAGAACTCTGCGAAGTTATCGAATCAAGAATGCAGGAAATTCTTGAAATCGTAAAAATCGAAATAGATAAAACCGATAACAGCAACTTAATTGGAGCAGGTATCGTTATGACAGGCGGAGCATCGCTTATGCCCGGCACATTAGAACTTGCCAACAAGATTTTCCACGTACCGGTACGGCTCGGTCTACCGCGCCCGCTTTCTGGTTTGAAAGAAAACAACCAATCTCCCATTTATTCTACCGGAATCGGTCTGGTTTTATATGGAATAGAACATATGGGCGATCATATCCAGATCATGCAGGAAGAAAGCGGCGGTTTTATTAGAATGGTTAAGGTAATGAGAGAAATGGTCATGAAATATTTTTAATGGAGGGAATCCTCATGCTGAAATTTGAAGAAACTGATAAACAAAATGTAAGAATAAAAGTTATCGGCGTTGGCGGTGGCGGAAGCAACGCGGTTGACCATATGATCGATATGGGGATAAAAGGCGTGGAATTCGCTGTTGTAAACACCGATGCCCAAGTGCTCGCCGGTTCAAAAGTAACTGAAAAAATACAAATCGGCAAAACCCTTACCCGCGGGCTGGGTACCGGCGGCAACCCAGAACTCGGGCAGAAAGCAGCTCTGGACGACAAGGATATCCTTATGGAAATCCTCGAAGGAGTCGATATCGCGTTTATAACCGCCGGATTTGGCGGAGGCACAGGTACAGGCGCTTCCCCGGTTATAGCCAATATCGCCAGAGAAATGGGCGCACTGACCGTAGGTGTTGTAACCAAACCATTCACTTTTGAAGGGAAAAAGAGAATGGCACAGGCAGAAGCCGGATTATATGAATTCTACGAAACAGTAGATACGATAATATGTGTTCCCAACGATAAAATCTTTGATATGATCGATCAGGAAACACCCATGCATGAAGCGTACCGCATCACCGACAGGATTCTCTACCAGGCTGTAGAATCAATATCAAAGGTTATCATCCAGCCGGGACTGATTAATCTCGATTTTTCAGATATCCGAGCAATTCTTTCAATAAAAGGAGCCGCCGTCATAGGGTTTGGCGAAGGTTCAGGCAAAGACAAAGCGGCAAAAGCTATTCAATCCGCTCTTGCAAGCCCTCTTTTAGAAACAAGAGATATACACGGCGCAAAAGGAATACTTATA
This sequence comes from uncultured bacterium, assembly GCA_964451165.1. GTDB lineage: Bacteria > Auribacterota > Auribacteria > Auribacterales > Auribacteraceae > CAYVGJ01. Next base: position 31,746 of record CAYVGJ010000009.1, read on the forward strand.
AGCCTTATCGGCGGAAACGACCTATCGCTATATGAAGTCAATAATGCTATCGGCTCTATCCATGAAATAGCCGACGATAACGCCAACATTTTTATCGGCGCAATAATACAAAGCGAATTGAAAGACAAAGCTATGGTGACCC
>CAYVGJ010000009.1:31987-105775 GCA_964451165.1 uncultured bacterium
ATTTTTATCGGCGCAATAATACAAAGCGAATTGAAAGACAAAGCTATGGTGACCCTTATCGCCACAGGCCTTGAAGCTGACTCCAAATCCAAATCACGTAAAAACGAACCTAACTTTTTCATAACTGAACCGCCTATGTGGGAATCCGAAGAACTTTCCGCGCAATTATCCGCAATCGACGAAGAACCTGTAGTTGAATTCGCAGATACAAACGTTGAAATTGAAACTAATGATCCATTTGAATCATCAGCTATTGAAGAACTGGAAGAAATCACACCTTTTGACGATAAAGAATACACCCGGGAAACCGATTCTGCTGAAAATGAAGAAATTACCGAAGAAAAATCGGAACCGCAAATAGATTATAATACACAACATGAAAACCGGTTCGCCTCAATCAAAAATTCAGATTCTTCTTATCCGCAATCTGAATTCTTCGAGAAATCCGATCCGACTTTATATAACGGAAGCAACCTCGATATTCCATCTTTTATGAGAAAAAAGAAAAATTCCAATAAAAATGAGGAACCGAAACTTTTTTAAACGATATCAAATATTTATCTTCTGAACATATTCTTGATTTTTACACATAAAACCAATCATTTAATCCGGGGCTGATATACTCCGGATTAAATAGTTGTTGCACTATTAAAAACTAAAACTTCACTTGATATCTTTATGGCCCGAAAAAAACGATCGATTAAATCAATAAAACAAAAATTATACTCTGTTCTGGGGTTAATCCTGTTTGTATTTCTTTATCTCCAGCGCGGCGATATATATAAATCAACTTCCACATTTTTCCAACCGCCTTCTGTACTTAACAATTCAATCGTCTATGTTCAAAAGGTTTATGATGGAGACACATTTCTCATTGAAAACTCGATTAAAATCAGGCTCATAGGTGTGGATACACCAGAAAGCTCGGAATCCAACAAATTATTCCGCGACTCTGCAAAATCAGGAATAAAACCTGAAAAGATTATTAGGCTCGGCAAGATTTCGTATAGTTTCACAAAAAAAATGTGCGAACACAAACGTGTCCGGCTTGAATTCGACAACCAGAAGAAAGACCGTTACGGAAGGTTACTCGCTTACGTTTACCTGCCTGACGGACAGATGTTAAATGAGTTGATTATCAGATCCGGTTATGGATTCGCGTATATTAAATTTCCTTTTAAGGAAGAATACCGTTCCAGATTTATATTTGCACAGGAAGAAGCGAAAAAAACCGCAATGGGATTATGGCACGAAAAACCGGGATTGTTTCAATTAGAAAAAGCCAACAGATCATAAATCCTTTTTGTTTTTGTTCCAGATCATGTCCATTTCTGCCAAAGTTGTTTCTTCGAGAGTTTTCCCTGAATCTATTATTTCCTTCTCGACTTTTTTGAACCTGTGAATGAATTTATCCACGGATTTCTGAGACAATTCCTCAGCATCATACCCTAAAAATCTCGCGAGATTCGAGACAGCGAAAAAAAGGTCGCCGATTTCTTCCTTGATTTTTTGATCATCGCCAGTTTTTAATTCTTCCGATACTTCACTCAATTCCTCATGAATTTTTTCTATGATCTGATCAGGGTGATCCCAGTCAAACCCAACTTTAGCCGCTTTTTTTTGAGCTTTTGAAGCACGCATCAGCGAAGGCAAATAAATCGGTATTCCGTCAAGTATTGATTCACGATGCCGATGGCTGTGCTCGGTTTTTTTTATTTTTTCCCATTGTTCAACCACCTGCCCAGCAGAATCGAGTTTATTCTCCCCAAACACATGCGGATGGCGGCGCACCATTTTTTCCATTGAGGTTTCTATAACGTTATTTATGTCGAATTTGCCTTCTTCTTTAGTCAATCTGCAGTGAAATATTATCTGGAACAGCAAATCACCCAATTCATCTTTCATCTTTTCATAATCTTCTTCATCAACCGCTTCAAGAAACTCATAGACTTCCTCGATGATATATTTTTTCAGCGATTTATGTGTTTGTACCCTATCCCACGGGCACCCATCAGGCGAACGAAGTTTGTCCATAAGGCTAACTAATTTGTCAAGAGGATGTTCAGGCATATCTTACTCCATTATTTTTTATTCCGATAAATTTCAGTTAATTCTATTTCAGAGAATATTTTAAAACACCTATATATTTTCCCGTATCACTCACGAAATCCATTTTCAGTTTTACAGGATAATAAACATCATAAACGGATTTTAGCGAACACGCAAACCGCTCATCTACCATTATAAACCATAAATTATCGTAATTGCGCAATATTATGTTTAACCGATATAAATCCATCAGAGTTTTCGAATTCACTACATCAATATTTTTAAATCCATAATATTGTAGTATTTTCGCGGTATCCGATTCGGTAGTTATGAATATATCTTTTTTACCATATACGCTGTTTAACCAGTTCGCGCAATCTTTATACGGTATATTCTTTTTTATTGAATGTTGTTCCAATAAAGTATCAATATTTACAGCGCAAATAGATATAATCAGTATTATTGTCGCAAAAGAATATTTATTCAGCGCAACCCCGGCTCCGATCAAAGCGTAAATAGAATATATCGCGCAAATATATATACCTTTATTATAATCGAACAGATTTATGTAATCCACACAAAACGGAACAAAAATCTGAAATCCGATAAATATGAGACAGCAGAAAGAAAACCGGTTTCTCGGTTTTAATTCAAATAATTTCCGATTTTTTTTAAAAATAAATAAACTCTGATAAAATGAATAACAAACTGCCACGAAGAGAATTACATAATAAATCTGTGTTCCTTTTTCTGCATTTACCCAAAACCCGAAAATGATATTTTTAAATATACTTAACGGACAAACCATATTTTTTCCGTTCGCGACAGTTATCTGATTTGTTATCAAACCGGATATGGCAATAAAGTAAAACACTAAAGATATTATAATCATAATGATGACCGATTTTAACCATATCGTTATAGGAAACTTCGATTTTTCAGAAATCAGGTAGCGCAAAATAAAATATTGAGCGGGAACCAGAACCAATGAGGTATAATCAGTACAATTAGCACACAGCAAAGATATTATAAAAACAAACAAATACTTTTTGAATACACCTTTTTTTATAATAAGAAAAAATGAATATTGATTTAAAACAATAAGAAATAATAAAAAACTGTATACCGATAATTCCTGCGCAAAATATATGTGATAGGCGGAAAAACAAAATATTATAAATCCCGCCATCGCCTGAAACCTCGATAAGAATAATCTGGAGGTTATATAACTTAGATATAAAGTTGTTATTGAGAAAAAAACAGAAAACAACCTGACGGAAAATGACTCGGCAGGAAATAATTTCAGCCATCCCCATAACACCAGATAAAAAAAAGGAGAAGAACATAAAGTAAAACAGTTATCTTTGACATGTGTCGCAGATAAAATATCTAAAGACGTCAGATACGCTTTAAACTCATCCAGCGATAAACTTTCGTTATCAAGGCAAAACAGGCGCACAAAAACCGCCACGGCAAAAACCGATATTAAAACCGCAAAAAAGATTTTTCTGTTTTCCTCAAAAAAAACTGGCAATAAACAAACCCCGATTTATTATTGCAATAGTTCTTTTAGCAGTTGATTTACTATAGCCGGATTCGCTTTACCTTTAGTCGCTTTCATAACCTGGCCGACAAGAAACGTAAACGATTTTTCTTTTCCGGCTTTATATTCCTGCACAACCGAATCATGCTGTTTGATTATATCAAGAATAATCACTTTTATCTCATCGGTATTACTGATCTGGACAAGCCCTTTTTCCTTAACAATATCACCAGCCGATTTACCTGTATCAAACATCTCAATGAACACTGTTTTGGCGATTTTCCCACTTATTGTGCCGTCTTTAATCAGATTTAACATTTGCGCGAGTTTTTCAGGAGTAACTGGACATTTATCTATAGTAAGATTTCTCTCCTTCAATTCCCTCAATAACTCCGATTGTATCCAGTTGCTGATCATCTTATAATCGGAATTGAGTTTCGCGCACTGCTCATAATAACCGGCAAGCTGTTTATCTGAAGTCAGAACTTCCGCGTCATATTCGGTTACACCATACTGGCTGACAAATCTAAGCTGGCGAGGGTACGGAAGTTCAGGCAACGTTTTTCGTATGTTTTCGATAAATTCTTCGCTCTGAATCATCGGTACAAGATCGGGTTCAGGGAAATAACGGTAATCATGCGCTTCTTCTTTGCTACGCATGGAAAATGTCTGGTTGCGGTCGGCATCCCATAATCTGGTTTCCTGAACAATTTTGCCGCCGGCAAGCACTTCTTTTGTCTGGCGCTCGATTTCATAAGATAATGCTTTCTGAACACCGCGAAACGAGTTCAGATTCTTGATTTCAGCCTTAACGCCGAATTTTGTCTCGCCTTTAGGGCGGATTGATACGTTGGCGTCACACCTGAGGCTTCCCTCCTCCATATTGCAGTCGCTTATACCAAGATACATCACGATATTTTTCAATGTATTCAGATACAGATAGGCTTCTTCCGGAGTTTTTATGTCCGGTTCACTGACAATCTCAAGTAACGGAATCCCTGTCCGGTTAAAATCCACACCGCTTTCCCTGCCTGTTTCCGAATGGAGCAATTTGCCGGCGTCTTCCTCGAGATGAACGCGTGTAATACCAACTTTCTTTTCCACTCCGTTATCCATAAAATTAACGTAACCTTGGTAACATACCGGTTTATCGTATTGCGATACCTGATAATCTTTCGGCAAATCGGGATAAAAATAATTTTTCCTGTCGAATTTGCTGAAATCTGAGATAGAGCAATTCAGCGCCAACCCGCATAAAACCGCGTATTCCAACGCGGTTTTATTCAACACCGGCAAAACACCGGGATGCCCAAGGCATATCGGGCAAACCTGGGTATTCGGCATCGATCCGAATACTGTGGCACACGAACAGAACAATTTTGATTTGGTATTCAACTGGACATGAACTTCAAGTCCGATTACCGGTTCGAATTCCATTATATTGAACTCCTTATACAAGATTTGGTTTCATTTTGTGAAAATCAGTACTGCGCTCGTAATTATATGCCGCTTTCAATACCACATCTTCCGAAAACGGTTTGCCGATTATCTGCATGCCAACAGGCAAATTTCGCGCCGTAAACCCGCACGGCACAGCCATACACGGCAACCCCGCAAGATTAATCGATATTGTAAATATATCCGACAGATACATGGTCAACGGATCATTGAGTTTTTCACCCAACTTAAATGCCGGAGACGGCGCAGTTGGCGTAACTATACAATCGACTTTCTCAAATGCCTTATCGAAATCCTGTTTGATAAGCGTTCTGACTTTCTGTGCCTTTTTATAATACGCATCGTAATATCCTGAGCTCAAAACGTATGTACCGAGCAGAATCCTTCTTTTCACTTCCGCGCCGAATCCCGCCGATTTTGAGCGGAAATACATATCTATCAGATCATCCGATTCAGCTGAACGGAACCCGTAACGGACACCATCGAATCTGGCAAGATTAGAACTTGCTTCCGCTGTCGCTATTATGTAATACGCCGCTATAGCGTATTCCGTATGCGGAAGCGAAACCTCAACTGCTTGCGCTCCAAGATCGGTAAACTGTTTTATCGCGTTTTTTATGGATAATTCAACTTCCTTATCCATTCCATCCACGAAATATTCTTTCGGAATACCAATTTTCAGCCCTTTTATTGAATCGCGCATTAATGATATATAATCCGGCACATCCATATTTACTGATGTGGAATCGAATTTATCATGCCCGCTGATTATTTTAAGCAAAAGGGCATTATCCTCAACATCTTTTGTAACCGGCCCGATTTGATCGAGCGATGAAGCGTACGCAACAAGCCCAAACCGCGATACCCTGCCGTATGTCGGTTTCATTCCGACAACCCCGCATAACGACGCGGGCTGGCGAATAGACCCGCCCGTATCCGACCCGAGCGCCATAATCACTTCATCAGCCGCCACCGCCGCCGCAGAACCGCCGCTTGAACCGCCCGGTATAAAATCCAGATTCCACGGATTGCGCGTCGGCCCATAAGCGGATGTCTCGCAAGACGATCCCATCGCGAACTCATCCATGTTCAGGTTGCCCACAAGTATGGCTCCGCTGTCGAGTAGTTTCTGCACAACTGTAGCGTTATACGATCCATTGTATCCCTTCAGTATATTGGAACCGCAGGTTGTAGGCCTGTGTTCATGACAAAGGTTATCTTTAATCCCTAAAGGAATCCCGGCAAGAGGCCCGACTTCTTCGCCTTTTGCGCGTTTTGCGTCAATCTGATCCGCAAGTTCGAGCGATTTCTCTTTATCGGTTAAAACAAAAGCGTTTATGCGCGACTCAACTTCTTCTATCCGCTTGAATACGGATTCTACAAGTTCGCGCGAACTTATCTGTCGTTTATTGAGCAAATCCATCAGCTCATGCGATGTTTTGGAATACAAACTCATTGTACTCTCCTTATATTTGGAAAAATTTATTCTATCACTTTAGGGACGATATACAATCTCTCTTTAAGAAGTGGCGATTGTTTAACCGCTAAATCCGTATCCCAAGTTTGCTTAACCTCATCTTCACGCATTACATTGTTTAATGGAAGTATATGCGCCGTAGGTTCAACATTATCGGTATTAAGCTCGTTAAGTTTGTTGACGTACTCAAGGATACTGTCAAGCTGGGTAGTAAAATTTCTCTTCTCTTCATCGGACAGGTATATCCGTGCCAGCTTGGAAATATAATCCACGTCTTTTTCTGTAAACGCCATGATTAATCTCCTTTAAATTAATATTTATATCAGAATTTTTCTTTAAGTTCAGGAAATACGGTAAGAAGCCTACCGCTGATTCGCAAAAATTGATCTATATCCAATGTTTCCGGCCGAACATCGCCGGGAATTTCCAATTCGTCCAGAATATTATCCACATCCTCGGCGGATAAATCCGCCTGCATACTTTTCATTGCCCTGTAGATACTATTTTTTAACATTTTTCGCCGTTCAGTAAAACAAAGTTTTACAAAATGATGAAAAAATTCCGGTTTTTCTATTTCATAAACTTTTTTTTCATACGGCACAAGCGATATTACCGCCGAAAAAACCTGAGGACTTGGGAAAAATGAAGACGGTGCGAAAATATCCTCGATAAACGCGTCAGCGTAATATTTGACAAAAACCGATATGGCGCTGTACTGTTTAATTCCTTCCGGAGCGACTATCCGCTGAGCAACCTCTTTTTGTATGGTAAGCGTAATCCGGTCAAATTTTTTATCGGACTGAAGAAGTTTAACGATTATCGGAGATGTAATATAATACGGAAGGTTCGATACAACTTTCGGCACCTTATTTATTTGCGAAATAAGATCGGACACTCTGCCGTATACATCCCGTTTAAGGAAATCACCTTCAATAAGATGAAAACCGGGTTTATCCTGAAAATGATGTTTCAGAAGAGAAGCGAAACGCGGATCAAGTTCCACACAAATAACTTCCGCTCCCGCCTCAAGCAACCGTTCTGTGAGTGATCCGATACCGGGCCCGATTTCGAGCACAACATCACCTGAGTTAACGTTCGCCGAACCAAGCAATGTGGATATAAGGTTTTCGTCAATTACAAAATTCTGCCCGTAACTTTTTTTTGTATATAAATTATTTTTTTTCAAATAATTTATGATGAAACTCTTATCTGTTAAGAGATGCGCGCTCATGATCTCTTTCCGCGACACAATTCCATGGCAAACTTTATTGCCTGTTCCATACTCGCCGAAGTTGCAATATTTTTACCCGCAATGTCAAAAGCGGTACCGTGATCTGGCGATGTGCGTATTATCGGCAACCCTAAAGTTACGTTCACTCCGCTATCAAACGCGAGAGTTTTTATGGGGATCAAACCCTGATCATGATACATTGCAACAACGATATCGGATTTACCCTGCAGAGTATCCCAGAAAACGGTATCCGACGGGAAAATTCCGGTTACGTTTATACCTTCGGCTATTGCTTTGTCTACTGCCGGCTTGATTATCAATATTTCTTCATTGCCAAGCAATCCTTCCTCACCCGCATGGGGATTCAATGCACATACTGCAATGCGTGGTTCGGTAATTCCTGCCATTCTCAATCCTTCATGACTTATTTTTATCGCTTCATATACCCTGTCGGGAGTAAGTTTTCCAAAAACTTCCCTCAATGGTATATGTATTGTTGCCAGAACAACTTTCAATCCTCCTCCGGCAAGCATCATTGCATAATTTTTGGTTTTTGTCAGATACGCGAGAAATCCTGTATGCCCGTGAAAATCACACCCGGCTTCATTGATCCCTTTTTTGTAAATGGGAGCGGTTACAATCGCGTCGATTTTTGAATCCAGCGCTGAATAAACAGCCTGTTTGATTGCTTCCAAAGCAAGAAGAGATCCGTTATTATCCGGATATCCCGGGCTTACACTGAAACTCGCCTCAGGATTGACATCAATAACATAAACTTTATCTTCGTATTTGATATCCTCTTTTTTATTAAGCGGTACAAACTGCATATCCAATCCGAAAAGATCTCTGTAAAATTCAAATACCTGAACGCTACCGAATAAAACGGGTACAAAATCGAATCCGGTAATTTTAAGATTTATTATCGATTTTATTATTATCTCGGGACCTATACCCGCGGGATCGCCTATTGTGATACCGATAACGCATTTGTTCTTCATGAAAACGCTTTCTCTATGATTTATGACTTGTTATATATTTCAATGTACGATTTTTTCTTCAATCCCTGAATCCATTCATCCCATAGTTTGCTTGCTTTGTCTTTCAGGATTACGTTTTGGATTTCTTCCTGAACTTCGGATAACGGCCTGACCCGTTCTTTTTTCTTCTGTTTCACCAGGATTATATGGTATCCGAGTTTGGATTTTATGATATCGCTTATCTGCCCGACAGGCAACGAGAAGGCGGCTTTATCTATCTCTTTAATATGTTGTCCGCGTGAGAAGAAACCGAGATCGCCTCCCTGTTGGGCATGAGGATCATCGGAGTACTGACGCGCCAGCGCAGCGAAATCTTCCCCGTTTTTTATCCTGGATAATATATCTTTCGCTTTTTTATAATCATTTTCTTCATTGCCGGTAAACCGAATAAGAATATGAGACGCCCTTACCAAAGGGTCTTCCCTGAATTTATCGCCGTGTTCGTTATAGTATTTTGTAATATCGACAGGAGAAATTTTAAATCTCGCTCTTTCCCTGATATGAGCCGTAGCTTTACCGATCATTATATTTTCCGAGATAGTTTTTTTCAGTTGATCGATATTCATTCCCTGTGACTCGAGGAAAATCTTAAATTGCAGTTCGGAATCAAAATCCTGTTTGATTTTTTCGTATCGTTCGTCGATTTCTTCTTTGGTAGCGGTAATATTTTTTCGTTGCGCTTCCTGCAGAATCAGTTTGTTTTCAATAAGCTGATTAATCCAGTAATCTTCTGCTTTCGCCAGATTCTGTAAGAATTCTTCTTCCTCGTATGATTTTTCATACTTGTTTATAATCGGTTTCATCCTCTCTTCAAGTTCAGAGAGTGTAATAACGTCATCATTGACTCTTGCGATTATCCTGTCTTGTCCGGCAAAAGCGTCCCTGAAAAAAATGAGCAGCAACATTCCTATAAGTGAGAAATATTTCATAAATAAACCCCTTATATTTAAACATGATTCAAATTTCAGCTTATTTGTTTCAGGGCATTCTATCACACTGGGGAACCTCTTTCAAAATACTTTTTATCAATGCTGTCTTTTTCAAATTCGAGACGTTTTTTACCCTGTAATATTTCAACCCGTCCTCGGTTATAAAATTGTTTCCTGTTTTCAGCAACAGTTTATCATCTTTCAGTTCAATATAATCAATTTTTTTGGATGCGGCATAAATTTTAATCAATACACAATCAAGGAGTATTTCAACATCTTCCGGCACAGGCCCATAAATATCCTCGAGTTCTTTTTGTAATTCAATAACCTGGTTCTCCTGAAATATATCCTGGATCCGGCTGTATATAGCCATTCGCTGTGTTTCCGAAGATATATAATCAGCAGGGATAGCCGGTTCCAAACCGAGTTTCAACACAACTTCGGGCAATTCAGGCACCTGTTCTCCTTTAATGCTCATAATGGCGTTTTTGAGCAATTTGCAGTACAAATCAAACCCGACAGCGGCGATATTGCCATGCTGTTTTTCGCCGAGTATATTGCCTGCACCCCTGATTTCGAGGTCGCGCATCGCTATCTGAAACCCTGCACCGAGATGCTGATGTGTCTCGATAGCGTCAAGGCGTTTTTGCGCCTGTTCAGTCGGTATTTTGTATGGAGGCACAAGAAAATAAGCGTATGCCCTGTTCTTGAACCTGCCTACACGTCCGCGCAACTGGTATAAATCGGCAAGCCCGAACATATCTGCCCGGTCGATTATAATTGTATTCGCGTTAGGTATATCTAACCCGGATTCTATGATCGTTGTGCATAAAAGAATATCTATTTTGCCGGACCGGAACTCCTCCATTACATGTGCAAGCTCTTTTTCATGCATCTGCCCATGCCCGACAGCAATTGTCGCATCAGGCACGATCTGCTGGAGTTTATCCTTTATCTTGTGTATGCTTTTTATCCGGTTGTGCACAAAATAAATTTGACCTTCGCGATTAAGTTCCCGTGTTATCGCGTTCTTAATTATTTTTTCATCGAAAGTGGTAACATATGTTTCAACCGGCAACCTGTCTTCGGGCGGTGTGTTTATTGTGCTCATATCCCGTGCGCCAACCAGAGACAAATACAGCGTCCGAGGGATAGGAGTAGCGGTTAGTGTAAGTACGTCTACAAGTCGCCTCATCTTCTTGAACTGTTCTTTGTGGCGTACTCCAAAACGTTGTTCCTCGTCAATTATCACAAGGCCTATATCCTTAAACTTTACGTCATTCTGGATCAACCTGTGGGTTCCGATCAGGATATCGACATTGCCTTCCGCAGTATCTTTTATTATTTTTTTCTGTTCGGCTACGGTTTTAAACCGGCTCAACATATCTATCCTCAGAGGATAATCCGCCATTCGTTCGGAAAAAACTTTATGATGCTGTTGAGCCAAAATAGTTGTAGGCACAAGCACAGCTACCTGCTTGCCGGATATCGCCGCCTTAAATGCCGCTCGGATAGCTACTTCTGTTTTGCCATAACCCACATCGCCGCATATGAGACGATCCATAGGACGCTGTGATTCCATATCGTCTTTGATTGACTTTATGGCATTTAGCTGATCCTGTGTTTCGTCATAAATGAACGATGCCTCAAATTCCCTCTGCCATGCCCCGTCATGATCAAATATGTTACCACGCAAAACCTTTCTTGCCGCCTGAATCTCAAGAAACTCCGATGCCAGATCGTATATCGATTCCTCCACCTGTTTTCTTTTCTTTAACCAGCCTGGAGTGCCTAGCACATCCAAAGGCGGAGTCTCCTGATACCCGCAACCGATATACCTGCGTACCAGATTTGAATGAATAAGCGGCACAAAAAGTTTGGCTTTGTTTGCGTACTCAATAACCATCATATCTTTTTTTGTACCGGTTTGCTCTATTTTCTGTACACCCTGATACATTCCTATCCCGTAATTCACATGAACAACAAGATCGCCCGGATTAATGTCGATTACCTCACGCATAGGTGCGGTATATTTGAATTTCCGCTTCGCCCGCCGAACCTTGTACCTTCCGAAAATCTCCTGATCGGATATTACCGCAAACTGGTTCTCTGGGAAAATAAACCCTCCGCTTACCTGCCCGACGATCGACGGACAAGATGTTATCGGGTCAAATCCTTTGTCTGCGCATATCTCAAAAAAACGCTGTTTTTCACCAATATTGTTGAAACTGAGAACAACGGTATATCCATCATCAATAAGCGTTTTTATCTCAAATAAACTCTCATCTATATAATTGGACGGTTTTTTCTCGCCTGCTAAATTCTCCAGAAAGTGAGCCAGATTTATACCGAAGAGAACCTGATAATTCGACATAAAAAACGGTTCGCTCGATTGAATACCCTTTGACACACCGGCATGGCTGAACTTTGCTATACTCGCATAAAGCTCTCTCTCAGATAAATAATAATCCCTGTTGCCGCAAATAAAATTCTCAATTGAATTTATCTTTTTGATTACATCTTCAGGCTCATCGATTATTACTAAAGTATTATCGGGAAAATAATCAAAAAATGAGACGAGTTCATTTTTATTCCTGTAATATTTCTGCTCGTCTGCAGGGAAAATTATAACTTTATCCGATGACCGTTCCGAAAGTTGAGTTGCCGGGTTGAATACGCGGATTGTATCTACCAAATCGCCCCAGAACTCTATGCGGTATGGCATCTCGTAATACAAAGAGAACACATCGATGATTCCGCCTCTCACACTATATTCGCCGACACTCTCCACCCTGTCGACTCTTTTGTATCCGAGATGAAATATTTCACGTATGAATCCTGAATAAGATATACTCTGTCCGGTTTTAAGTTCCAGAATATGTTCCGTTAATATCTTTTTTCCCACTACTTTTTGTATTATTGAGCTAATTCCGGCGGTTACGATAATGTTCGCCGATGGCGCGGTAATCAATTTATGCAATACCTGAAACCTGTCCGCGCAAACATCTACATGCGGGGCGATTCCTTCATGTGGCAATATTTCCCACGCAGGGAAAGTAGATGTCATGCCCGGATTAATCAATTCGAGATCGTCAAACAGCTGTTCTTCTTCCTTGCCGCCTTTATTTATTATGAGAACGGGAGAATTCAGTTCCGATTGCAATTCCGTAATCAACATCGGGCGCGATACGTTCCATAAACCGGAATAGACCACTCCCTTTTTCCCGCGCAACGGATCGAGGGATGATTTGAATTTAGGTAAATTTTTAAATATAGAGCCTATTCTTGTATCCATAAAAAAGAAAATCTAATAGAAAACCCATGCGATAAATAGCATTAAGTTTGAGCAATTTATTTTTCAAGAGGTACAAAAATAATTCAAACAGGCACAAGGTCACAAAAAAGAAAAGATTCTCTCAGGACCTTTTCACCGACAGAAAAATATATTTTATTTTTAAATATGGGCCCGTCATAAACAAACGAATGAAACTCCCCGTTTTCGCCACACGGATCGGCATTCGCGGGAAGGTTCTCAAGAAAATCAAGGTCGAGATTTTTACCGGCAAATGAGTTATCGAGAATTTTTGTGTCTATACATGTTGTTACCGCTTTAAAACCATCAGAAACAAACTTTTTGTAAAGAAATAACGTATCATTCTCCCAGAGAGGAAACAAAGCTTCCATTTGTATTTGGGATAGATTCTTCTCACGATATTTTCTTAAATCCTGAAGAAAAATATCTCCGAAGGCAACTTTAGATACTCCCTGATCTTTATATTTTTGCAAAAAACAACTCATGCGGTTTTCGTAAATATCGTTTGTAGAATCTTTTGGGATATAAACAATATCAAGGTTCAGCCCGATTGAATCAGCCTGTTGTCTCAAGAGTTCACTGCGAACCCCATGCATACTGATCCTGTCATAATCTTCGGTAACCGTTGTAATTAAAGCGGTAACATCGTATAAACCACTATTAAAAATAGTATACAATGCCATGGAACTGTCTTTTCCACCGCTCCATGTGAACAATATTTTCTCTTTCACTCTCTTCCCTTTTTTTTCTCTAAGGATATCGGGAAGATAATTTAGAATCAATAAAATACATAAAAATTTTTTCAGGAAAAAACTCCGGCTATTTTGTACCCGCAGAACGAACAGTTTCCATCTTTTATTTTGTTATCGAGAACATAATATCCATACCGTTTTATAACCATTTTCCCGCAAGACGGGCAATAGGTATTTTCCGCCGGATGCCCTGGCACATTTCCCAGATAAACGTATTTTAATCCTCTAGCTTTGCAGATATCCAAACACCGGTTCAAAGTAGATACCGGAGTAACAGGAAGATTGCGCAATTTGTATTCCGGATGAAACCTTGAGAAATGCACAGGCACTTCGTTGCCTATTTCACCTGAAATCCATGAAGCCATTTCAGTGATTTCTTTTTCCGAATCGTTCATTGTAGGTACAATCAGAACAACCAGTTCGAGCCATTTTCCGCTGTTTTTTACTCTTTTTATGGAATTAAGCACAGGTTTGAGCGAAGCGCCGCATATTTCACTGTAATATTTCTCAGAAAACCCTTTAAGATCTATCTTTACAGCGTCAATTTGGGTAAGCAGTTCATCTTGCGCCTGTTGGGAAATAAATCCATTGGTTATGATCACACTCTTCATGCCGGACTCATTGGCGAGTTTGGTTGTATCGTACATGAACTCATAAAAAATTGTCGGTTCACTGTAAGTATAAGCGATGCAGGCACTGCCGGACGATTTAGCCTGAGCCACAACGTTTTCAGGCGATATATAATTGCACACTATATCCTCAGGTTTCGCCTGGGATATCTGCCAGTTCTGGCAGAACTTGCAGGATATGTTGCACCCGGGTGTAGCAAGCGAAAAAGCGTTTTGGGACGGTTTATAATGAAACAACGGTTTTTTCTCTATCGGATCAACATGCAAAGCGCATATCCTGCTATATACAAGAGTGAAATACATCCCTTTCCTGTTTTCCCTTACACCGCACAACCCTCTGGAACCGTCCGGTACATGGCAATTGCGCGGGCAAAGACCGCACTCCACAATGTTATCCGCGAGTTTTTTATAATGGTACGCCTCTTTAGTAAACTTTATATCCGATGAAACCGAATTGCCTGAAGATTTTTCTATGTTCTGATTGAGAGCGTCAAGCGAAGCGAACAAATCCTTATCTTTGAGCAAAATAGAGCCTATACCCATTGCACAGGCTCCTTTTGCGCAGAACTCAAGAAATTCACGCCTGTCGACACTTTTATCGAAAACAGGAAACATCGGGCTCATTTATTATCCTTTTCCTCAGTTTTCGGCAAAGACACATATTTGGCAACAAGTTTATCGCAGATACTTTTTGACATTCCCCTCAAATTCTCTTCGCCTTTGGAACTGCCGTTCTCGGCAATTACTGTTTTGCCTTGTTTTGTCTCAATCATTCTCACATCGGTTTCATACAGATCGCCAAGTTTAGCCACATTACCGGTAACTATATATTCGACACCCAATATTTTTCCCAGTTCAACTGCCGTCGAAGGATCAACCGAATTACCTACATTCAGATTTTTTTCCTCGATCATTTTTTTTGTCTGTATCCTGTCAAAAACCTCGAATTGATTTGATTCCAATAACCCTGTTGATATCATATCAGATACAACTTGCCCGTAAACCGCGTTTTCCTGCGCGGGGATATCTTTAAAAAGAAGAACAGCCATCTTCGATTTACGCACCGGTATAATCGGCTGTGATTGTGTTTGCGCAGTCAATTCCTCCGATTTTTCCGGTTCAGGTTTTACCGTTTTTGATTTTTTACCCGCTGGTTTCTTTGAGCTTGATTCAGTATCGGATTGCATTTTCGCCCTGTATTTTGCCAGCCTGCAGTTCTGAGCGGATTCAGATGCGATTTTCTTTATGATCGGATTCCAATCTTTCTCCGCCAGACGATCCAGCGGTTGAATCGCCCTCGGATCCGCGATTTTTCCTAACGCGCCGGCCGCCGCTCCGCGTACACCCATATCGGAATCGCTAAGCACAAAAATCAGAGATTCCACCGCAGACGGATCACCTATATACCCCAGAGAATTCGCGGCTTCTTTTCTGACATCGCCATTTGGGTCTCCAAGAGCGTTTTTAAGAGCCCTGACCACTTTTTTTGTACCGTAATATTTAAGGTCTTTCGCGGCTTCTTTCCTGGCGCCATTATCAATACTGTTCAGTTTTCTTAAATTCAAATCAACTGTGCCCGAATAAACAAAATCACAGGAGATAAACACTAATGATATAAACATCATTGAGGCAAAAACAGATTTTACGATTTTTTTCATTTCAATTCTCCATTTTAAAAATTATATTGCGGTTAATTAAAGTAATGATATAACAATAATATACATTTATAAAAAGAAGAAAACATAAAAAGGGCATTATGAAAATTATTTTACCATTCATTTTATTTTTTTCCATATCCTTTTTCTACACCGCAGATCAATTTCACCTCTGTGCTCAAGAAAATAACATAACCGAAACTCTTATTGATAACGATTCGGCGATAAAAGAAAACAACGGCGAATTAAATGAAATAAATAACGCCTTTAAGTTTTACCAGCAACAGGATTGGATTAAGGCGAAAGAAGAATTTGAGAAAATTATCGAAAAAAAACCTGAAAGTTACAGAGCAAACTTAATTCTCGGCAACATTTATTCCTTTTTAGGAGAATATGATAAATCTATCACCCAATTTAAAAAGTGCAGTCAAATACATAAGAATAAATATCACCCTTACTTCAATATGGGACTTGTATACCTCGAACAAAAAAAGTATAAAGAAGCTCTGGATTGTTTTAATAAAACCGATGAAATCATACCCGATGACTACAGAGTAATATTTAAAATAGGCGAAGTTTATTTTTTCCAGGGAGATTATAAAAATGCCATGCAGTATTTCCAGAAAACTTACCTTATCAATAATCAGTACCACAAAAATATATTCAGGCTGGCTGAGACATATCATAAACTCAATATGTTTGAGGAAGAATCGCAGTTATATAAACGCCTTATCGATGAAAAACCGACATTTACGGCATACTATATGCTCGGTTTATCAAGGTATTCCGCAGGAGACCATAACGGCGAGATCGAGGCATATAAAAAGGCGCTTGAATTCAAGTTCGATAAAGATATTATCTACAATTTGGGTGTTTCCTATTATGAGACAGGCAAACTTCAGGAAGCGCTGGCTGAATTTGTGAAGATCGCTTATGAAAACGGGCAACCCAACGCAAACGCGCTTTATTACATGGCGATAATCTACATAAACCAGGGCGATTTCTCTAAAGCCTGGGAAACCCATGAGAAACTCCGCGATATATCCGCTGAAAAAGCTGATGAAATTTATAATCTACTGAAAAAATAATGATTTTATTTTACAAAAGTCTCTATTTTCGCGCCTTTTTTAAGTTCAGCGATATATTTATTCAGCTCCTCGCTATATTTCTGATCCATAATAATTTTCTCAAGTGATGATCTCGACTCTTCAAGAGACATAAGCCCACCCTTTGCTTTTATATCATCCACTTTAAAGATATGGTATCCTGTTTTTGTTTTCACAACATTGCTGATCTCATTTTTCCTGGCAGGTACAAAATCGTTTCCCAACTGTTGAAAAAGCATGGTTTTGGCATAAAACCCGATTGAACCGCCGTTTTCTTTTGATCCTTGAGAATACTCGGCTACAATCTTTTTCCAATCGGCACCACCGTCAAGTTTCTTTTTCGCTTCAAGCATTTTTTTATGAGCCGCCTCGGTTTTCGACTGGGAATCATTATCTTTAACCTCAATCACTATCTGACTGAGTTTAATCATTTCATCAGACCGACTTAACTTGTATCTATACTGCTCGTATAACTGGCCGATTTCCTTATCGCTTATTTTTATGTTCGTGTACGGTACTTCCTTATCAAGCATTTTTTGAATATACATTGATTTTTTTACGGAATTCCGGAAATCTTTTTCTGACATATTCTGCGACTGGAGACGTTGTTTATACTGTTTATCATCCACATTATCTTTAATTTTCCTCATTTCCTGATCAACCTCACCTTCAGATACGATTATTTTTGTATCAACCGCTTTTTGAAAAACAAGTTCACTCGAAATCAGTTTATCCAGGGATTGCTTAATAATAAAATCCATACCGTATTCGGGCATTTGATAGTATTTGCGCGCTTCATCCAGAGAATTCTTCATGACATTTACCACACGGTTAAGTTCTGCTTTGGTTATAGGTACACCATTTACCTTAGCCGCCATCTGTTCCTGAGGAATAATTTCAGGTTGAACTCCCTTCGAAACCGATTTATCGTCGTTGTTGCCTGATTGAGCAGTTGCACGCAACGCAAATAACGCGATGATCATAGCGAAAACAATTGAACACATTCCTTTTTTCATATACAGCCCTTTCATAATATTAAGTAAATAATAAAATCAAATAATACTGATTATAAGTCAATCGAATAAAAAATAAATATTTTTTAGAACTACTTAATATTTTATTACGGACAGAGCAAATATAAAATAAATACTTATTCCCATTTTTTACTTTTTTTTGTGCTAAATTAAGATAAATTTGAAAAAAATAATCAAATATAATAATTTTGCCTTGACATGAAAAATTCCTGCTGATAGATTGAAGCAAAACAAGGTCAAAATTACACATTTGAAAAATGATCGGTTATAATAGCCAGTAGTATGGTTACCCAAAAGATAACCGTACAAACAAACAAACCTAAAAAGGAGGTATTATTCTCATGGCTGAAGGTTATTGTGTAAAATGCAAAGCGAAAAAACAGATCGCTAACGAAGAAAAAACCACAATGAAAAACGGAAAACCAGCTTTAAAAGGCACTTGCCCAACATGCGGAACAGGCATGTTCAAAATTATGCCGAAACAATAATAAGGTTTTACCTTTTATATTAAAAGAGAGGGCGTTTTTTTCGCCCTCTTTTTTTGTTTAATTACCAGAATCATGGTTACAAAAAAAAATTGTACTTGCGCTAAAAATGATATATAATCCCCCTCCGGCATTTAAAAAAATCATGCAAATCAGAAAAATAAAAAAGAGGGGTTTTGTATGCAAATAGCTGAAAGAGTAAAAAAAGTATCTCCATCACTGACTTTATCTATCGACGCGAAAGCAAAAGAAATGAAGAAGCAGGGATTGGACGTAGTTGGATTCGGGGCCGGAGAACCCGATTTTGATACTCCTGATTATATAAAAAACTCAGCTAAAGAAGCACTTGATAAGGGAATGACAAAATATACCCCCGTAACCGGCACAGTCGAACTGAAAAACGCTGTATGCGATAAATTTAAACGCGAGAACAACCTCATTTACAAACCCGAACAGATCGCCGTTTCCTGCGGAGCCAAACATTCTCTATACAATTATTTCCAGGCAACAGTAAATCCGGGCGATGAAGTGCTTATTCCCACACCTTACTGGGTAAGTTATCCGGAAATGGTAATACTTGCCGGAGGAAATCCGGTTTTTATCAAAACAGACAAATCAACAAACTATAAAATTACTCCGGAAATACTTGAAAAATATATAACCCCAAAAACACAATCGCTTGTACTTAATTCGCCATCAAACCCATCGGGCGTGATGTATAATGAAAATGAGCTGAAAACTCTGGCCGATTACTGCGTGAAAAAAAATCTGGCTGTAGTATCCGATGAAATTTACGAACATCTCAGTTATGAGTTTGCGCATATAAGCATCGCTTCTTTCGGCGAGGAAATAAAAAATCTGACCACGGTAGTAAACGGAGTATCCAAAGCATACTCGATGACAGGCTGGCGAATCGGTTATCTGGCTTCAAATGTGGACGTGATAAAAGCTATAAACAAAATCCAGGGGCACAGCACATCAAACCCTACGACTTTCGCAATGTACGCATCTGTTACCGCATTGAACCAGGGGCTTGATTTTGTCCACAAAATGAAAGAGGAATTCATTAAAAGACGCGATTATATTGTAAAAAGGCTCAATAATATAAAAGGCATATCATGCGCGGTTCCTGAAGGAGCTTTTTATGTATTTCCGGACATCAGCGCGACGGGAGTGAAATCAATGGAATTCTGCGAAAAACTGCTTGAGAAAAATTATGTCGCATGCGTTCCCGGAATCGCCTTCGGGCACGACGACAATATGAGGTTATCTTACGCATGTTCAATGCAGAATATCGAAAAAGGGCTCGACAGAATAGAACAGTTTGTCAATTCACTTTGAAGTAATCAATTCCATTATACGATAAGGATCTAAAGCATGGGATTATCTCTTGTAGAAAAAATTATTCAGAATCATCTTGTTTCCGGTAACCCGAAACAATTCGGTACAGAAATCGGAATCAGGATAGATCATACGTTAACCCAGGACGCAACGGGAACTATGGCTTGCCTTCAGTTTGAGGCCCTGGGAATACCGAAAGCAAAAACCGAGTTCTCAATAAATTACGTCGATCACAATACAATGCAGATGGGTTTTGAGAATGCTGACGACCATTTCTATTTACAGACAGTCGCATCGAAATACGGTATCTATTTCTCGAAAGCCGGAAACGGTATCTGCCACCAGATCCATCTGGAACGGTTCGCGATACCCGGTAAAACACTTCTGGGCTCCGACAGCCACACGCCGACTTGCGGAGGTATTGGTATGATGTCGATAGGAGCCGGCGGACTTGATGTCGCTATCGCGATGGGAGGAGGCCCTTTCTATTTTCCGGCACCTAAAATTGTGAAAATTGAATTAACCGGAAAACTCCAGCCATGGTCAAGCGCGAAAGACGTAATTTTAACTGTTCTGCAAATACTTACCACAAAAGGTAACGTGGGTACCATTGTTGAATACGGAGGCGAAGGCGTAAAAACATTGTCTGTAACCGAACGCGCTACAATAACAAATATGGGCGCTGAATTAGGGGTAACCACATCCATTTTTCCCAGCGATAACCGTACTTACGAATTCATGAAAGCACAGGGGCGGGAAAAAGAATGGATCGAACTTTGCGCCGATCCGGATGCACAATACGAAAAGGTTATCAATCTGAATTTAAGCGAAATCGAACCGATGATAGCTAAACCCCACAGCCCGGATAATGTAGTGAAATTAACCGAAATCGAGGGGTTGAAAGTGGATCAGGTAGCCATTGGAAGCTGTACAAATTCGTCTTTATACGATATGTCGCTCGTGGCAAAAATACTTGAGGGTAAAACAATACACCCAGAAATGAGCCTTGTTATCGCTCCGGGTTCCAAACAGGTATTTAAGATGCTCGTGGACAACGGAATGCTCACAACCATGATTTCCGCAGGCGCGCGAATCGCTGAATCGGCTTGCGGTTTCTGCATCGGGATCGGGCATACACCCCGCACAAACGCTGTGAGTTTGCGCACCAATAACCGCAACTTCTTCGGGCGGTCAGGCTCAAATTCCGCAAACATATACCTTGTCAGCCCTGCTGTAGCGGCTATTGCCGCGTTAACAGGTGTCATCACAGACCCGCGCAAATATGGCACCCAGCCGGAAATTGTTCTTCCGGAAACTTTTACTATTGACGACACCATGATTCTCGCTCCAAGCGATAATCCCGACAACGTAACCGTAGCCAGAGGCCCCAATATCGGGCAACCGGCAAAAAATACGCCTGTACCCGATACTGTTTGCGGACACGTACTGCTTAAAACAGGCGATAAAATCACTACCGACCATATAGCTCCGGCAGGATCAAAATTAAAATACAGGTCCAATATACCTAAATATTCCGAATTCGTATTTGAACCGATAGACACTACGTTCCCATCAAGAGCCGCTCAGGACAGGGATAAAGGTTATCATGGATTTATTTTAGGCGGAGAAAGTTACGGGCAAGGATCCAGCCGGGAACACGCGGCAATATGCCCGATGTACCTCGGAATCAGGGTTGTACTCGCAAAATCAATAGAACGCATTCACTCAGCAAACCTTATAAATTTCGGTATACTTCCGCTGTTTTTCGATAACCCGCAGGATTATGATACTATCGAACAGGGAGACGAACTGGAAATTTCTAATGTCAGAGAAACCCTTTTGAATAATCAGCCTTTAAAAATCGTAAATAAATCAAAAGGATCTGATTTCGCTGTTAAATACAATCTCACGGAAAGGCAAAAAAATATACTTCTGGCAGGCGGATTACTCAACTACACTCGCCAGCAGGCATAATAATAAAATCATTCATTACAGGAGAGGAAATGAATAAAAACGATTATTTCAAAACTCCGACTGACGGAGAAGGAATAAAAATTCTTAACGGATCGTTATCCGTACCGGATAACCCGATAATACCTTTTATTGAAGGTGACGGTACAGGCCCCGATATCTGGAAAGCATCAAAACCGGTTTTGGATTCCGCGGTAAAAAAAGCATACAGAGATAACCGCAAAATATGCTGGATGGAAATTTTCGCCGGTGAAAAAGCAAATAACCTTTTTAATGAATGGCTTCCTGAAAAAACTGTGGATACCATAAAAAAGTATCATGTAGCTATAAAAGGTCCTCTCACTACACCTGTCGGAGGTGGGTTCAGAAGCCTCAATGTTACTTTGCGCCAGGTTCTTGACCTCTACGCGTGTGTACGCCCTGTCCAGTATTTTGACGGAGTACCATCGCCTGTGAAAAAACCCGAACTGGTCAACATGACCGTATTCAGGGAAAACACCGAAGACGTATATGCCGGTATCGAATGGCCAGCAGGAACCAAAGAAGCTACAAAAGTAATTGAATTCCTCAACGGCGAATTTGACTCCGGTATCAGACTGGATTCAGGTATAGGCATTAAACCTATCAGCGTAACCGCCACTAAAAGATTAGTCAGAAAAGCTATCCAATACGCTATAGACCATAAAAAACCAACGGTTACTCTTGTCCATAAAGGAAATATAATGAAATTCACCGAAGGAGCTTTCCGCGATTGGGGATATCAGGTCGCCAGAGAGGAATTCGGAAATAAAATTATTACTGAAAAAGATTTATGGGATTATTTCAACGGCAAAATGCCCGAAGGTAAAATCCTCGTTAACGACCGTATAGCCGACGCGATGTTTCAGCAAATCCTTATCCGCCCCAACGAATACAGCGTACTCGCCATGCCGAACTTAAACGGCGATTACATGTCCGACGCGCTCGTTGCCCAGGTCGGCGGACTCGGATTAGGACCCGGAGCAAACATCGGCGATGAAACCGCTGTATTTGAAGCAACCCATGGCACCGCTCCCAAATACGCAGGGCTCGATAAAGTCAACCCCGGTTCAGTTATTCTCTCTGGAGTAATGATGCTCGAACATATCGGATGGATAGAAGCCGCCGATATTATTGTTGACGCTCTGAAGAAAACTATCGCTCAAAAAAGAGTAACTTATGATCTCGCCAGACAAATGGACGGGTCAACCGAATTGAAATGTTCCGAATTCGGTGCGGAAATAATAAAAAACATGTAATTTTTTAATCAAAGGGGTTAATCCATGAGCTTTCTAAAAGATATTTTCGTCCTTTCAACTTTATTCGTTGCGGCTGGTTTTATCTACGCTCAGGAAACACCTTTGACAAAATATATCAATCAGGCGAAAGGGTTTTCTATAGATATCCCTAAATCATGGGAAATAAAAGAAAACCCTTCCGCGCAAACAGCAGTATCTGCCGAAAACCCGAAAGACAACGATTCCGACACCTTCAGAGAAATACTATCAATATCAACAGAAGAGAATGCCTCCGAAATGACTCTTGAGGAAGCGTGCAACGTCAGAATGCTTAATTTATCCAATGAACTCGATCAATACAGGCATGCCGAAGACGATGTACTGCGAATCGACAATACCGATACACACTGGTTCATTTATACTTACAATAAAGACAACAACAGCTTTACTGACCTATCATACATACTCATTAAAGATAAACATATCTACAATATAACCCTTACATCTCTATCAACCGATTTTTCCAGATATAAAGATATTTTCAGGAAAATCGCCGAATCATTTTTGTTCCTAAAATAATTTTTAATAGATTGAGTTTATAATTAATCAAATTTACTTACTATTTATCATCAAACATGTTCGCTGTCTCTATCCTTTACATTTTATCCGATTTAGTGTAATATAGGATATTGTAGAATAAATATATTTTCCATCTTCGACAGGAGAAATTGATGAGAATTGGGTTAAAAATCTTCATACGCGTTTTTATTTTAATCCTTATTATATCCATAAACCATATTTCCTATTGTTCAACCAAAGATGAATTCTGCAATATATCCCCCGAAACAGGAAGAATAACCGCAAAAAACAAAGCTGAATCCGATATTACCGTATACCACATACAGGATGCCCACTGCCAACCGGATGCCCAATACAATATCGCGCGCATTATAGAAAAAATACTGGCGAAAAATAAAGATACCATTGTCGCTATCGAAGGAGCATCGGGCATAATCAATGTCAACCGTTACCGCGAATTCCCGGATAAAAAAGTTCTTTCTGATGTATCCAAATATTTTGTCAATAACGGATATATCTCAGGAGCTGAATATTTATCCATAACCAAAAAAGAACCTTTTGTCCTTGCAGGGACTGAAAATCCTCAAATTTACGGCGATGACCACAAATTAATGATCGAATCGATTGACAAAATGAGCGTTACCGCTAATGAGTTAGATAAGCTGAACAATCTGTTGTCGATCAAAGTTAAATCCGTTTTTAATCAGGATCAAACCGATTTTATAACCAAATGGTCGGATTACCATCAGGAAAAAGTTGATTTTCAAACATATATTACATATTTGATTTCGATTTTACGTAATACCGATCCGGACCTTAAAAATTGCCCTATGCTTAAGAAATATTCCTCTATCGCACAAGAGGAAAAGAATATCGATTTCGCCAAACTCGAAAATGAGCGGCTCAGACTTTTTGATCAGGTTATCGCCAATAACGACCAGGAACAAATTAAAAACATATTCAAGCTCGATTTAAACCATAAACTGAATAAAATATCAACTTTAGATTATTTCAAACAGCTTTCCTTGACAATCAATTCATTCGGAGATCAGGAAGACGTTTTCGCCGAATTAAAAAAATACACGGGATTTCTTGAGTTATCCTCTTCAATAGATATAACCCAATTAAACGACGAAGTGGAAAAAGCTATTAATCACTGCGCCGATAACATTTTTACCGCCCAAAACCAAAAAAAACTTTTTGAGCTTAACAGGTATGCGCTCTTTTACAGAGATCTTATCAACCTCCGAGTCGATAGCACAGGATTGGGAATGCTCGATAACACCCATTCCATCCATTGGCTGAAGCAATCTTTTGTGAATTTATCAGCAGGTAATTTGCAAATCGACTGGAACATTGTTGAAGATACGGTTCAATCCGCCTTCACGTTTTACCGATTGGCCCGCACCCGTGATACTCATATGATTGAGAACCTGATCTCACTCATGAAACAGAAGAAATCGAAAAGTGCCGTTATAATTACCGGCGGGTTTCATCAGGATGGGATATTATACGAACTGCGCGAAAGAAACATCAGTTATTGTTCCATAAAACCATCCATTAAAAAAGTATCCACGGATACAAAATATTTTTCGCTGGTACAGAACATAAAATCGCCTTTTGAGAGATGGGTATCGGGCTCGACGCTGGCTGTTGCCTCATGGCTTTCCGACGAACCGCTCGCCGGAGCGCAACTCAAACCCGCCCGTGAACAAATATTCAGCTCAATGTTAATCAGCACTCAAATAAGAAACATCGCCCCGCCTGATTTAGAGTCAATTAAGAAAAACTTAAGCGAGATTTTATCCAAAACCGAGGTTTTTCTCGATTCATGGCTGGAAAAATACGCGTCCAATTTGGAAATTGAATCCGTGGAGCTTATCGGAAGGAACTTGGCGGTAAAAATAAGTATCGGGTCGAAAGAAGCTGTTTTTTTGTTTCATGGCTCAGACTCGAAAAATGACTTTTTCGATGAGAACAATCAGATTCTCGAATCAGGCAAACTTGGCAACGATATCGTTGAGATTACCGCGAACGAAACCGCGCAACGAATAAAAAGTTTCATAAAGGCTTCCGCAGTAATGGATAATTTAATTATAAAACCGGATTCGATGGAAAAATTGTTTTCGAGTTTAGGGCTTCTCGATGAATACAAAAACGGTTCTGTCTCATTAAACCGGTTTTTTACGGTTTTAAAGAACTCGCATCAAATAGATTTGTCTCTATCCGATATCTTTGAAGCCGCGAATTATATAAGCAATCTACATAATGGAGAAATTCACAGCGATGAAATCGTGGATACTCGAGGCAATCCTATAAAACTTGAGACCCCACTTAAATTTTCTGATTTAAACAAAACTGCTTTTGAGATCCTGAGAAATATTGAATTCGACGACAACCTTATTCCGGTAGAAAAGTTCGGGCCTCAATGGAGCGACATTTTTCGTCAGCGCGGCATAAGCCATTTTGCCGTGGATTTAAACATACCGTTTGAGGCTTTCGCGAATATGCTTTACAGCGTAATTTTTACACCCCCATTGAATAGAGGTATTACTGATTTTGCAAAATTTGACAACCAGTTATATCAATTGAGAACTATAAGTTTGTCTGGCGGTACTTTTTTCGTGCGTATGGCATCTAAACTACTTCCGTTTGATCACAAAATAGATGTATCCGAAAGTATGTCGTTATATCAGGGCATCTCACATCATTCTACACTTAATGACGGTGTTATCATCATTGAAACTGACGGCAGTTTCTCACTATCTTATATTGCACTACCCGGTACTGAACCATTCAAATTCAAGCCTACCAAGCTTGTAAAAAGTTTAAAAAATACATCATATGGAAAAGATAGAGCCAGCCAGTTAAAGCTGCTTACTGATGAAATGCGGTCTTTCGCGCTTGATCACGGAATATTGATTCGCGGAATTATTTTAAGAGATCAGAACGAAAACCTGAATTTCTTTGATAATCAGGACGATCTTTTGGAATATATTTCTGAAAATAATCACGATCGGTTCAAACCGCTTCAACAAAGTAAATGGGCTGAAAATTGCGGGCAAATGTCTGTAGATGAATTTACGGAGTTACAGCAAAAATATGGTATTATTCTTGGGGATTTAAACGGCGGATTCGAGATTTTTTCCGATATTACTGGTTTTACCGATTTTAATGGCAAAAACGTTCTCGATGTCGGTTCACAGCTCGGTTATAATGTTTTTTACGCACACTTTAAAGGAGCTTCCTTCTCAGCAGGTATTGATATAAACCCTTACCAGCAGAAAGCCGCCAGAGAGATCGCCGCTTATATCAATGAGAATGAAAGGCTCCATCCTGAACAAAAACACGAACCAAACACGGAAACAAATATCCTCGCTCCAAACGGAACAACAAACGGACAGTTATATTTTCGTACAATGGATCTAAAAGACAAAGAAAAAGCCACAGGAAAAAGAATCGCGCAAAAACCTCCCGAAAATATTGAGTTCGCCATCGCTGACGCCAGAGATATACCATACCCTGACGATTCTTTCGATATCGTTACTTCCAGCTATTTGTTGTTTTTTATAAACAATGCTTCTACCGCTTTAAAGGAAATGATCAGAGTTACAAAACCAGGCGGTATTATACAATTTAATTATACATCCACAATAAGTGAGAATAAAGCGCTTTTCCTTGAGGCTCTCGATATCTTAAGAGAAGAATCATCCATATCTGTTGATTATGAGATTCTGTCTGCCACGCCGGAAAAAACCATGATCAGAATAATTTCAAAAAATGAGATAAAAACCTCATCTGAAGATATTAGAACAATAAGAAACTTTTCCCAGAGAGGAACAAATTTGCCGAATAATTTTGAGGAACGCCCTTATATATACAGCATACACTCACCTATCACGGTAAAACCTGAGGAATATCGTCTTATAGAATCAAAACCCATTGAGGACGTAAATAATTTCAATAACATAACCGCCATACAGAAAAAAAATCTTATCGCTATAATAACTTTTCTTAAAAATATATATGGAATAGATTCTTTCAAGGATATTGAAAATATCCAAATAGATACCGGCAGAAACAGTATCGCGGAACTAAAAAACAATTCGCTCCAAATACATCTAAGCGGCCTTGACCATCCTCTTATTTTACTCACTGTAATAGAACATGAACTTTTTGAAAATTGTTTTCGAAGAATCCCCAACAATATTCTTATGTCATATGATGTTATGCTTGCTGAGATAGATCTTTTCAAAGAAGTCTCCTCTATTTTCCTATCTGTCTCTAACTTCGTATCAAATTTTTCATCTGACCAGCAGAACGATCTCATAAAATATCTGAAATCCTCCATGCAAATCGATACGGATGTAGAGATCGAGGCTTTTAATTACGCAAACCTTATTGAGAATATTTTATCGCAAAAATGGGATGACATTCAGGTTATATCCGAGATAATCAAATTTATATACAAAATGCCTCAGTATAAAAAATTCCAAAGTACAATAGTTCAATTAAATCCTTCCATAAAAGAAAATAAGATTGATCATGCATTCGCGGGAAACGCCTTAAATTTTGTTAATTTGGTATCGGATCAACTACCCGTTAGAATTAAAGATAAAAAACCATATTATTCAGGATTAACTCCACACATAACAGAATTATATTCGCGTTCGCAAAATCCTGATTCCAGCATCAAAGAATGGATGAAATATATGGAATATTATAATAAAGCTATGCAGATGAAATCAGATCTTCCGAACAACCTGCGGCAACTTATCGACGGCGAAAATTTCGAGCGTATTTTCACATTATACCCTCAGACAGGGTTCCACATCTTATCCGATTTATTCAGGTCATTGATAAATGACTCTTCAGACAAACCTGAAGCGCCATACCTGACAAAATTCGAATCCGCGGAACTGATGGACGTTATTGTCGGACTCGATCAACTAACACATAAATCCTCAAAATCTTCTTTCTCAGTTATGGCTGACGCCGTTGCAATGCTAAAAACACTTCCGCCAACCGCTTGGATCGGCCCTAAACTGCATGACGCATTACTTGCAATGAACCATGGCAAACAGTATTCCGTAATAAATGTTGATGTAACCGAAGATGACGTTGACACATTTCTCGAAAAATTTAGACAGGAAGTCCGTAATCAGAATATAACGGATAACAATCTCGTTGTTTTAAAATTGACAAAACCGGTGGAAGATTTATCCAGAGAACCGGGAACAAATGTGGTTATAGTAGCCGAGTTCCTTGACACACTTTTTGAAAATGTGCCAAGAATGTGGTTCCAAAGCGGGTTCCAGGAAAATAAAGTTTCCTACAACAAAACTTTCTTTCCATCCAGAAACCTTATGGACGTTACATCGGTATCATTTTCGCCTTTCTTTCAGAAAATGCGCGGTATTGGGTCGGAATTTTACCACAATGAAATCGCGCTGTTACAGACGCTCGGGTTTAATGGCGCTGAAGTTAAATCATCATCTCACGAGTTGCGAATTTACAATATGCACGAACGCGAATATGAATCGGAAATAGACCTCGATGACCTGTTTAACCGTAAAAACATATTTCTTGAAACAAAAAAACATATCGCGTGCCTTTACAGGCTGGGAATTATAAATGATGACGATCTCGATTTTGCGTTCTCACCGCAAACAACAGACGAACAAATCGCGCAAAGAATTAAACCGGCGATACAAAATGAGAAAATACCCGGCGAAACAGACCTTCAGATGCTCAATAGAAAAGCGGCGGAATTTGTAAATAACAGAGCCAAATTCGACAGGATCTCTCGTATTTACGAGAATATTCAGAATAATATTACATTAAACAAAAATTATCCGGAAATAGCATATGAATACTCAAAAATACGCTCTTTCAACCAAATGCAGGATGGCGGATTCGCCACAAGCAAATTCCTTTTCGAACCTGAATCACTTAAACTTGAACGCAAACTCATAAGAAGCGCTATTCCGCTTGAAATTACTTTAATCTCCGCCATCGCTTCCGACAAGTTCGGATATCTTCGAAGTGCTGTTGATTTGCTCTCGCAGAAAACTGATACCAACACTGTTTTTTCTGAACTTGCCGAATATATTACCTGGGCATTCCCGTTTTTAACCCTTAAAGGCAAAATCCCGCAGACTATGCGTTATGAGAATGTACCATATGCAATATCTTTTATTTTAAGAACTGTAAACAGTATGCCAGATGATTCCGGCACAACTACGCTGAAATCCATTCTTACTTCCGCCAATCCGGTAACCGATTTAATTACAAAATCCAACGAAAAAAATTATATAGATTCCATCAGAATTGCTTTCAGAGATGTATCCGTTGCGTTCCTTGAAACACAACTCCCGCAAAATCTGATTAATATTTTTAATACACTCACGGCTCGCCTACAAAAAGCAGGATTCCCCTTCGGTTCTGTTTTCTCCGACAAAAAAATATTCAATGAGGCAATACTCATTCACCCGCGCGGAATATTCCGATTATTGTCATATCTTGCTTTTAATATATATAAGCCGGGTGAAAACATCCAAAAGACCGTCGAAAGAATAAAGTTGCTGGATTCATCAAACCTTACCAGGTTGCTCGGTTACCTTAAATACGCGAATTATGAAACCTTCGGGCAATCCCTAAACAACGCTTTGGATTTAATCAACACAGGCGTATTCGATTTCATTAAGGATCAATATGCCGCTTACGACAAAGATAATCCGGCTCTCTGGTTAGCGCATGACAACACAAACATAACTTTTTCGCAACAGCAAAATCTTGTTTTGATACAAAACAGCGCGATCTCCAAACCAAAATCTTCGCTCGATTTTGCCGTAAACACACAAAAATGGCTTAAAGAACACGGAATTCAATCAGAAATAGTAAAAGCAGATACCGAAACCTCATCTGAAGAATATTTTTTAAAAACAGGAGAGATTTTACTTGGATTGACACCTTATTCACCGGCATTAAACAACGCGAGAAAAGACGCTAATCCTCTGTCTGGCGCGGAAATACAAAATATACAAAATTTCACGGAAGTAAACTTAAGTCAATCTGTCCCCTTTAAATGGATACCTGTTGAGGACAATAAAGGGCTACTTTTTTCAGCATCCATTACCGACTACGATGCAAAAGAACCGGAAAATAAAAGAGACTATATCCAAATTCTTATTTCCGCCAACCTTATTCAGTCCGGTTCTGTTTTACAAAAACGGCAGTATATCCTTAAATTCAAAAAAGATACGTTGCCGGAAATATCCGACTCAATTAAACAAATGTCCGTCGCGGAAACAATGTTTTATTTATCGCGTAACCCGCAAGTATATTTTTCAATGACAGGCAACGATATAATTACCGATTATACCGACATTCAACTTAGCGTTTTTAATGACCTTTTTTATAACCTGCTCACACATATGAAACCGCAATCAGCGGTACCTGATAATACGCCCGACTTAATCACAAAAATGGACGGTGTAAACAATATTTGTACTCTTCGTATTTCACAAACAGGTAACTGGGAACATCTATGGAACTCAGATAACGTTGCAAACGCAATCAACATTGATAAATACTCACAGGATATTTTACTTGGTTTGATGAATACCGGCATAACATCACAGGAATTAACCGAAAAAAATATAACGATCACTTTAACTGATGGATATTGGCGCACAGGCGACAGAAAACAAACCTCGCCTGACGGAAAAACCGAAATCATCCTCGATCTCAGGGCGTTCGATAACCCGCTTCTACTTGATTTTGTGATAAGGCATCAATTTGAACAGAAAACAGGTATATCCGGCGAAGCGAAATCATTATATAATGATGTTTTATACGCGCGATCTATGCCTGCTGAAAAACAGGTAACCCTGATCAACCTTTTGAATTCTGCCGGTGAATCAGCCATAGCAGGGTTAATCGCTAAATCAGATCAACCTGACATGGAGATTATTGAGAATATAATAAAAGTTCTAAACAATAAGGAAACTTATCCGTACCTGAGCAATATTTTCAGCGGCAAATCGGATCTGGAAATCGCGGATTCGATCGCGAACGAAATAGATTCGGATTTCGCATCGTATTTAAGAGAAATCGGGTATGATGATGCTTTTGAGATTCTGCGAATTATGTTCAATCCCATGTTCGCTACATTAAAAGAAGCTATTTCCGCCTATAAAGAACTCGAAAAAAAGACAGATTTTATTCCTTTCCCTGAAATCATATTCTTTCGTGTACTCGACGGAAACTTAAGCGGTATGGATACACTGGTTAATTTCTATTTCGAAAACCCAAAAATTATCTCCGAAGAAGATTTCGCAAAAACGTTTCGTCTTTATGGATATGATATAGTACCAGAACTTATGTCCAATATAAACGGTGATACAACAAGAAGCGCCAGAGTTCGCGATCTTATGAATTACCTGCAGTCAGATACTCTTTTGGTTGATAGAGTAATTCACGAAAACAAACCGGTTATTAAAATAGCTTCTGCACAAAACGTTATCAATTATTACGCTACATACGATTCTTCCGGTAAACAGATTGATTTTAAAGAAGTTCCCTCGCGCCAACTCAGAGATATGTTACCCGAACTGATATCACTACAAACCGATCACTGCGTAAATACTTTTTCTGACGGGATTGATTTAATAATAGCAAAACTAACTGAATTAAAGAATATTACTGAAGATAGAACCTTATTTAGCGAAAAGATTAAAGATATTAACGATATCTTCCATCGATTGTCTGAAACATACCATAATATCAGTTTAGCGGACATCTCACAGGTTGAATTGGGAAAACAATCTCAGGTAAAATTTATTTTGGGCCAGTTTGTGAGCGATTTAATCGGAACACCACTTTCAGCCGCATATAATTATTCACAATTTCTTGAAAGCCTTCACGATTCCGGCAAAAAACCGATTGAATCCTATTTAAAATTCGCCGATAACTCCATACAAACTCTTAACGGTATAAAGAACAAGCTCGTTAATTTTAAATTGATAAGAGATTATTATTTCTGGCCTGTATCTGATAATAGAAGATTCCTTATCATTGACGATACCATGAATATGACACAGAACAAAGAAATCAGCGAACTCGATTTCTCTTCAGAAAAGGTTTTAGCCAACCAGCTGACTAATAAAATCGCCGCTTCGAAATCCGGCGATATTTACACGGTTTACTTTACCGGTCAAAACCCGTCAGAATTATTATGGCTTAAAGACATTGATTCCCGATTAAAAAAAGATGAGAAACCAACAATAGTTATACTATCACCAAATTTAACAGGTGACGTTCTTGAAAAATTGATTGATCAATCCGGTATGGATTCACGAAATTTCATATTTATTGGCAAAGATATTATTTCCATCGATATTCCGGATCTGGACATAAAAAATACGGATGGGAAAAGTCTGGATAAACTTATCAATCTGGTAAAACAGAATGTTGACGGAATCACCAACATGATTTTCCTGACTTCGGATCAGGCTCTATTCTCCGGATTGAAAAATTCCGGGCAGAATGTATTGCCTCTGCCGGATATCACTATCCGCCCGAACAAATTTTCAACCGACAGGTTAATTAACCGCCAGATATTCGATCAGGCCGCTTAATTTTAGTATTATACGATACCTTTTTGAGATCAATTAATTTATTTAGTTGACGGCTTAACCCAATATCACTAAAATAGACAAAAACTTTTCCATTGGTCTTTTTTCAACCCAAAAATTCATATATGAAGGGAGTATGGTTATGCCATTAGTAAGTTCAAAAGAGCTTTTTAAGAAAGCTTATGAAGGCAAGTATTCACTTGGCGCTTTTAATGTAAACAACATGGAAATCGTTCAGGGGATTGTTGAAGCCGCGAAAGAAGAAAACGCTCCGCTGATCCTGCAGGTTTCCGCCGGTGCACGTAAATACGCCAGACATGAATACCTGATCCATTTAGTTAACGCCGCTTTGGAAACCGCTGATCTACCGATCGTACTTCATCTGGATCACGGTGAAGATTTCGAGATATGCAAATCATGCGTTGACGGCGGATTCACATCGGTTATGATCGACGGGTCAAAACATCCGTTTGAGGAAAATGTCGCTCTCACCAAAAAGGTTGTGGATTACGCTCACGCTCATGGTGTTACCGTTGAAGGCGAACTCGGCAAATTAGCCGGTGTTGAAGACAATATCTCGGTTTCTGAAAAAGATGCTATCTTCACCGATCCGAATCAAGCCGCGGAGTTTGTCCAGAGAACAGGAGTTGATTCATTAGCTATCGCTATAGGCACAAGCCACGGCGCCTACAAATTCAAAGGCGAGGCAAAACTCGATTTCGAACGTCTTGAAAAAATCCAGAACCTGTTACCCGGTTTCCCGATAGTTCTTCACGGTGCGTCAAGCGTTCTTCCGGAACTGGTAAATATGTGCAACCAGTACGGCGGAAAAATTCCAGGAGCACAAGGTGTACCTGAAGAAATGATCGCCAAAGCAGTCAAGATGGCAGTCTGCAAAGTCAATATCGATACTGATCTACGACTTGCCATGACAGCGTCTATTCGCAAAGTTTTCGCGGAAAGCCCGGGCGAATTTGATCCACGCAAATATTTAGGGCCTGCCCGCGACGCTATAAAAGCTGTTGTAAAAAGAAAAATAAAATTATTGGGTTGCGATAACAAAGTTTGAGTAAAAACTCTTTGTTTCTATTAATTCCATCAGAAGGACCCGCGATATGAAAAACCGTCGCCGGGTCCTTTTGATTAATCCATGGATTTTCGATTTCGCCGCATATGATTTGTGGTGCAAACCTCTTGGGCTACTCACTATCGCATCATGGCTCCAACAAGCCGGAGCGGAAGTTCACTTCATAGACTGTCTCGACAGGTTCCATCCGAAACTTCTTGAGCGCAAACCAAAATTCTGGCTGGATCAACAGAGAGAAAATTATTTCTGCGGTAAATTCTATAAGAAAAAAATTTCTCCACCGGCTCAACTATCTCATATCGAAAGGCCCTACTATCGTTACGGCCTTCCTGAGGAACTTTTTCTCCAGGAACTCAAATCGATACCCAAACCGGATGTATGCATGATCGGCTCAATGATGACTTTCTGGTATCCGGCGGCAATACATATGATTAATATTGTCCGGTCAGTATATTCGGATATTCCGGTAACCGTAGGAGGGATATACCCGACTCTTTATTTTGAGCACGCGTCAAAAACCCTGCCGGCGGACTATATTCATAAAGGTAATCCTGACAATAAATTGACTGAGTTTTTAACCGCACACCTTGATATCGATCTTAACCCTGATGAATATTCCGCTTTGCTTGAACCTGCTTTCGACCTCATATATAACAGGAAAACCATCTCCTTATTGACTTCCGTCGGGTGCCCTTTCGCCTGTACTTACTGCGCTTCAAAATTTTTACAACCTGAATATAAAAGGTTGCCAGTCGATGAAGTTTTGCGCAGGTTGGAAAAATATTTTGTTTTGTATAATCCTGAAAATATTTCTTTTTACGACGATGCCTTGCTGTTTAAACCGCAAGAGCACATAATACCGATACTTGAAGGATGGCTAAGCACAGGAAAAAAATTGTATTTCCATACACCCAATGGGCTTCACGCAAGGTTTGTCAACGACCAAATCGCTAATTTAATGTTTAAAACCGGATTCAAAAGCCTCCGTTTGAGCCTTGAGACAACCAACAAGAAACGCCAGGCGGAATCAGGTGGAAAAATATATTCGGACGAGATAAAACGAAGTATCGACTGCCTATATAACGCAGGGTTTAAACCTGAAAACATATATATCTACCTTCTAATCGGATTGCCGGGCCAATCGCGTGATGAGATTATGGAAGATATAAAAAACGTTCATGAAATGGGAGCGCGAATCGAGCTCGCGAACTTCAGCCCAATCCCCCATACATTTCTGTGGGATAAATTGAGTGCAACAGGCCAAATTTCCTGTGCGGATCCACTATATCACAACAAAGCCGTATTTTTCCTCGAAAGCGGAGCGTTCGACCTGGTACAAATGCGTCATTTACGAAAATATGTATCCGGATTAAACTCTAAACTAAAATAATTACATTGATCTAATATTTCTGTTGATCTTTAAGACTTTTACATTCACAATATAATTATATAAAACAATGTTTAAATAAATAAAATATATGGCATTAATCATATGAATATGCTAAATTTTATTTTTGTCATGGTAATTGATTATGTTTGAAAGTTATTACACATGAGAGATTTCATTCAAAAAAATTTATTAAGGAGGATAAAATGACAAAACGCGATTTGGTTATCAGAATTTCCAACGATACCGGATTAACCCAGCAGACAGTATATTCTATTATCCAGAATATTCTGGATAACATCACCGATGCTCTGAATAATGGGGAAACTGTTGAACTTAGAAATTTCGGTATTTTTAAAGTAGCGTCAAAACGCGCCCGCAGAGGAATAAACCCGAATAATCCAAGTATAAAGATAACTATTCCAGCAAGAAAAGTTGTTGTATTCAAACAGGGCAAAAAAATGAAAGAAACTATAAATTGATATAAATTTTGTCTTCATTTTATACCGGATATACTGTAATATATTTCCGTAATTGAAAAAAATTTTTTTCAAACGGAGGACTTAAAGTGCCAAAAATATTAGTTGCATATTATTCCAAATCCAATAACACAAAGAGAATGGCAGAATATATAAGCGAAGGCGTGAAAGAAGTCGGTGTTGATCCGGTAATGAAGAATGTACAGGAAGTATCCGTGGACGAATTGCTCGATTACGAAGGAATAATCCTCGGATCCCCAACATATTATGGATCTCCAGCTTATCAGGTAAAAAAACTTATCGATGAAAGCGTAAAATATCATGGCAGGCTGGAAGGTAAGGTCGGCGGGGCGTTTTCTTCTTCCGCTAACATTGGTGGCGGTAACGAAACCACAATTCTAAATATTATAGACGCTCTGCTGATTCATGGGATGGTATTAGTCGGTATGCCTGTAGGCGATCATTATGGACCGGTATCTATAAACACCCCTGATAAACGATGTAGAGAAATTTGCAAAGAATACGGAAATAAAATCGGGATACTTGTGAAAAAGCTCTTCCAGTAAATGTACATCTCTAATAAAAAAAGAAAATACATACTCAGGGAATCAAAACAAAAATCTCCGCAAGTTCTTGCTTCGGAAACAGGATTACCTCTGTCTGAAGTAATAGGAATTCTTGCCGAGAAAGGTCTTCAAGTACGCCAAAACGAAAAAATAACTGCAGAATCTGCAGCTTTTGATGAACAAGGTACATTGCCATTTAAAATACTGATCATCGGACTTATCCTTGCTCCTTTATTTTTTATTTCCGGCCTTTATGATATGTATAGCTTGCCGAAATATTCACTGCTTATTGTTTTTTATCCGCTGGCGGCTATCTTGTGGTTGGGCAAATCCACGTCTTCCGGAAAAATTAATTATTACAAAATGTTCGGGTTTCCTTTTTTGCCTTTGCTTTTGTTTGTCGCCTTGAGCCTTCTATCGTTTTTGTGGTCAATCAATAATTATGAGAATTTTTACCAGATACAAATATGGATATGTGCGCTTGTCATTTTTTTTATTTATTCCAACTATTTCTCAAACGTCAAACAATTGGAGATAATAGGAGCTGTCATCGCCTTTACCGCAACAACCATATCCATACTCGGAATATTTCAGTTTTTCGGGTACAATCCTGATTTTTTATATCAGGCGGCTGTACCGGGCACAACTTTCGGCAACAAAAACTTTGCCACGCAATACATAATAGCCGCATGGCCATTCAGTATATTTACAGCATATAGTTTCCGCAAAAATAAGATCGGCGTAATTTCCGCTTTATCTTCTTTTATAATATTGTATTTCATTCTGATTACAAGAACCAGAAGCGCATGGGTTTCAACCGCGCTAAGCATTTTTATGTCAATTATCCTTTTTGTCGTGTACTTAAGGAAAAGAAATATTTCCTTCATCGATACAATAATATTGGCAAGGAAGAGTTTTTTAAAATTTTTCTTACCTGGACTATTGTTTCTGATCATATTCATTTATAAAATATTTATGCCTTCAGATATACCCGAAAAAGTCGAAATGGATATAGGAGATGAGCTTAAATCAATCACAGAAACCGAAAAAGGATCAGCGCACTGGCGTATTAGCGCATGGGCAAACACGTTAGTCATGATAAAGAGTAATTTCGTAAAGGGTATCGGTATTGGCAACTGGGAATTCAATTATCCGCTGTATGCCCGTAAAGCCATTATCGATAAAGATTTTAATGAGAAACGGCAAGCCAAGCGCGCTCACAACGACTACCTTCAAATCACCGCGGAACTCGGTATCGGTGGTATTTCCTTCTTTCTATGGTTTCTCATAAATATATTATATATCTCTTTGAAACTATTTTTTAAAGATATTGAACAAAGCTGGAATTTACTTGGAATTACAGTATTTTCATCTGTCATATCGGTTATGTGCGATGCCTTTTTTAATTTTCCAATGCAGGAATCGCTTCCTCCTTTTATGCTGGCTGTCTTTGGATCAATGGTAACCTATGGTCACTTCAGGAAAACCGAACGTGTATCGCCGGTATATTTTTCCAAAGCTATATCTTGGATCGCCTTTATTGTTTTTGCCCTGATATTAAGTATCAACGTGGTTTGGGCATACAAATTATGCAGCGCAGATTATTATTTCCTTGAGGGCAAACGGCTTAACAAATCGGAAAATTACGAGGCAAGCATATTGCCGCTAAAAAAATCTATGCGTCTCAATCCGTATAATTTCAGGACATATTCTCTTTTGGGAAGAACTTATAATGAACTTAAGATGTATTACGATTCCGTGCCCATAAATAAAAAAGCGCTTGAACTTCATCCGAATTACATCAACTGCATGAATAATCTCGGTAACGCACTGCGCGGTATACATCATCCGGATGAAGCCATAGAAGTTTATAACAGGGCGCTGAAACTCTATCCTGATTTCGCTGAAGCGTATAACAATCTCGGTATCGCCTACAAAGAAAAGGGCGACACGGAATCGGCAAAAAAAATGTATCTCAAGGCTGTAAAACTCGATGATAAATATGAAAAGGCATTTAACAATTTAGGCAATATTTATCTTGCCGAAGATAATGTTGAAGAAGCAATAAAATATTATAAAAAAACAATAGAAATCAACCCTAACCTCGCGGACGTATATAATAATTACGGTTTGGCACTCAACAAAAAAGGCGAATACCAGAAAGCAATAGAATTGTTTGATAAATGTATAAGCCTAACCAACCGTTTGCCGGATCCGTACAATAACAAAGGAACAGCCCTGAAAGCTCTCGGCAAACTTGACGACGCGATTATTCAGTTTGATAAAGCTCTTGTTGTCAACAATAGATATCTCCCTGCTATAAATAATCTCGCGGAAACATATATTGAACAGAACAAACTTGATCTCGCGTCAGAAAATTATGAGAAACTTCTTCAGATCGATCCCAACATAAAAAGTATTTACCAGGTACTTGCTGAACTGTACCTGAAAATGTATAATGAGAAAAAAACCGGGCAGTATATTGATAATGCCGTGCGGGTAATTGAAAGCGGACTAAGTTTTTTCCCGAATAATCCGAATTTTTTAACAATTCTCGGCAAAATATATATAGATTCGGGGCAAAGCGAGAAAGCTATAGATACTTTTAAAAAAGTTGTTGAACTTGACCCTAACAAAGCTGAGTCGTATTATAATCTGGGTATAGTATATCACCAGAACAAAAAATTTGATTTCGCTATAGAGAATTATAAACATGCTTTGAGTTTAAACCCCGATTTTTTGTTTTTGCATCTGGAATTGGGAAAGATCTATGAAGCTACAGGAAAATACAAAGACGCCGCCATATCTTATAAAGTATTTATTGACAAATGGAAAGGCGATCAGAAATATACAGATAGCGCAAAACAGAAATTACAGCAGTTACTTAATTCAGGCGCTGTTAAATGAGAAATTTTTCCAATATTAAATAAGGAGTATCCAATGCGTATAGAAAGTGTGCAGTCGACAAACAAATGTTACAAAGACCTCCTTGTGGTCCCTGTTTTCGAAAACAACCTTGATCAAATAAATATATTGAAAGATTTTGGGGAAAATATTTATGACGATATAGATAAAATAATAAAAACAGGTGATTTTAAAGGGAAATCCGGTTCTACAGCAAATATTTACGTCAGCCACAATAATATTAAACGTGTAATGCTTGTGGGCTCGGGTAAAAAACGCGAACTGACACTTGATAAACTCCGAAAATTAATTGCCGGTATAGATAATACTGTACAAGCATTAAATATCAGGGGCTATTCAATTCTTATGCAGGGGATTATGCCTTTTCCTGCCGATGCATATACTGTCGGCAAAGCTTGCGCTGAATCACTTGTTATATCAAGAATGGAATTCGATCAGCTTAAATCAGAAAAAGAAAAATCTAAAAAAATTTTCAATGTCACCTTTTATGGTGTACCCAAAGGAACTTTCCAAAAAGGATTGGCGGATGGGAAGGTTATCGGTCTGAATGTGAACATCGTCAGGGAAATAATCAATTTGCCCTCGAATATTATCACGCCTCAGGAACTTGCTTTGAGAGCAGAAAAATTATGTAGCGAAACACCCGGATTGAAATGCACAGTATTTGACGAAAACAAATTATCCGAACTGAAAATGGATGGAATCCTGTATGTCGGTAAAGGAAGCAACAATCCACCGCGTTTTATAATTATCGAATATAATGGAACCGATAAGAAGAAAACCAATGATCCTATCGTTCTTGTCGGTAAAGGAGTAACATTCGATTCAGGCGGAATCTCCATAAAACCCGCCGGCGGTATGGAGAAAATGAAATACGATATGTCCGGCGCGGCGGCGGTTATCGGTATACTTAAATCTATAGCCGAGCTTAAAATCCCGAATAAAGTGGTAGGGCTCATACCGGCTGTGGAAAATATGCCCAGCGGTTCAGCATATAAACCCGGCGATGTTGTTAAAATGGCATCAGGCCTAACGGTTGAAGTCATCTCAACCGACGCTGAAGGACGCATGATACTCGCCGACGCTCTATATTACGGAAGAACTAATTACAAACCTCAGGCAATGATTGATATGGCAACACTAACTGGCGCATGTGTCGTTGCCCTCGGCAATAAAGCAATTGGATTAATGGGGAACAACAATCAGCTCATAAGAAAATTTATGCATTTATGCGAAAACTCCGGCGAACGCGTTTGGGAACTACCTATGTGGGAAGACTACGACGACGGAGTAAAAAGCGACGTCGCGGATATTAAAAATGTCGGCGGTATCGGCGCGGGCACAATTATGGGCGGTGTTTTCCTGAAAAAATTCGTAAAAAATGTGCCGTGGATTCATCTGGATATCGCAAGCACCGCATGGTTTGACAACTCTGAAAAAGGATATTTCTGCAAAGGCCCCACAGGAGCATCGGTAAGGCTTGTATGCGAAGTACTTAAAAAATGGGATTCCCAGTAAATGCCTATATATGAATTTGAGTGCAATTCATGCTCAAATAAATTTGAGTTGCTTATTTTCAGATTGAACGATACTCCCAGATGCCCCGTCTGTGGATCCGATAAACTGCGTAAATGTATGTCAACATTCGGATTTACATCAAGCGGTTTTCAGGGCGGGCAGAAATCGTGTTCATCATGCCGTTCGGGAAATTGTTCATCCTGTCACTGATTAAAAATAAAAGGATTTTATAATGAAAAAAATTAACCTTCAACCTTCTGTGGTATACGGTCCTCTTCATTCGCGAAGACTTGGGGTTTCTCTGGGAATAAATCTTCTGCCAAGTTTATATAAACTTTGCAGTTTCAATTGTATATACTGTCAGTACGGATTTACAGAAAAGCTGGTTTTCGACAATATACCTGCTGATGATTTTCTCAAAAAAAGCGAGATTATACAGGATATCGAAATCGCTTTAACTGAAATCATCAAAAACCGGACCGAAATAAATTTTATTACCTTCGCGGGGAACGGTGAACCGACTCTACATCCCGATTTCAGTGATATTGTGCATGAGGTAATCGCATTGAGAGATGCCATTATTCCTTGCGCTAAACTCGCCATTTTATCAAACTCATCTACCGTAACAAAACCAATTATAAGAGATACATTAAACCTGTTTGACAAAAAAATTATGAAACTTGACGCAGGTGATGAAGAAACTTTCAGAAAAATCAATCAGGCACATTCAAATATCAATTACGATACTCTGGTAGATAATCTTGCGTCATTTAATAATGTAACTCTACAAACCTTATTTTTAGAAGGCAATATCAGCAACAGCACAGATACCAATATCAGTTCACTTATTACCCAGTACAGAAAAATCAAACCGGAACTGATACAAATATACTCTCTTGATAGAGAACCCGCGGATTCACTGCTGAAAAAAGTATCCCCGACGAGAATGCGCGAAATTCAGGAAACCATATCCGGTAATGTTCCTTTTACAGTTGAAGTTTTTTGATGAAAAATCCTGATTACAATTTATATTTAAATATCCTGAACAAAGTAAAACATCCATCGAGTTATGTTGGCGATGAATGGAATTCAGCCGATTTTGCATCCAAAGAAAACCCGCTGAAAATACTTATCGCGTTTCCGGATACTTATGAAATCGGAATGTCGCATCTGGGAATAAAAATCTTGTATTATTTGTTGAATTCACACAATAGAATCAGCGCGCAAAGAGTTTTCGCACCTGCAAGGGATTATTCGGATCTCCTGCGTGAACACGGGTTGCCGCTTATCAGCCTTGAGACAAAAACTCCTTTAAATCAATTTGACGTTATCGGATTCTCACTTCAATATGAGCTCAGTTTCACAAACGTGCTGAATATTCTCGACCTTGGGAAAATACCTCTTCGGTCATCGCAAAGATCAGATTCGGACCCGATCGTAATCGCCGGAGGACCATGCGTATTCAATCCCGAACCGATGGCGGATTTTATCGACGCGTTTATCATAGGCGATGCGGAAAACCTGTTAATCGAAGTTTGCGAAAAGATAATACTTGGCAAAGATAACAACATCCGCCGCGAATCGATTCTTAAATCGCTTTCCGAAATTGAAGGTGTATATGTTCCTTCTTTATA
Source organism: uncultured bacterium (assembly GCA_964451165.1). Classification (GTDB taxonomy): domain Bacteria; phylum Auribacterota; class Auribacteria; order Auribacterales; family Auribacteraceae; genus CAYVGJ01. The sequence continues at coordinate 75,067 of CAYVGJ010000009.1, forward strand.
TGATTTGGAAATTGAACCCGTCACTAATTTAAAATATGTCAATAAAAATGAATCCGCGCCATACCCCATAAAACGAAGAGTCGAATTCGACCTTGATAAGTTCGGGTATCCGCTTTTATATCCTGTTCCTTACTGTGAGATTGTCCATGACAGGATAAACGTTGAGGTATCCCGCGGATGCAATTCCGGTTGCCGGTTTTGCCAGGCAAGCGTTATATACCGTCCAAACAGGCTTAGAGACTCAAACAAACTTGTTGATGTAATTTTCAAAAGCCTCAAAAATACTGGTCTTGAGGAAATATCGCTAACCTCTCTTGATTTAAGCAGTTACCCTCAACTTGATGGTTTTGTTAGTTACCTTATGGATATTTTCAGGGAAAAAAATGTCTCTCTCTCTTTGCCGTCATTGAGATCAAGCGCTTTAACCGAAAATATCGCCAGAGAAATAAAATCAGTAAAGAAAACCGGATTTACTCTAGCTCCTGAAGCAGGAACCCAAAAGATGCGGGATATGATCAACAAAGGAATCGAAGAGAAAGACATAATCGACGCCGCGAGGTTCGCTTATTCTCAGGGCTGGAACCTGATCAAACTTTACTTTATGATCGGTCTTCCTTATGAAACCGACGAAGATGTCTTGGAGATATTTGAGCTGGCAAAACGTATATCCCGAACAGGAAAAATCGAATCGCACAAATCCGGCAATATCAACCTTAGCATTTCCACTTTTGTGCCCAAACCGCACACACCGTTCCAGTGGCATTCAATGAACAGCCTTCAGACGATTCAGCAAAAACAGTTGACTCTGCTGGAACTGGCGAAAAAGAATAAATCGATCAAACTAAAATGGCACGAACCGAAAGCGAGTATTCTTGAAGCGGTCATTGCACGCGGCGACAGGGATATCGGCAAAGCCATCGAACACGCTTTTTTAAACGGTGCACTTTTCGACGCATGGACAGACGAACTCAAATTCGATATCTGGCAAAATACATTCGAACAGCTCTCCATTGACATATCAAAATACATTCACCGTGAATTGCCTTTGGATTCACATCTGCCGTGGTCACATATTGATACCGGAGTAGACATCGAATACATGAAATCAGAACTAAGAAAAAGTAAGGAAGGGATTCTTACACCTCCTTGCGGACAAACAAAATGCCATTCCTGCGGTGTATGCGATAAACAATATTTTGCAAAAAAGTTAAAACCATTTGAGCCTACTGATGTTCAGCCAGAACTGAACCCATCTGATGACAAAAGCTTTTTCTCTTTTGAAGGATATTATTCAAAAACCGGCAATCTGCGATATTTATCCAATAGAGAACTTATTAACACTCTGGTCAGAGGATTTCGCCGTGCGCAAATACCGATTCACTATAGTTATGGGTTCAGCCCGCATCCAAGATTCTCGTTCGGGCCGGCTCTTCCGGTTGGAATGAGCGGGCTTAAAGAACCGTTCCGCTTTGAGATTACACAGGAAATGGAAATACCTGAATTAGAAAAAAAACTGAATGAATCGCTACCTTCAGAAATAAGGATTTTCGGAACGGAAAAAGTAAATAATAATGAAAATTATATAAGCAAAAAATGTAAATATGCCGTTTATTGGATAAATCACAATTTTAACGAATCTCAAAAAGTCAAATATCAAATTGATTTAAAGAATATACTCGATTCGGATTGTTTAATTTATACTAAACATACCGCCTCCGGTACAAAAGAAATCAATTTAAGAACCGGAATAAAAAATATTGAAATGGATTCAGGCTCTATAAAATTTCATCTTGCGGATACAGTCAGGGTTAACGATGTTATTGATAAAATTTTCCCCGGAATATTTTCTGTTAATGACATAACCCGGCTTTATTTTGAGGAACCAGTTTAATATGCATCTTATAAGCACAAGAAAAGAAATCGAAGACATTTTCGATAAGATATCCCGGAAAAAGCGACCTATCCGCCTGGGGTTCACTGGAGTTCCGCCGGACGGAATATGGGCAGACGCCATTAAACTCAGCGATGAAATAATCGACCTGGATATGCCGATTGCATCAAACCCGATATCCGAAGCCGACAAATACCTTCCGAAGGTATGTTGCGCCACTTTACGCACAATCATGGCTAACAGCATTCTTATGAAAGATCTCGACTGGCTTATCCTAAGTTCCGGCATTGATAAATGCGACGGCGCAAGATTTATCGGAATGACATTACAGAAAATTCTCAATATTCCTGTTATATTAACGGAAAACCTCAATAACAAACACCGAGGAAACCCTGTTTGCGAAAGTAATCTTCCTTTGAAAGACAAGTTCTGCAAAATTGTCGGTGATCTGATAAAACCGCAGGAAACCACGGTTACCCCATGCAAACCTGAATTCGGGTTCTGGGGAGTACCTCCAAATGATTTCGATATTCTGGATTTGTTTCCACCAACAACCCACGTTTTCGGCTGGGCAAGGTGTATTGAAAACCGCACACCCGCTGATCATGATCTTGAAGAGACGGTTAACAATTCAATACCAACAGTATATTTCGCACAGGCTTTCTGCCCGAAAAATTATATGGCATACCGGCTTGCAAAAGAGAATAATGGGTTATATGTCGAAGCAGACAGCAAAATTGATCATTCAATTATGGCAAAAATTGAAGCATTCCTTTATTTAACGGGAAAACATAAATCATTATGAAAAAACAAAAAGTATTAATTGACAGCGGAACGTCATACAGCAAAATTTATTATTGTGATACGCAAAAATACGAGATAATACCCACAAAAATAATCAGAGAGAAAGTCAACTCGCTTGAAATAATTGCCGCCACCGGACATAACGCCAAACGCCTTTCAGGTAACAATATCAATGAACTTCTTGCTTTAGCTAAAGGATGCGAAAATATTTTTAAATCGGGAAAAACCGCAACTGTTGTCGACTGTGGTTCCAGAGATATAAAATATATAAAATTTGACTCGGATAAAAATCTATCCATCGACTGGAACACTGAATGCGGAGCGTTTTGCGGACAGATTGTCGAACTTATGGTAAACCATTTTCAGTTTGACATAAACAAACTCGTTCCGGCTCAGACACCGATACCGCTTACCTGCGGCATTCTCGGCATGACACGAATGTTCGATCTTGTCTGCGACGGCACTGACGCTGAAAATGCCTTTTCCATGTTTATAAAAGGTCTTGCGGATAATATATACCGTTTTGTAGGAAAACCGAATAAAATATACCTGTCGGGCGGTTTTTGTGATAATCCTTTGTTTTTAAATAGTTTTAATGATACTGAAATTGCGCCTTTAGGACGATTTGTCCTTATTGAAGGGCTGAAAAAATCTTTCGGTATCTGTTAAAAATATATGTTTATTAACAGAATTAAATATATTGTAAGCTTAATCATGATTTGCTAATATTTTTAAAAATCAACAATGGGGAGGAACATTATGATTTTGAAACGATTTTTAATATTACTTTTATTGATACAAACAGCAACCACCGCTTATTCCATTCCAATTAAGCTCGATGTGAACGAAATCGGAAACCAGTATGAATCAGGGGATAAAAATTCAGAATTAAATAAGAAGATAGCCTCCGCATTTAATCTGATATCCAGCGGGAAATTTGAAAAAGCTATTATCGCGGCAAACGAATTAAAAAGAGAATACCCTGACAATTCCATGCCCGATGTAATACTCGGAATGGCATACGAGGGGTTAGGACAAGATGCAAAAGCAATAGAATCATATACCACAGCCACTCAGATGAACCCTAAAGAATTAAACGCATATACTCGTTTGGGGCAAATATATCTCATAAAGAAAAACGATCCGGAAAAAGCACACAATTACCTTCTTAAAGCTGTCGAGATTAATCCGAACGATTTAGTATCACATAAATTGCTCGGTATTTATTATCTGCAGAAAAAAGACGAGAACAAAGCTCTCGAACATATAAAGAAAAGCCTCAATACCGAACAGGAAAAAACTGTAAACCCGAAACTCATGATTGCCGGTTATTATATTGATACAAAACAATATGATAAAGCTGTTGAAGTATGCAAAAAAATACTTGCCGAATCACCTGATTCCAAAGATACACTAAAGTATCTTGCCAAAGCATATACGGCATTGAAACAGTTCGATAATGCCATAGCCGAATTGGACAAGTTATTAAAAAAAGACCCGAGAAGTTACGAAGCCAATATCCTGATGAGCGAAGTATATCTGAATATGAAAGACGAGGATAAAATAGTTTATTATCTTGAGAACGCTCAGGATATTCAGCCGGAAAATCCAATGGCTTATGTTTATCTTGCCAATTACTATTTTCTTAAGAAAAAATATGACCAGGCACTTGATGAATACATTCAGGCAGAATCAATCGACAAAAACAACATCGAGATAAAAGCGAAAATCGCCTACATCTTCCAGGAAATGAACCGGCCGGACAAAGTGCTTGAAAAATGCGAAGAAATACGCAATATCGGCGGATTTATAATAAGCAATGAGATTCTCGCCGCATATAACTTGCAGAAACTCAACCGGATTGAGGAATCTGAAAATATCTACAATGATATACTAAAACGCAATGAAAACGATCCTCAAGCTATTATAGGACTTGCGGACCTGTATTTACAGACCAAAAATATTGATGAAGCCTCCAAATTATACCAGAGATTGATAAACAATAATGAAAAAGGTATTATCGGGCACGACGCATATTTGAAACAGGCTTCTATTCTCGCGGATAAAGGAAATTTCGATCAGTCAGAAAAAATCATCGAAAAAGGTATCAGTCTATTTCCCGATTCATATATGCTTTTGCTAAGATTCGCGACAATCAAGCTCAACCAGAAAAAATATGACGAAGCCAGAAAACTTTTAGACGAAGGAATAAAGAAATATCCTAAAGAACCTTCTTTCTATAATGCTCTGGGCATAATCGATATACAACAGGATAAACTCGATTCTGCAGAATCAAATTTCAAAAAAGCTATTGAAATCAATCCAAGCTATTTGGAAGCGGTTAATAACCTTGCCTCCATCTACTGGAAACAAGGAGATAAAAACAAAACAATAACTTTCCTTGAATCAACTATAGATAAAGACAAGAAAAATATTGAACTATACCTTCTTATATCAAGTTATCTATGGGAAAACAAAGATTTCAAAAAAGCTGAAGATTACCTGTTAAAAGCCGAACAAATGGAACCGGAAAACCTGAAAATACTATATACCATAAGCGATTATTACTCGTCTCAGACTAATTACGACCAAGCTTTAACAAGATTAAATAAAATCTGCGAAATCCAGAAATTTTCAGCGGAACCTTACTTTAGAACAGGTATGTTATACGAAACAAAAGGCGATTTTAAAAGTGCTATCGAGAATTACCAAAAAGCGGCAAAAATCAGCCAGAATAATCCCGCGCTTCTCAATAATCTCGCGTGGTTGCTCGCTACAGAAGAGAATAACTTGACCGATGCTCTTACTTATGCCGAGAAAGCCCATAAATTGGCACCGAAAAATGCTCCTGTACTTGATACTCTCGGCTGGATTTTATATCTCAAGGAAGAGACCAAGCAGGCAATGAATTATCTTGAGGAAGCGATTTCTTATCAGGATGATATTCCGGTAATTCATTATCATCTCGGCAAAGCTTATTTGAAATCCGATATGAAAGATAAAGCAAAAAAATCATTTGAGAAAGCTCTCGAATTATCCGAGGGAAAAGATTTCCCTCAACGCTCTGAAACGGAAACTGAACTTAATTCGATCAAATAATATTTTTAGGTATTTTTTATTATGAATGAGAATATTTCACACGAAATCACTTTTCGTGTAAGGTATCACGAAGTTGACCAGATGGGATTCCTGCACCATTCGCGGTATTTCATTTATTTTGAGATCGGAAGAACGGAATTTCTTCGTACATCAGGATTTACATATAAGGAATTCGAGGAGAAAGGGCTTTTTCTTGTAATCGCCAATGTTTCATGTAAATATAAGTATCCAATACGTTATGATGACCAGATCAGATTAATCACAACTCTCACAAAAATGAGTATCGGCAAAATTGAGCATAGTTACGAGATTTGGGATGAATCAAAAAGCAGGCTTCATGCCATTGGTGAATCGACATTAGCCTGTGTAGACTCTAACGGACATCTTCATAAGATACCTGAATTTCTCATCAATTTGAAATACCCTGATTTATCAGCGCCTGATCGGAATTGAGAGTGGGAAGCCTGTAAGCCGAATTCTGTCGTGGACGGCCATTCATCTGAGACACACATTACTATGCGCCTTTAGCGACTATACCCGAGACAGAGCGGGCAACTCTTTCGTCTCCTATTCAGTCTTGCTCCGGATGGGGTTTGCCCTGCCGAACCGATCGCCCGGTTCGCGGTGAGCTCTTACCTCGCCTTTTCACCCTTACTGTTGACCAGCGGTATTTTTTCTGTGGCACTTTCCGTCGGGTTACCCCGCCTGGACGTTATCCAGCATCCTGCCCTCTGGAGTTCGGACTTTCCTCTGGACGGTTTCAATTTCCGCACAGCGGCCATCCGGCTTCCCACAACCAATATATTATATTAGAATTTTTATTACTTAAGAAGTTCTTTTATTTCAGATTCAGAAAGAAGATTTTTTAATATATCATACCGTCCCATTTTTTTAAGGCACTCTTTTTTACCGAATCTGATGGCTTTCTTTAAATAATCTGTAGCTAAACCTGCATCACCTTTTGCGGCAGTCACACATGCATAAAGCAAATTATAATCTGAATCGGATTTGAGAAACTCATTATCAACAGAACCGAAGATTTTTTCCGCCTTGGAATAATCTTTCATATCCAAATAAATCGCGGTTATTTTAAGTTTCGCGTATTCGGAATGGGGCCTGATACGAAGAGCTTTTTCAAACGATCTGAGCGCTTTTTCCTTGTCATTTAAAACATTATAAACACAACCCGATAAATACCATGAATCATAGTGATACGGCATGATTGTCAACGCCTGATTGCAAAACCTCAAAGATTCCTCATAATCACACAAAAAATAATTTATTTCCGCATACAAATACCAGAAATGAAAATCGCTCTGATCTTTTCTGGAAGCGCGTTTTATAATATCTTTAGCTCGATCGTAAATACCATGATTTTTGTAACATAAAGCCATATTATATAAAACCATAATGTTATCAGGCGACAAATTAAAAGCCTTCTGAAAATATGACAATGCCTTATCGAAATTTCCCGAATTATCCCAGGATACAGCGTACAACAAAAACACTTCAACTGAATTCTTCGGAGTCAACTTAATGGAATCAAGAAATCTCAGGGCATCTGAATATAATCCCATCACCATAAGGGTATATACAGCCTGCAATTCGTTATCGGAACTCTCCCTGATAAAAACTTCCAGTTCCATGTCCTTTATGTTTTTACACCACTGGAGCATATACTTATATAGTTCTATTCTTTTGTCGCCGGGACTTATCTCACACGCCTTTTCCACATAATCCACACCGGATTTTATATCACCATTACGAATGTTAAGTATCGCCAAAAATATATTGCACCATGCACTGGGAGGATCCAGCGAAGCGCGAATCAACAGCTCATTTTTTATATCCTTGATCTGAGCAGGATCTTTTGTCAAAAGAAGATTAATATTCTGCGGGTCAAAGTTTACATAACATTTGTCGTATCCGTTTACTTTTTTCTTAACATACAATACGTTTGCGTCATCCCAGTATGCCAACCCCCAATCGGGCGAATAACTCAGTTTACCGAAATATTTCATAAACTCTAACTCATCAAGTTTTCTAAGAGCCGGATTATAGCGGATCAGTATAGTATTTATATCGTATTTGGATATAAACCATTTCCATTCCAAATCCCCTATTCTTAATCTATAATTATCGAGAAGAGGTTCCTCACTTATAAACAAGGTATGGTAATCAATAAAATTCCTGTATTCAGGATAAAGTTTATAGAGCATATATCCACCATAATAAAATGGTGAATAAACATTCGGAACAAGCTTGTTTTTCGCTATAAAATTCACTGCGCCATCGGGATATTCAAAACCAACCTCACTCGCGTGCAATAATGATCGATGTGAAAAATAATTATACGATAAAATAAATGATACGCTCATGACAATAGCACAAACCGATAGAATTGAGGCGCTTATCTTTCTCTTTTTATCTGTCATCCTGATATAGTATCTGTCAAAAAACGCGCCGGAATATTTAATCGCCATTATAAATGAGTACAAAAATGGATACATAGAATATCTTTTTACAAAATATCCGAACAAAAACAGGCAAACTAAAACGAAAACATCAGCTATATCTGATTTCCGTACAGGCACAAAAAAAGTCAGGGCAATAAAAATCAAAGCTATTATAATCATGTAAAAATCAAGGATTCTTACACGTTCCAGAACAAACCAGTTAATTACAGTATACAAAACAGGGATACTTACATCTTGAAAGGCATGAACAATCAATTTATAACCATGGGGATTTGCCATAGTTATCAGAATCGATAAAATGCATGTTTTAAAAAAGGCAGACAAATATTTCCATTTCATTGTATGCCCAAACCAGTAGTCAAAATAAACCAGTAGAAGTTTTTTTATAAATTCAATTAATATAACAGATGACAAAGTTATAACACCTACAATAAATGACGGATGAGAATTCGCCCATACAACCATTATTAATGGCAACCAATATAAATATTTACGTTTTTGCGACATTTTGTATTTTATAATTAATTGAATAAGAACCACAAAAAGAATAATTCCCAACATATGAGAACGCAAAATCCATAACTGGCGGAAACAAAAAAGAAAATAAACAGTGAACAAACTCGCCATGAACAGATTCCACCGGTTGCTTGCGCATATACGCAATATAATATAAATCAGCAGAAAAAGAAGGGCTATTTTAAAAACCGTCAACCCCACTGTTCCTGAAACCGAATATACAAAATAAATCAATAACTGGTAAAGCCAGTTTGAATCAATATACGGTTTATTGTGTGTTGCAAAAGAAAATATATCGGTATGAGGTATTTTAAAATTCTGGGCGATATATCTGCCTACAGATAAATCCGCCCAGACTTCAGGTTCTATAAAAGTATTTAAGGTATAATTTAAGGCAAGCAGAAAAACAAAAAACCACGCGAAATATAACATCAACTTGTTCTTACCCTGAAAAATACGCAAGCTGAATCTCTCCTTCACGATTTGCTTAATCAGCAGATACGGTTAGATTTTCGGTTTACCGGTAAAGACCGATTATTCTTCAGGCGAGATCCAGTATAATATCCTGGAACAATTTTCGCATAGACATAATTTACTGCTTTTATGGACTTCATTAATGTCACTCGGGGTTAGTCTCATAAAACATCCCTGGCACGTATCGCCTATTACAGGTACAATTGCCTGTCCCTGTTTGTTATTTAGTATTCTGTCATAAGTTGACATTATCTGAGGAGTTACATTTTTCTTTAACGTAGACCTTTTTTCGCGGTGACTCTCTATTTCCGCTTCCACTTCTGCTATTTTTCGGCTGATTTGTTCCTGTCCCGCAACCAGGTTCGATTCACTGTTTTTGAGTTTCTTTTCCGCTTGTTTTAGATCGGATTCCATTTCCTCAATTTCAAGCATCATAGACAATATCTGATCATCAAGTTCTGTATTCTTCTTTTCAAGATACTCAATTTCTTTAAGCATCGCCCTATACTGGTCGTTGCTTTTTATCTGATAAAGTTGACCTTTGTATTTGAGGATATTTGCCTTGTTTGTCTGGCCGTCAAGTTCTAAAGTTTTCTGTTTCGATTTCAAATCTTTCAATTTATCGGCAATCAGATTTAAGTCATTTTTTTTGGACTCAACATCCTTTTTTAACCCCCTGAGTTCTTCCGGCAAATCATGCGAAAGCTTATTCAGTTCAAGTATACGTAAATCGATTTCCTGAATATCCAAAAGTTTTAATATTTCGTTTTTCATAATCCGTTCATCTGCTAATAGAGTAATTATGGTGGGCGATACTGGACTTGAACCAGTGACTTCTACCGTGTGAAGGTAGCACTCTGCCGCTGAGTTAATCGCCCTTGTAAAGAAGTTAAATCTATTATATTTAGGTCCTCAAGTCAACTTTTATTAATCATGCATGCACAAAAAGTTATACGGGACCGGCAGAAACTACCGTTATATTATTTTTTACCAACCGATTACGGCTGAAGCGCATCCAAAAACCCGCGCAATTTTCTGCTGCGGATCGGATGGCGCATCTTGCGCAACGCTTTCGCCTCTATTTGCCGAACCCTTTCACGGGTAACATTAAATACTTTGCCTACTTCCTCCAGAGTTCTTGGCGATCCATCCCCAATACCGAAACGAAGGGTAAGCACTTTTTGTTCTCTCGGAGTCAATGTTTTGAGCACATCCTGCATCTGCTCTTTCAGCATAGAGTAACCCGTTGCCTCATCAGGTGAATCGAGTCCTTTGTCTTCTATAAAATCTCCAAAATGACTATCGTCACCATCGCCTACCGGAGTCTGCAAAGATATCGGATGCTGTGCAATTTTCAATATCGCGCGTATTTTTTCCACAGGTATGCTCATTTCCTCGGCAAGTTCTTCCGGAGTCGGCTCCTTCCCTTTTTCCTGAACCAATTTTTTGGATGTGCGAACCAGTTTGTTTATCGTTTCAATCATATGGACGGGGATCCTGATAGTACGTGCCTGATCAGCAATAGACCGGGTAATCGCCTGCCTGATCCACCATGTGGCATACGTACTGAATTTATACCCTCTGCGGTACTCGAATTTCTCCACCGCTTTCATTAACCCCATGTTGCCTTCCTGAATAAGATCAAGAAACGATAAACCACGGTTAGTATACTTTTTCGCTATACTGATTACCAACCTCAGGTTTGCCTCCACCATCTCTTTTTTGGCGTCATGAGACCTTTTTATCCATTTACGCAAACTCCTTACCGACCGGATAAACTCATCGTATGGTATCTGCGCGCAAATTTCCACTTTCCGTAGCTTGGATTTCTCATTTTTTATTTTCTTTAATGTGAAATTGTCTTTTTTCTTCTCTAATTTCTTAATATTATGAATGAACTCGAATATTTTATGATAAATCAGCTCAATGCGTTCGGAGAAAGACTCTATGGCAGTCTGTTTGAAATAATATTTCTTTATATATTTCTGAAGTTCAAGATGAATATTGTCAATCTCGCTTTTTATTTCCATCTTTAATTCCCGGTCAGGCGTTTTAAGCATTTGCTTGTATTTTTCGACAGCGAGATTTTGCAATTCATCAACCTGCGTTATCAGCTTGGGCAAAACTTTCAGGTAAGTTTCTCTTGATTTAGCTTTTTTATCCTGTACGACTCTATCGAACCGTTCTTTTCCGACAAGCAGTTTTTTGGCAAGAAGAACAGATTCCTTGTATGAATATCCGAATTTGAATATGAGCTTTTTAATTTGCTGTTCGGACTGCTCTATCCGTTTGGAAATTTCCACTTCCTGTTCCCGTGTAAGCAAAGGCACCTGTCCCATCTGTTTTAAATACATCCTGACAGGATCGTCGAGCACCTCAAGCCGTGCCGCCTTTGATCTTTTCTCGACAGTTTCTTCTTCTTCCTCCACATCCACCATGAGCCTGCTTCTTACATCACAGTCGATTATCTCTATATCCATACTTCGAAGCAGAATAAGTATCGAGTCTATTTCTTCGCTCGATATAACGTCTTCAGGAAGAATCTCGTTTATATCTTCGTAAGTAAGAAAACCTTTTTCATTACTCAACTGAATAAGTTGCTTAATCCGCCGGTTTCTTTCTTCTTTATTGGTCGTATTGCTGGTCATAAAACCTTATCTCACCTCATATATAGTTATAAATCGTGAAAACACCTAAAATATACCTAATTGAATTTTTTCCTGTTTAAGCTCCTGCAACTGTTTTAAAAGCAAAAATACTTCTTCCTCGCCCGCCCTATCAAGTGATTCCATACAAGATTTTATTCTATCCTGCAAATACTCTTTCTTTAACCTCTTTAAAGAAGCATCAAGATTTGCAAAATCTTTTTCTTCCTCTGAACAAGATGAAACCATCTCCGTCAATAATGAGACAATTCTTTCATCTTCTTTATACATAGATACAAGTCTTTCAACCAGGATACTCTCTCCGTCGTAATTTTCACAGCTTGTTTCTTCTATCTTTTCCCAAAGATGGCATAGCATTTTATTCGAAAAGTATTCCTTTTTCAAGCATTTTTTGGCTGTTTCGAGTATTTCCGGGTCACTTGTATTTAATATTATCTTAAAAATCTCCTTTTCCCAAATCGGTATTGGATCTGCTAAAACGGTTTCTCCCTTGTTTTGGGTTGATTGCGTTGCTCTATTTAGTATTTTTCTTCTTCTTTTTAGAAACTCCGAACGCAACACTTCTTCAGAAAAACCAAGGATCTCCTCAATTTTTTTTATCCACGATTCGGCGAGCATTTTGTTCGGTTGTTTTGATACAAGTTCCATCATTGATTCAGCTACTTTTATGCGACCGTATTCGTCATCTATCCCAAATTGACTGATCAATATTTTGAGCCGAAAATCAAGCGCAGGTTCACTTGCAAAAATAGTTTTTTCGAAATTATCTTTTCCATATTTCTTCACAAAACTATCGGGATCTTCACCTTGCGGCAGGCAAACAACATTTGCTTTAATACCTCCTTCCAGAATAACATCCAGTTTCCTCAAGGCAGCATTAACACCAGCCTGATCAGAATCAAACGCAAGATAAAACTGATCCGCAAACCGCCCCAGAACATTTATCTGATCCTCGGTCAGCGCTGTACCGCATGGAGCCACTGCAGTTTCCACACCGGATTGGTGAAGCTGAATCACATCGAAATATCCTTCAACCACCAGAACCGATTTCTTTTCCCGAATTTTCTGTTTGGAATGGGAAAATCCATACAAGACTTTGCTTTTCTGGTAAAGCATAGTCTCAGGGCAATTTATGTATTTTGGCAACGATGAATCCATTACCCTGCCGCCAAAAGAAATCACTCGCTCCTGTTCATCAAAAATCGGGAACATTATCCGGTTAAAAAACCTGTCTACAGGCCGTTTTGTTTTCTCGTTTGTTTTCAGCACACCGGCTTTTATCAGATGGTCAACGCCAAATCCTTCATTTTTAATGAAATCCGTAAGCATCTTAGCGCCTGATGGAGGCGCGTAACCCATTTTCCACCTGGTTATTGATTTTGTGTCGATCCCTCTGTGCCGTAAATAATCTCTCGCTTTTTGAGCCTGCGGTTTTTTTATAAGGTAATCGTGATAAAAAATCGCGATTTTCTCAATACATTGATATAATTCATCTTTTTCGGATTTTTTATAAGATGCTTGCGAATCGGATTCAGGCAATATGTAACCGCAACGATCTGCAAGTTTACGCACAGCTTCAGGAAATGTTATGTTTTCTATATCCATAACGAACCTGAAAATTTCCCCGCCTTTATGACAGCCGAAACAATGATATATCTGTTTCTGGGCATTAACAACAAAAGAAGGCGTTTTCTCGCTGTGAAACGGGCATATGGCTTTATAATTCGCCCCGCTTTTTTTCAGAGGGATATAGGATTCAATAAGCTCGACTATATCTATTCTCGAACGAATATTATCTAAGTCCAAATCCGAAAAGTTTATACCCATTATCTTATCTTTTCACCCGATAGAACCCCGAACAAGGTATTATTTCAATTTCTTCGTTTTCAGTTATTTTATCCAGAATCAAATTAAGGCCGACGTTATCGCTGGCTATATGGCCTGCGATAATAACATTGATACTATTTTTTTCCGCTTCCTTAATATGTTCTTTAGTCATGTGCATGGCGATAATCGTACCGACTCCGCTTATGGCAAGCCGATCATAATTTTTCGTCGATCCTTCCGTCCCGCCGGTCATATCGACAAAAATCCTCCCTGCCCGATGGCTTTCCGCACCGCAAACCACTTTTATCGCGCAATTGTTTTCTTTAGATTTTTTGTATTCCGGTATTTCTTCCAGAATTTTAATAACATCCTTTACGAGTCGCGGCGATTTTTCATCCATCATAGTCTGCAAAAATTTAACCACGCAATTATCTGCCGGAGTATGTACACACATAAACGGCATATCCAGCAACTTCGCGCAATCTACCGCCCTGTGATGGTTCAGAGGCAAAATACCTTTTTCCACTTCTTTCACTCGCTCCTCAATAAGCGCTTCCGCAATATTTATCGGCACGCCGAACTTATGCAGGATATCCGCCTGCATGTACATCACGTTATAAAAACCCGCAAGTGCCCTGCCTTCGGGATGATGCGCCATAACCAGATCAAGTTTGCCCCTTTTTTCGCGTAACCTGTCGGCGAGAACAATCTCCTGGGTTTCCATATCAATACCGACTAAAATGGATTTCACTTCCGTTTCAGGATCACCATTTAATATGGCGGTATCCGCGTATGGGTTTCTTAACCTTTCCATATCGAAAGTAGCTTTCTGAGATTCGGTAAGTTCCTCGTATGATTCACGAAGCCTCGCGAGTTCCTCATCAACCCCCGTTTTGCCTCGCGGATCCTGCTGTATACCAAAAGATAGAGCTTTTTCGTAAATTTCTTTCAAACGCATTTACTGCCTCCTTGCCGCCTGATTTTATTTGATTTTATAAATAATATTATAACATACGCTTAGAGAAAAATATATTTAACCCGAAAAAAAATTGGTTTTTATTTGGTTTTTGCGTCAAGAATACTTGAATCCTGATTAAGCTGCATCTGATATTGGTTTAGATCAAATGATTTAACTTTGTCCCATAAACTGAATGTTGAATTATAAATAGTTGGAGCAACGAATATTATATAACGCCCCATCAGGGAATTATTTATTATCATATCGTTAAGCGACGGCACCCTTAGCATCGTAAGAAGGAAAAATACTATCGACAATACACATATTCCCCTTACCGCACCAGCGATAAACCCGCCGAATTTCTCTATCCCGGCAACAAAAGTCACGCTCATTATCTTGTGCACAAAAACCCTCAGGAAAAAGAAACATATATACGACAAAGAAAACAGGACAAGAAAACTGAATATTGTCGCGAATGAAGGCGATATATTCATATTTTTCACCATACTAACCCCGATAATCTCAAAAAACTGGTACGCTATCAGGATAGATAAAACAAGGCCGACAACCTGAAGGATTTCTCCGGATAAACCCCGCTTATAACCCCGAAAAGAATAAAACGACAGCACAAGCACTATGGCTATATCCAGCCAGTGCACGACAATATACCGTACGAAATTATTGTTTAGAACCTGATCCATATTCATATTAGTTGACCACTTTCCCGTAGAGGTGATCGTTTCCGACTGAATCAATTTTCACATCAATCAGCGTATTAGTAAGGTGTTGGCGAGGATCCTCAAACATTAACTGCATATAATTCGGGGTAAACCCAGTCCAAAAACTATTCTCTCCCCCTTTTGCGGATTCTACCAAAATATCAAATTGTCTTCCAACAAACTCTTTTTTTATTTTTAAAGATTTTTCAACCGTCTCTTTTATAGCAGTAGATACTCGTCGTTTTATCTCTTTGCGCGGTAATTTATTAGCCATCATGTACGCTTCCGTTCCGGGTCTCGGCGAAAAAGGAAAAACGTGTACTTTGGAAAAACCTAATTCCAATGTATTTTTTAATGAACTCTCGAATTGCGATTCCGTTTCTCCGGGAAAACCGATTATTAAATCTGTAGACAACAATAAATCCTTTTTTGTTTCTTTTAATTTTTGTGCGAGTTCTTTATATTTTTCAACAGTATATCGGCGGTTCATCTTCTTTAAAATGTCGTTATTGCCGTTTTGCAGGGGCAAATGCAAATGCGGCATAAGCCTGTCGTCATTGGCAAACACGTCTATAAACTCATCATCAATATCTTGTGGTTCTATGGAACTCAACCTGATTCGCCTGATTTCATCATTTTTTAAAACAGTACGGATCAAATTGGAAACGTTTCCGCCATCATGATCACTATATTGCCCCAGATGGATTCCCGTAAGCACAATTTCAATATATCCGTTTTGCGCTATATTGCGCAATTCAAGAACAATATTATCCATACTCCTGCTTCTTGAAGCACCCCTCACCAGCGGTATGGTACAGTAACTGCATCGTGAATCGCAGCCATCCTGAACTTTAATAAAACATCTTGTATGAGTACCGAACCCCGTTATACCCGCGTGATTCATATAATCCGCATCTAATGTTGAGATAAAATCCGCTGATTCCATTTTCCGGTTGATACTGCCGATAACTTTTTCCAACCTGTCCTCAAATTGAATACCCGAAGCAAAAATAACGCCGTTGTCAGGGAAAAATTTCTTATGTTTCTCAGCTCCGCATCCGGTTACAATCAAAATTGAACCCGGATTAATATTTTTTATTTTTCGGATAATCTTTCGCGATTTCATATCGCTTTGTGCCGTTACGGTACAAGTGTTTATAATGGAGATTCCAGCATTCTCAGGTTCAACCTCATCGAATCCGGCGCGGGTCAATCCCTCGCATATAACCTGTGACTCATACTGATTCACTTTACAGCCTAACGTGATAACACAAAAAGTTTTATTCAACTGATCCTCAATAATTCGTATTTGATAATAGCCACCGCCGCTACCGCCGCAGTTTCCGCCCGTAAAATATTCTCATTAAAATTAAAACGCACACAGCCGGGGATACCGGAAAATATTTTTGTTTCTTCTTCAGTAAAGCCACCTTCGGGACCGATTACGATGATTATGCTTTTCGCGTTTTCTATATGGCCTGAAATATTCATTTTGCCGCTGTATTGATCAGCCAATACAATTTTATCATAATTACAGCATTTTTCAATGAGCTCATCAAAATCAAGTATATCTTTTACAGGGACAAACGATTTTCTCCCGCATTGTTTTGACGCTTCAATCGAGATTTTATTCCATCTGTCAGACTTTTTCGTTATTCTTTGTTCATCAAGATTAATTGAGCAATATGAGGATCTAAACGGAATTATCTCATCAATACCAAGTTCAACCGTTTTCTGAACAATAAAATCCATTTTAGCGGGTTTGATAATGCTCTGGGCAATAGTAATTTTTTTATCGGATATTTCGCTTGAGGGTAAAAAGTCTGTTATCTTAAGTTCCGCGCCGGAAGGTAAATAACTGTTTATTTCGGCACAACATTCACGGCCCGTTTCATCAAAACAAATTATCGATTCGCCAATTTTTACGCGCAGGACATCTTTCAGATGATGAGTTTGTTCACTATCAAGAATGATTAACTTATCCTGCCAATGTTTTGAAGGGGCAAAGAACCGTCTTCTTTTCAATTATTTTCCTTTAAAAAAATTTTTTGCCTTCTGGAAAAAAGAATTCATCATCGGATATATTTCTTCACCACTGATTTCAGCAAACTTTCGCAATAGCGATTTCTGTTCTTCAGTCAACTTTGTAGGGACCTCAACAATTACCTTGATAAGAAGGTCGCCCTGTCCGTAACCATGCAGGTCGGGAAACCCTTTTCCTCTTATCCGGAACACCTTCCCGCTCTGAGTGCCGGCAGGTATTTTCAGTCGCACTTTTCCATCGAGCGTAGGCACATCCTCTTCACCGCCCAAAGCCGCTTTCGGAAAACTCACAGGCAACTCGCAAATAAGGTTATTCGCTTCTCTTGTAAAAAATGGATGTTCCTTAACATGAATAACAACATACAGGCTTCCGGCAGGGCCTCCGTATAAACCATCCTCGCCCTCGCCGCTCAATTTAAGCCTCGCACCGTCTTCGATACCCGCTGGAACCTTTATCGACAGTTTCTTTTCTTTGACAGCCCTTCCGGTACCCCTGCAAGACGGACATGGATTTTTGATTACTTTACCGGTTCCGGAACATACATCGCAAGTCCTGTTGATTGAGAAAAATCCCTGTGATATCCGTATCTGCCCCGCTCCGCCGCAATGCTGGCAAGTCTCTTTCTTTGATCCTGGCGCCGTACCGTCTCCATTACATGTTGAACAGGTAGTTTGTTTATTGAATTTTATTTCTTTACTACAACCTGTTGCCGATTCCAGAAACTCTATTTCCATATCGTACCGCAAATCGCTTCCGCGATACATTTTGCGTGACGCGCCTGATCTTCTGCCCCCGAACAAATCGCCGAAAATTCCGCCTCCGCCTCCAAATAAATCGCCGAGAATATCCTCAAAATCAGTATAATGCGTAAAATCAGACCACTGGAACCCGCCTTGCCCGAATGAAGAACTTACTCCTTCATGACCGAACTGATCATAACGTTTCTTCTTCTCAGCATCAGATAATACTTCATATGCTTCAGCCGCTTCTTTAAATTTTTCTTCAGCCTCTTTGTTTCCCGGGTTTTTATCCGGATGATATTTCAGGGCAAGTTTTCTGTACGATTTTTTTATATCATCGACAGATGCGTCTTTGGGAATTCCAAGTACCTCGTAATAATCACGTTTTGCCATGTGTAATATTATTCCTTGAACAAATTATTTTTTGTCGTCGTCATCCATAACCTCATAGTCAGCATCAACTACATTGTCGTCTTTTTTCTTTTCGTCCTGAGGTTTCTCGGTTTTTTCTTCTTCAGGCGCTTGTTGCTGTTGCTGAGCTTGTGCTTTGGTTGCTTCCTGGTACATTATTTCGCTTATTTTATGGGAAGCTTTTGTCAGTTCTTCCATAGCTGATTTTATGGCGTTTAGATCATCTGATTGTACTTTTTCCTGAAGACTTTTCAAAGCAGATTCAGCTTTATCTTTTTCGTCAGCCGGGATTTTATCGCTATGTTCCTTTATTGTCTTCTCGACGGTATAAATAAGTGTATCTGCCTGATTTCTAACCTCAATCAGCTCTTTTTTCTTTTTATCTTCCTCAGAATGTTCCTGTGCTTCCTTAACCATTTTATTTATTTCGTCTTCACTTAACCCGCTTGATGACTCGATCCTGATTTTCTGTTCTTTGCCTGTACCAAGGTCTTTCGCGCCGACATGCAGGATACCGTTAGCATCGATATCGAAAACAACCTCGATCTGAGGAATTCCCCGAGGAGCAGGAGGGATACCGACAAGGTCAAACCTGCCAAGCGAGCGGTTATCTATCGCCATCTCGCGTTCGCCCTGAAGCACATTAATGCTTACTGCAGTCTGGCTATCGGCGGCTGTTGAAAATATTTGTTTTCTCTGGCAAGGTATAGTTGTATTTCGCTCTATAAGTTTAGTGGATACACCGCCAAGTGTTTCTATGCCAAGAGAAAGCGGGGTTACATCAAGAAGGAGCACATCTTTCACTTCACCTGCAAGAACCGCACCCTGAATAGCGGCACCAATAGCCACTACTTCATCAGGATTGACACCTTTGTGAGGTTCCTTTCCGAAAATCTCTTTTGCCAGAGCCTGAACGGAAGGCATTCTTGTTTGCCCGCCAACAAGCACCACCTCATCTATATCAGAGGCGGACAGTTTCGCGTCTTTCAGTGCCTGATAACAAGGTTTTTTTGTTCTTTCAAGCAAATCAGCAACAAGCTGTTCAAGTTTTGCACGGCTCAATGTCATTGAAAGGTGTTTTGGCCCTGAAGCGTCGGCTGTGATAAACGGAAGGTTTATTTCCGACTGAAGAGTAGTCGACAATTCGCATTTGGCTTTCTCAGCCGCTTCTTTTAACCTTTGCAATGCCATTCTGTCCTGGCGTAAATCTATACTGTTCTCTTTCTTGAACTCATCGGCAAGCCAGTCGATAATTTTCTGATCGAAATTATCGCCTCCGAGATGTGTATCTCCGTTTGTGGACAATACTTCAAATACGCCTTCTCCAAGCTGGAGTATGGATATATCGAAAGTACCTCCGCCCAAATCATAAACGGCTATTTTCTCATCTCTTTTCTTATCAAGTCCATAAGCAAGCGATGCGGCAGTAGGCTCGTTTATTATTCGCAATACTTCTAAACCGGCTATTTTTCCCGCATCTTTGGTTGCCTGGCGCTGGCTGTCGTTAAAATACGCCGGAACTGTTATTACTGCCTGAGTAACCTTTTGCCCGAGAAAATCTTCGGCGGTTTGTCTCATCTTTTGAAGAATCATCGCCGATACTTCCGGCGGTGTGTACTCTTTGTCTCTGATTTTAACTCCAACGTTATCGCCTTTCTGGCTTACCTTGTATGGGACGAGAGTCATCTCTTCGGTTACTTCATCAAATCTTCTTCCCATAAAACGTTTTATTGAAAACACAGTGTTTTCGGAATTTGTTACTGCCTGCCTTTTGGCGGCAGATCCGACCAGCCTTTCGCCTGACGCCGCAAACCCGACTACAGACGGCGTTGTACGCCCACCTTCGGCATTTGGTATAACTATCGGTTCTCCTGCTTCCATTACCGCGACGCAGGAGTTGGTTGTACCAAGGTCTATTCCTATTACTTTACCTTTCGCCATTTCAAAGACCTCCTGAAATTTATCATTAAAATTTTATTGTTGATTTATATTTAATTATTTTCCTGTTGGTTATCCGATTTCGGCTTGGATACAATTACAGTAGCGGCACGGATTAACCTGTCGTTTAAGGTATAACCTTTTGCCAGCTCCTGCACAACTGTACCTTCAGGAACATCGTTTGTTTCAACTATCTGCACAGCGTGATGTATTGACGGATCAAACGCCTTTCCTTCCGATTCAATTGGTTTGACTCCATGGTTTTCCATGAGGTTGTTGATCTGACGGTAAATCATCTCAACACCTTCAAAGAATTTATGGTTCTGTTTGGTTACATGGTCTTCAAGAGCAACCAATGCCCGGTTAAAATTATCCAGAATAGGCAGAATCTCCGATATCAATTTTTCGTTGGCATATTTTAAAAAATCGGTTTTCTCTTTGCTCATTCGTTTGCGGTAATTCTCAAATTCCGCCTGAATACGCAACATCTGATCGAAATACTCAGCAGATTTCGCCTGATCCTGAATAAGTTGTTCATATTCAGCTTTCGATATCGTGATATTATCCTCAGCACTTTTGCCAACTTCAGTTTCCACAGTTTCCGGCTCATGGTTGTTTGCTTCTTCATTTTTCATGTTATTTTTTTCCATGTTATCTGCCATTTTTTCTCCCCTACCATTCCGGTTCAAATTTTTAATCCATATATACTACAATAAACAAAAAATAAAATAAATAGCTAAAATGATTTGTCAATATATTTTTATTGGTAACATAAATTTCTTTGGCAAATCAATATCGAATACTGTTTATCGTTATTCATCCAATCAGCTGGATTCCATTGCGAATGATATTTTGCGATTATTATGAAAACTCAGGATTTGCGCAATAAACCGTTAACTCTCAGTCTCTCTTTAGTACAAGGAGAGTTAAATCGTCCTGAAAATTTGAGGATCCGGAAAAGTTTTTGATTTGCGATGTAATCTGGTCTATCATCTCTCTGGGATTTTTTGAGGCGTTGGCGCGTATTGTTTGAGCCACATTGTCTCTGCCGAACTCCTGCCCGCTTTTATTCTGCACTTCAATTACCCCATCCGTATACATAGTCAGAATATCTCCGGAACCTATATTGAGTTCATTCTCCTCAATATAGGAATCGAATTCCTTGCCAAAAGTCATACCCATCATTACACCCATACCTGAAAACGCATGAACTGCCTGTTCGCGTTTGGAATAGAACAGTATCGGTTCATGCCCTGCCCTGCTCCAGACAATCCGGCCTTCTTTCGGATAAAGTATGGCATAAAGAGCTGTTATAAACATATCTTCCTTTATTTCACCGAACAACCAGTTGTTGATTTCAATCAGAACTCTCGCGGGCGACTGATATTTTACCGCGTAATTGCGAAACAAACTCCTGAATATCGCTATGGTAAGCGCACCGGGAACACCTTTGCCAGATACATCTGCGATAATAAACCCATAGCGGTCGTAATCGAGATTAACTATATCGTAATAGTCTCCTCCAAGGCTCCGTACGGGTTTATTGAGAGTACCTATGCTATACCCATGTATCTTTGGAAGTTCTTTTGGAAGCAGAAGCCTTTGAATATCTTCCGAAACTTTGATTTCCCACTCAAATTGTTTTCGTTCAGCTAAAGCAATGGATAATTTAACGTTGGTTATCGCGATTGATGCCTGTTCGGCGAGCGATTCGAGAATAGTCAGGTCTTGCGGTTTAAAACGTTCACCATACCTTTTGTTTACCACAGCCATAACGCCTAACAATTTATTTTTCAATTTCATGGGAACAACCATCAGGCTTTTTGTTTTGAGAAAATCGGATTTGTATTTAGGTATAATATCTTCGTTGCCTTCTTCATCGGCATCAATAATCCGAGGTTGGCCGTCTTCCATCACTTTACCCAGAATCCCTTCACCGGATTTTATCGGGTACGATTTTACCAGATCGTGAATATATTTCTGTTTGCTGGTCCATTTGTTTTCGGTATTTGATTTTATTTCAACAAGAGGAGGAAACAGTCCCTCAATAACATGGGCGGTCATGACTCCATTCGGTTCAAGCAAATAAACCGCTCCAGCGCTTGCGTCAGTAGCTCTTCGGGCGGTATGCATTACCAGTGTCAGCAAATCATCTATTTTCATTGAATCCGAACTGGCAGTCCCGATTTCGCGAAGAAAATCAATCACTGTATTCTTTTCTTCAATCAGCAATACTTGGGACGCTTCAAGCTCTCTGCACCGCTGAATCAATCGGAGCGAAAAAAACAATATAACAACATTTAATAATAACAACAGGAAAATAAAAATTTGATGATCCTCTTTACCATTCTGAATTTAACTTAAATATTGATTCTGATCAAAATAAATTCCAAATTATTCAAGGAACTTTATTCTTTGGGTTCAGTCTTCTTCTTACGTTCAATCTTATCAGCAAGATCATGTTCTAAAGCCTGCTGAACTGTCTTGAACCGTTCCACATTTTTCTCATCGGCTTTCATAAGGTTTTCATGGGCCTCGAGAATATGTTTTATCTGGCTTATGGCGTCATCAGGATCTTCAGGTGTATCTATTACAGACTCAAAATTTGTCTCAAACGTAGAAGGTTCTTCATCAATCTCAAAGAACCTCAAAACACCAAGCGTATCGAGCAATTCACGATTTGTCTTGCTGATATTCGCCAGAACAATGTGTTTCTGTCTCTTTTTCAAATTTTTTAAGGTTATACCTGTCAATACCCCAATGAAAGTGCTATCCATACCTTTGCAGTCACATAAATCTATAATTATCTCATCATAATTTCCTTCAAGGAGTTTCATTAACGCTTCCTTAAAGTTTCTGCTGTTTATAAAACATCCTTTTCCCACTACCCGGACGATCACTTTCTCAGGTAGCCATCCCAACTCAATTTTATTCATAACTCGCAAACCCCATATTCATTCTCATTTTCGGTTGTTCAAACAAGCCATATAAACTTATTATACATTTTTTTTAATTTAGACTATAAAAATATTTATTTACACAAAAAAAATTTTTAATGAGATTTAAATCGGACTTGTTTCCGTTTTTCTTTTAATCAAAATTTTATACTTAGAGTATTAATAAAATAATTTTCTTATAATTAACAACTTTTTTTGATAATTTTTTTAAATATTGAAATTTTTTACCTTTTTTCGCATATAAATTCATTTTTTGCCGTTTATATACTTATGAATAATCCGCATCAGTTAAGTCATTTTGACTTAATAACGCTGCAAAATGCAGGATATTTATAAGAATTTATTTTAATTTAAAATATAAACTTTTCCATATAAACATAATTAATTATGTCAAAAATAATTTTCAAAATTATATTCATATATATAACCGGTTTTCTTGTTTTTGCCGGATCAAACATGTTTTTTGCCCCCAACCGATTGGTAGCGAAAGAGAAAAATCCGCTCGACATTTTTGATTCCGACGAAAAAACATATAAAACCGCCATTGAGGCTCAGGAAAAATCCGATATCGCAAAATCTATTGTGCTGTTTGATCATATTATACGAACATTTCCGCAATCAAAGTACCTTGAGGACGCAAAACAGCAAAAAGAAAATCTCATCAGGATGATGCAGAACCAGTATTCACAAGACGCTATTTACAGGAAAATTACGTCTCTGATACAGTCGAATCAAACGTATCCGGCATATGAACTGGCAGAAAATATTATCGTATCTTACCCTGTGGATAAAGTTTATAACGAAACACGGGCACAAATTAAAGAAACACTCGCGGATGAGATGTTTCGATTCAAAATATATTCCATATCCCTGCGCGAAGACAAACTTGTTTTTTCCGGCACAAAAGAAATAAACAATACGAAATATCTTGTATTTAATTTTCAAAATAAGATTTTTTATAAACAAATAGGCGATAACATACTTTACTATAAAATAACCTCTTATGATGATATCACCCGCTCCATCGAACTCATCCCGCTTACGGACCTGCCGTATAACCTGCTTCAAAACAATACAAAGGAAACATACCGCCATTTTTCGGCACGGATTTCTAATATCCAGCAGAACCTAACTTACCGAGCCTATATATTTCTCGATTATGTTGAAACAAAAATGGGTAATAAAATACAGGGATTCTGCCTCAATGAAGATGAAGGAAAAATATATGTGGATTATCCCGTAGGTAAAACTACAATGCGCCTCAGTATCGGAAAAAACAAAATGGATAACATTCTCTCTTTCTCCACTGCCGATACACAGTCTATTCTCGAAAAAAAAATACAAATCGAAAAAAATAACAACTCCATACCACAAATAAAATATTATATTGCATCCAAACAATATACCGAGGCATTACTAAAATATTTTTCGATTGAAAACCCAGAATCAGCTGACACCGAACAACTCAATAAGTTATATATGGAAAT
Source organism: uncultured bacterium (assembly GCA_964451165.1). Lineage (GTDB taxonomy): Bacteria > Auribacterota > Auribacteria > Auribacterales > Auribacteraceae > CAYVGJ01. The sequence goes on from CAYVGJ010000009.1 coordinate 100,075, forward strand.
TGTCGCCGAGTTAGTAAATAAAAGTCTGGCAGATAGGTTGCTTGACCGGGGAGAATACCTTTTTAAAAACGGCTATTTCTACACAGGGTTTACCGAACTTGATTCGCTTATAAGCAGTAATCCTTCGGGCGAGCAGGCAATAAAAGCTCAGAATATGCTCATCGACTCCGTTGATAAACCCGAACATAACCTGTACATCACATCCATAGACTCCGTACCGTTTCCGTTTACATTCATGGGATACACAAAAATGAGCGAATCTGAAGAAATATATCAGATAAATTACAAAAACAATTCTTACTTTTTTGAGAAGAACCAGACACAAAGCGGATTCAAATTTATAAAAACCGAAGAAAAAACAGTGGAAATCTATAACCCTGATCTAAACACCTCAAACAATCATAATATCCGATGGGTAATTGTCGAGCCGGAAAAAACAAGAGTTTTCCGCCTCAAAGAAAATGAGGAACACTGCGATACGAATAAACTGTATATTGAAATTCAGGACAGGTGGACAGGCAAAATATATCCCGGCTACATACTCCTCGATTCACTAAAAACCGTCAAAAACGAAATTTTTTATGGATTTATCAAGGAATACAAACTAAACAAAGAATTTATCCTTTATGAAAATATATTGTCCGAAGATTCCAAAACCTTTAAACAAAACGAAATAACCCAAATCAACCGAAATTCATTTTTCGACAGTAAAGCGTTTTCCGATATTGAAAAATTCCTCGGATTCAATATTTTTTCAGGCATAAAAAAATTTTTCGGGTTAGAGAAGGTTGACGAATCCGCCGTAAAAAATTTCGATAACGAAGGTAAACCCGTAGAAACAAAGAAAAAACCCGTTCAAAAAAACACAGACAAATCAAAAAAAAAACCTCAAACCAAAACCGCCACCAAAAAATTAACCCCCACCAATAAAAATGAATCTAAATTAAAAGTTCAGCCGGAAAAAATTACGCAAAAAAATGAATTAAAAATCCGGGAAGAGAAACTCAAACTGAAAAAGAAGATTATAAAACTTCTTGGTTTATTTATCGTTTTGTGGTTAATTTATATTGCGTATAAACTTTTCCGTGCAATAAAATACTGATAAAAAATATAATCACAGGAGATTTTCAATATGTGGGAATACACACCTCAAGTTAAAGAACATTTTCTGCACCCGAAAAATACCGGCGAGATAGAAAATCCGGACGCGTGGGCAAACGTGGGCAACATAACCTGCGGAGACGCACTGTACCTTACGCTTAAAATAGATAAAGACACAAAAAAAATAATCGACGCGAAATTCAAAACGTTCGGTTGTGCAAGCGCTATCGCCTCGTCATCAGTATTAACCGAACTGATTATCGGTAAAACAATCGATGAAGCCAAACGAATCACAAATAAAGATATTGCCGATTATCTCGGCGGGCTTCCCCAGGAAAAAATGCATTGTTCGGTTATGGGACAGGAAGCTCTCGAAAAAGCTATCTCACAATACCTCGGACAGGAAACCACCGATCATGAACATTACCACGAAGAAGGCAGAATCATATGCACCTGTTTTGGTGTTACCGACGAACTGATCGCCAAAGTAATAAGAGAAAATAACCTGACGTCCGTAGAACAGGTTACCAACTATTGCAAAGCCGGAGGCGGATGCGGACACTGCAAATCCGAGATCGAGGAAATCATCAGCAAAGTACAGGGAAGCGTAGAATCCGAATCGGCATTAAAAAAACCTTCGAAACCTTTAACCAACATACAGAAAATGGCTCTAATTCAGACTACCATCGACCGCGAAATCCGCCCTCAGATGGAAGCTGACGGTGGCGGAATCGACCTGATCGATATTGTGGGCAACAAAGTGCTGGTTGCTCTGCGCGGTACCTGTGTCGGATGCCCATCAGCCAAATTTACGCTTAAAGACGCGGTTGAGATGAAACTCCGCGAACTTGTCGACGACCAGATTATCGTTGAGGAGGTCAAATAATGGAACCGATCTATTTCGATAATAACGCCACCACAAAAGTCGATCCATATGTGTTTGAGAAAATGATCCCGTATTTCTGCCAGACTTACGGCAACCCATCAAGCATGCACGAATTCGGCGGTAAAGTAAAACGCGATATCGATTACGCCCGCCAGCAAGTCGCCAACATACTTAACGCGCACCCGAAAGAGATCATATTCACCAGTTGCGGAACGGAAAGCGACAACACCGCAATAGTCGCCGCTCTGGAATGTTACCCTGAGAAAAAACATGTGGTTACAACAAAAGTCGAGCATTCCGCCATAATAAACATGTGCAACTACTTATCGAAAAAAGGTTACTCCATAACATACCTGCCCGTCGACCGCGAAGGAATGATCAACCTCGATCAACTGCGCGATTCAATCACCGATAAAACCGCTATCGTCAGCGTAATGTGGGCAAATAACGAAACGGGAGTCGTCTACCCTATCGACAAAATAGCGGAAATCGTGAAAGAACGCGGAGCGGTTTTTCATACCGACGCTGTTCAGACAATCGGCAAAATCCCGGTGGATATGGAAAAAATTCCGGTGGATATGCTGTCGTTGTCGGGGCATAAACTGCACGCTCCTAAAGGTGTCGGCGTGCTGTACATACGGCGGGGCACACGGTTTAAACCGTATATTCTCGGCGGGCATCAGGAAAGCGGACGGCGCGGAGGTACGGAAAACGTAGCGTCGATTGTAGGGCTCGGATACGCCTGCGCGCTTGCTGAAGAACATATGAAAGAAGAAAACACATCGGTTATGTATCTCAGAGACAAACTTGAGAACGAACTGCTCGCAAAAATACCAAGCGCCATGCTCAACGGACACAAAACATCGAGGTTACCGAACACGACAAACATCAGTTTCGAGTTTGTCGAGGGAGAATCGATTCTGCTGATGATGAACGAGCACGGTGTTTGCGCCTCATCCGGCTCTGCGTGTACGTCAGGCTCGATTGAACCGTCGCACGTATTGCGGGCGATGGGCGTGCCGTTTACCGCGGCGCACGGATCGATCAGGTTCAGCCTGTCGCGCTATAATACTGAGGCCGAGGTGGATAAGGTTATCGAGATACTGCCCCCGATAATCGAGAATCTGCGCCAGCTATCGCCATTCTGGCGCAAAGAAAACATGATCGGCGCCTGAAGAAATGAAAACTAATTCCTTTTTAATGACAAATAAGTTGTGGTTCTTATTATTATTCATTATAGGTTTACTTTTACGAATAACGTTCCTATATATTTCTCCCAATAAAGCACTTGAAGGTGACGAGATATTTTATAGTGAAACAGCCATGAATGTCGCCAATGGAATAGGAATTTTTGGACACAATTATATTTCTTTTTGGCCTCCGTTATATTCTTGTTTTTTGGGCATTTTGTATAAAATTTCATCAAATTATTATTTTATAGGCTTAATGCAATCTTTATTAAACCTTTTTTCCTGTTTTATATTGTTCCTTATCGGAAGAAAAATTTTTAACAACTTAAACATGTTTTTTTTAATATCTTTTTTTATTTTCTATCCTGAAATGATAAAGCAACCTTCCGAATTTTTATCAGAAGATCTTTTTATTTTTTTATTTCTTACATCGTTATATTTTATTTATGTTTATGTGGAAAATTTAAAAACTTTTTATGGAATAATTGCGGGAATATTAATTGGTTTGTCTTCATTAACGCGAGAAATTGCTTTATATTTTATCCCATTTTTATTTATCTGGATGTTCTTTATTATTCAAAAAGATAAAAAAAATAAAAATGAAGTTTTAAAAAGATTTCTTATAATATTTTTATCAACAATTTTGACTATTTTCCCGTGGACTTTAAGAAATTATTTTATTTTCAGAGAAATAGTACCTATTTCGACGAATATTGGCGTTAATTTATTAATTGGCAATAATCCTAACGCAACAGGAGAGTTTATGCCCGTAAAAATTAATTGTCCTAAGCCTAAATCATTTAGAGATGTCCCTTTGTCAGTTGTCGCATCAATGGAATACGACCTAAACAGAATAGCATCGGAACAGGCATTGGATTTTATAAAGTCCAACCCATTATCTTATATAAAATTATGTTTTAAAAGGCTATTTTTGTTCTGGTCGCCTCCAGTTAGGAATATAAATATTGATAATTTCGACTCTGAAACTTTATTTAGAATCATATGGCTTCTTTGTTACCTGATTGTTTTATTTACAGGGTTCATGGGAATTATCTTTTCAATAAAAGAGAAAAATAAAAAAGCTTTTCTGATAATACTAATCTTTTTTTATTACACAGGTATTCACATGTTAACAGTTAGTACTATCCGTTATCGTCTACCATTGATTCCTCTTCTCATGATATTCAGTAATTTTGCTTTAATTAAAGTTATTCCAAAATTAACAATTAAGAAAATTTTCATTCATAATCACGCTTAATACCCAAAAAACGGATACGTGAAGGGTTACGCCCACCCCCCGAAAATGTCATTCCTGATTGATCAGGAATCAAGATATGAAGTTGTCTTTGGTTTTCCAGTATATTTTTGGAAACAGGGAATACTTCATGCCATATTCCTGTTCTGCAGGAATGATATATGGCTTTTTCTCATCGAAACATGTAACCTTTAGAAGAAATGACACATTGGTTTTCATACTTTCTTATTTTCACGAATAAGAAAAAACAGCGTTTTTTTAAATTTATCTTTATTATCTACTAAAAAAATTATAAATATGATAACCATGAATAAAATAATCGCATCAACACTATTGTTATTTTTAATCAGCTCAATTACAGGTTGTGAAAAAAAACCTACCACACCCACAGCCGCATTCAATATCACCAAGAAATCTATACTGAACAAAAACTGGGACAAATACTGGTTTATGTTATCTAAAAAAAGCAAAGAAAATTTTAACGATCAGGTAAAATATATGCAGGATAATTTCGGTAAACTCGCTCCCGAAGCAAGAAAAAAAATGCTGAACTCTATGGGTATGACCGAAAAAGAACTCAACGAACTCGACGGACGAAATTTTTTCCTGAACGCCATGTCTATCCGCGACAAAGAACAGGAAACCGCGAAATCATCGTCACTCGCGTTATTTAAAACTTCTAAAGTAATATATGTTGAGGAATCAGGCGATAAAGCTATACTATATATTCAGGACGACCTCGGGCATGAAGTAAAAATACCCGTCGTTAAAGAAAATAAGTTGTGGAAACTCGATTTATCCGAATTTGACTAATAACCTGAATCTAAATCGAATAAGGAATTTCATATTGAACGAAAAAGAATGTTTAATATTTTTTAATCTGATCAGCGTCGGATACCGAACCATCCAGCTTCTCAAACAACGATACGCAACCCTCACCGACGCAATTTTCGCTCCGGCAAGCGAACTTGAACAAATTCCGGGTATCCGCAAACCAACTATCGCATCAATCTTAGAGAAACGCAACAGCGGGGTTTTACAAAAAGAACTCGATCTTCTTAAAAAATCGGGATGTTCTTTAGTGGCAATCTGCGACGACAATTATCCGACTCAACTGAAACAGATCCATAACCCGCCGCTCGTGCTGTATATCAAAGGCAATATCACCGATCAGGATATGAACTCAATCGCCATTGTCGGAACACGCAAACCAACCGATTACGGAAAACGAACCGCGAAAAAGATAGCGTTTGATCTCGCATCAAACGG
>CAYVGJ010000009.1:105875-116617 GCA_964451165.1 uncultured bacterium
GCAACAGTCGTGGTTGAAGCATCAGCAGTTAGCGGTACACTGATTACCGCCGGATTCGCCCTCGATCAGGGAAGAACAGTATTCGCCATACCCGGCAACATCGACCAGCCCACATCAGAAGGAGCGAATTCCCTTATAAAACAAGGCGCGTCGCTCATTCAATCCGCCGACGACATATTCCGCGAAGTACCATACCTTTCGAAACAAAATACAGCTCAGGTTAAACCACATCCAGCCGAAAATAAACAAATGATAAAATTAAAATTATCAGATAAAGAACAGAAATTAGTTGAAATTATCTTTAAAAAACCTTTACATATAGAAGAGATCACAGATCTATGCGATATGCCTTCACCGGAAATATCGGTTTTGCTGTTGACTCTGGAAATGAAAAAACTAATTCGGCAACTTCCCGGCAAATATTACGCAGTGGAAGATAATATAGCCGTAAATTAAAAGTGGGGTGAACGTTATGGCGGACTCGTTGGTTATAGTAGAATCTCCGGCTAAAGCAAAAACTATTAACAAATACTTAGGTAAAAATTTTGAAGTCAAATCTTCGCTCGGACATATAAAAGATCTCCCCAAAAACAAACTCGGTATCGATATTGAGAAAAATTTTGAGCCTCAATATACGGTAATCAAAGGGAAAAACAAAATTGTCGACGAACTGAAAAAATCCGCATCCGGCAAAAAATCCGTATATCTCGCTCCCGACCCTGACCGCGAAGGAGAAGCTATCGCATGGCATATAGCCAATGAGCTGTCTTCCAAAAAAGTCGATATTTACAGGGTAACTTTCAATGAAATAACAAAAACCGCCATTCAGGACGCATTTAAATCGCCTGGAAAAATAGATTCAAATAAAGTCAACGCACAACAGGCACGCAGGATACTCGACAGACTGGTCGGTTATCAGATAAGCCCGCTTCTGTGGGGCAGGCTCGCTACAGGTTTAAGCGCCGGGAGGGTTCAGTCGGTTGCGCTGAAAATGATCTGCGACAGGGAAGAAGAAATCAGGAATTTCAAGAAAGAAGAATACTGGTCGATAATAGCCGAGCTTGAAACAAAAGATAAAGTTCAGTTTCACGCCAAACTTGTAAAAGAAAACGACAAAAATATTAAAATCGAAAACCAGGATTCTGCCGAATCCGCAATATCATATCTTAAAAAAAGCGATTTTATTGTATCGGATATAAAGAAACAGGACAAAAAAAGACGCCCTTCCGCTCCTTTCATCACAAGTACACTCCAGCAGGAAGCATCGCGCCATTTTTCGTTCACCGCATCAAAAACAATGATGATCGCCCAGACATTATATGAAGGTATTGAACTCGGCAAAGAAGGTTCAACAGGACTCATAACTTATATGAGAACAGATTCAACAAGAATCGCCGAATCCGCTATCAAAGATACTCGCGATTTTATTGAAAAAGAGTTCTCCAAAAATTATCTGCCCGCTAAACCTCAGGTATACACCACAAAAAAATCAGCGCAGGATGCCCATGAGGCAATTCGCCCAACTTCGCCATGGATTACCCCGGAAAGCGTAAAACAACACCTCACCGCAGATCAGTTCAAGCTGTATTCGCTCATATGGAAACGGTTTGTGGCTTGCCAGATGGAACAGGCGATAATAGCCCAAACCTCAGTCGATATTACCGCGGGAAAATACCTGTTCAGGGTAACCGGTTCTATAATAAAGTTCGATGGGTTTATGAAACTATATATAGAAAAAGAAGATAAAGAAAAATCAGCAGATGATTCGGAAGATCAGGAAGAACCGAATCTCCCCGATATGAAGAAAAACGATATGCTGAACCTGCTCAAACTCAATCCGAAACAACATTTTACACAACCGCCTCCAAGATTTTCCGAAGCAACTCTTATAAAGGAACTTGAACTAAACGGAATAGGCAGGCCAAGCACATACGCCGCTATTATGGAGCGGATCCAGGATAAAAATTATACGAAAAAAATCAAAGGAAAATTTCATCCAACCGAACTTGGAATAATTGTAACTCAAACCCTGACGGAAAATTTTGCAAAAATTATGAACGAAAAGTTTACCGCGGGAATGGAAACCGATCTCGATGAGATAGAGAAAGGCCAAAAAAACTGGATTGAAATAATAAAACAGTTCTATAGCGAATTCTCAACCGATCTGGAAAACGCGAAAAAGAATATGAAAAGCAAATCGCTCCCTACCGACATAAAATGCGAAAAATGCGGCAACGTCATGATTATCAAGTGGGGCAAAACAGGCGGTTTTCTCGCTTGCTCAGGATATCCCGACTGTAAAAATACACTTAACTATGAGAAAAATGAAGAAGGCGAAATTGTTCCTGTGAAAGAAATCCAGCCGCAAGTTACTGAAGAAACATGCGAAAAGTGCGGCAAACCGATGGTTCTGCGCAAAGGACGGTTCGGTCAATTCCTGGCCTGTTCCGGGTATCCGGAATGCAAAACAACAAAACCGGTCAAGGCTAAAGATACAAAAAAAGAAGATACCGGAATTCCCTGTCCGAATGAAGGATGCGATGGGGTTCTTATTAAACGCAGTGGTAAAAGGGGAAAACCTTTTTACGGATGCTCGAAATATCCAAAATGCAAGTTTATCACTAATTCTATTGAAAATATAGGTGATGTGAATAAAAAATGACAACGGATAATTTACAAAACGAGCTTGAAACTTTCTGCAGGTTTCTGGAAGGCGCAAGAAACGCTTCTTTTCATACTTTGCGCGGATACAAAAGAGATATATCCGATTTCATAAATTATATTGACCGGAAAAAAATTGATTTTTGTTCCGGCGATATTGATAGCACGGCAAATTCTTATTTCGCATCGTTAAAGAGATCGGGCCTTAAAGATAAATCCGTGGCCCGAAAATTGTCGTCGCTTAGATCTTTTTTCCGTTTTTTATGCAGGAAAGACCAGAACCTGAAAAACCCGTTTCTTGAGTTTTCGTCTCCGGTAAGAGGACGCTCGCTTCCTAAAGTGATCGATGAGAAAACCGTCCAAAATCTTGTGGAAAAACCCAATGGCGCCGATTTCGCATCTATCCGCGACAAAGCAATACTTGAGATGATATACAGTACCGGTATGCGTGTTGGCGAACTCGTTGACCTTTGCTTAAAAGATATTGACGTTTTAAGCGACTCAATTAAAGTTCAGGGGAAAGGAAGAAAAGAAAGAATCGTAATGCTCGGCCCGCCGGCTTACAGGGCATTGACCGATTACCTGCAATCGCGCAAAACCTTGCTTGAGGAAACCCGCAAAACCACAACCACACTGTTTTTAAACCAGAGAGGCACAAAACTGACAGACCGGAGCGTAAGACGAATATTTAAAAAATATTCCATACCTACCGGGCTTGACAGAAGGTTTTCACCGCATTCATTGCGCCATTCGTTCGCCACTCATATTCTCAACGCCGGAGCGGATTTGAGATCCGTCCAGGAACTGCTCGGCCATGAAAGTTTATCGACAACCCAGATTTATACGCACGTAACAACGGAGCAAATGAAAAAAATTTATCAGAAATCACATCCGAGGGCATAATGAACAGTAAAATTGAATCCGGGAAATTTTTGTTTTTCAGGATATTATATAATTCGCTTCTATACAGTTTTTTTACGGTAACTGCGCCTTTTTTTGTCTATAAGGTATTAACTAAAGAAAAGTATAAAGAAGGAATTTATCAAAGACTCGGTTTTTTATCGCAAAACGGCAAAAACGCACTCAAAAAAGGTAACCTGATCTGGTTTCACGCGGTTTCCGTAGGTGAAGTACAAGCATCTTTTCCACTTCTTGACCAGCTGAAACAGCTTTATCCTGATAATAATTTTATTTTATCCACAACTACCGCGACAGGGCAGAAAGTTGCCAGAACCAAATATGAGAACGACCCGAAAATAACGGTGATTTATTTTCCACTGGACTTTTTTCATATATTTCATTCGATTTTCAAAAAGTTTGATATCCGCCTGATCATAATCATGGAAACCGAGATATGGCCCAACTTCCTTATGGAAGCATACAGACACAATATCCCGGTAGTCCTTGTAAACGGGCGCATTTCACAAAAATCGTATTCCGGATACAGCAAATTGCGCGGGTTATTTAATGAATGCACAAAATCAGTTAAATTCTTTTGTATGCAGGAACAAACCGACGCGGATAAACTTATCGGATTAGGTATAGACAGAGATAGAGTTAAAGTAACCGGCAACATAAAATACGATACTTCCCTAAAAATCGAAATCAACCGGAAAATCTGCGATTCGATAATTTCCCGGCTCGGTTGGGACAGTTCAACACCGGTTCTTGTGGCGGGAAGCACTCATCATGGTGAAGACGAAATCATGCTCGATGTTTTCAATCAGGCCAGAAGAAAGGTTGACGGATTGAAATTTATCCTCGCGCCACGCCATCCCGAACGGATTCAGGAAGTGGAAAAACTAATCCGCGATCATAATTTCAATTACATAAAAAAAACTGATCTCGATAAATCCGGCACAATAAGCAAAACAATTGATGTAATTCTTCTTGATACCATGGGTGAACTGAGACATATATATTCCATTGCAACCGTGGCGTTTATCGGCAAAAGCATGATCGCTCCGGGTGGCGGGCAGAATATTCTTGAACCGGCATCGCTTGGTATACCTGTTGTATTCGGAACATATATGGATAATTTCAGGGAAGTCGTTAAGAAAATGGTTGAGGCTGAAGCAGGTATCATGGTGAACAATAAAAGTGAACTGATAGAAACTATCCTGAATCTACTTTTATACAAATCAATCAGAGATAAACTCAAGGAAAATTCGATCGGCGCGGTTAAATCTCTTCAGGGAGCGACTTTAAAAACATTATCTTATATAGGAAATATCCTGAACCATTAAGAACAGTAAAATATTTCAAACCGGATAAATATTTATGGGTACAAGACTTAAGAATTATATAATCCCGGAACTCGTTTTTATCTTTAATCAGGATCATGATAAAGATGAGGTTCTTTTAACAACAGTGAATAACGTTTGTGATGTTATACATAACGTTTCGCAGGAACAGATTCTTCAGGCGATTCTTGAGAGGGAAAAACTTTCACCCACAGATATCGGAAACGGTATAGCCGTACCCCATTGCCGGCTCGATTCGGTATCGGATATTATCGTAGCGATTTCTGTTTGCCCAAACGGTGTATATTTTTCGCAATCCGGTAAACCGGTAAATATCATTTTTCTGGTTATAGGGCCGCAATCAAAACCTGAAGAATACCTTTTTGTTCTTGCCCAGATTGCTCGAATTACTTCCGACAAAAACCTGTTATTAAAAGTAACTCATTCGGAATCAGTAGATAAAATTTATAAAGAACTCAGCGTTTTTCTTTGATTTTTTACTGGGATAACGTTTCTTTTTTATTTTCTTCTTTATACTGGTAAGTTATTTCCTGGATGTATGTATTTATGCTCTTCAGATCCAGTTCCAATTCAGCTTTCGTAGACAGAGAAATATTGGTTTGCAGTTTGTTCATGATTCTCATTCTGAATTTGTGGCACGAATTGATTATCTGGCGCAAACATGCGTCTCTTTTTGCCGACTCGCCGATTTTATCGTATAAATAAGCCACCATCTCAAGAACTTTCCAAGTCGCTTTTTCACTAAGCGAATTATCGTTTATCCAGGATTTCTCAAAATAACCCGCGGCGATTCTTATGGCATTCTCCTCGTCCGCAGGTATAAATTTCCAATTTCTCAAGGATTTTTTTATTATAGCTTCATATGTCGATGAATCATTCGCTTGAATATTGTCATCAGAATAGTTCAATATTTCCTGCGTCTTTATGGTTAATTGGTTTGCTCCTTTTTCCAAATATTCCAGAACTGTTTTAATTTGAAAAATGTTTGGAGAAAAGTTTCCGTCATAAAACGAACCGAGTTTCCTGCCCAGAATAATATACTCATTTAGAATTTTTACCATTTCCGTAACGGTTTGTTCTATTTGGGATTCTTCATCATCAGCATCAATCATCACCTGTGCACCTGAATGTTCCCGATATAACCAGGAAATTCTCAAATATAATCTTGCCAGAAGCGCATATCCACCGGATGATGTCTCACGTTCATTGAGAAAATTATGGAAATATATTCCAAGTATATAGCTTAATAATCCTGTCGTATAATCACGGTTTGTAGACGAGGAAAAAACAATGTTTCCGATTTCATTAACCAATTTTTTATCAGGAACAGCAGATTCCTCGATTTTATGGCGAATAAATTCCAGTTCTCTTAGCGATAATATTTTAGGCATTTTCCCAAAAATATCGGGAAAATTTGTGTAGAAACAAACCGGACATGTTATCAATGAATAAAAATATGGATTGATATGTTCAAGTTCAGGATGTTTCCAGCGCCATTGCGGTACATACTGGTCTTTTTCTCTTGTTGAAGGATAATATTCGCCATATGATTCACTTACAAGCGCCATGACTTCGCTTATGTTACCACATATTGGACATTTTATTTTTTTTGAAAAAAACGGGTTCATTATCCTCGACTTATTTTTATGTTAAAAGACCACAAATATTTATATCGGAAAATAATAAATATTCTTTAGAAAAAAATGGATGGTTCTGATTGTGTAAATTTATTTTTTAAAAATATATTGTTAAATATTATTCTTAAGAAGGTTCAGCGCAGAGGAAATAACCGAATTTATTTCACTTATATTGAATGGTTTTGTTATTCTGCCGCAAAATCCGTAGTTTTTGTAATCGGCAATTACAGGATCGTTTGAATATCCGCTTGAAACAACAGCTTTAACGTTCGGATCAATTTTTTTGAGTTCAGATATAGTATCTTTTCCTCCCATACCTCCGCGAACAGTCAAATCTATAATTATAAGATCGAATTTATCTTTTGTTCCTATGGTTTTGGAATACAATTGAATAGCTTCACTACCTTGCGAAGCAAAATCGGATTCATATCCCAGAGCCTTCAGTATAGCGGCCAGTGTTTCTCTTACCATTGAATCATCATCCATAATCAGAATCCTGCCGGATCCTTTAACGATTTGTCCGGTGTTGGATTTTTCAGCCAGCGGTTTATTTTCCGAAGAAGGCAGGTATATTCTAAATGTCGAGCCGACATCGAGTTTGGACTCAACTTTGATATATCCGTTGTGGTTTTTCATGATTGAATAACAGGTCGCCAACCCAAGCCCATTTCCCTGTTCCTTGGTTGTAAAATACGGATCAAATATTTTATTGATATTCTCTTCAGATATTCCTGATCCGTGATCGGTAATTGATATTTCGACATACTCACCCGAAGCCAATGGCACTGAATCCAGTTCGGTTATGGTTTTATTCCTGCACGAAATATTAATTTTACCGCCGCCAGGCATAGCTTGAATAGCGTTTATGACGAGATTGCTTATCACCTGGCTTATCTGCGATTTATCTATTTCTGTAGGATATATGTTCTCCATTATATCAAACTCGCAATCCACATTTTTCCCGATAACCACAAACATTGCCGAATCCTTGATAAGCTGATCGATTGTAGCGGTTTTCTTGACAGGCATCCCCCCTTTTGAAAAAGTCAGGAGCTGATGGCTCAGGTCTTTAGCTTTCTCAGATGCTGTATGAGCATTATTGAGCATTTTGTACAATTTGCTTTTTTCATCTATATTCAGGATTGCCAGAGAAACGTTACCCATAATTGTCGCGAGAAGATTATTGAAATCATGGGCTATTCCTCCGGCAAGAATGCCCAATGACTCAAGTTTTTGCATTCTCAACAAATCATCCTCAATACGTTTATATTCAGTTAAATCAATAAAACTAACAATTATGAACTGATCCTCTTTTTCGGTTATGGTAACATAACTGAACAATACAGGTATTTTCCTGTTATTTGAATCGATTATAGAATTTTCCTGAGTGTTGCTCTCAAAAGTATTTGTGCGCAGGTTTATCTGGCGTGCAAATAAGGTATCGAATGGGGTATTGAGCAAATCTTCCTTTTCCATTCCGATCAGTTTCAACGCGTATTTATTTATGTCAAGTATGTTTTTGCCGGTTTTGTCGAGAAGAATTACTCCTGTAGATAAAGAATCGAGAATATTTTTCAGATATTCCTCATTTTCCTGCAAATCCTTTTTCGCGGACTCAAGTTCATTTATTACCGAATCAAGTTTCTCAAGAAGCCCGTTAAATTCCATAGCGAGTTTGCCTACTTCATCTTTCTGGGTAGAATCTATCCGAAGCGAGAGATTGTTCGAATCCATAATCGATTTAATGTGGTTATTCAGCTTTTCAACAGGTTTTATAACAAAGTATTGCAGAAATATTGACAAAACAGCGATAATAATTAATCCGCCCCAGAGTATCGCGAACAGCCCGATTCGCATAAACCTTTTTGCTTCATCGGTTATCATTAAATGCATTCCTGTCTCCAGAATAAGACATGGTTTATTTTTTATATCATTCAAAAAAATATATGTATAAATAAGATTATCCCTTTTCTCAGTGGATATATAATAAGGAACCCCTTCAAAAAGTTTGTTCCCGATTTCAGCTATATTTGTAGGAAGTTTATCCCGAATATTGAAAATTCTTATGTGAAAATTAGCCTGTTTTTCAACCGAATCAAGTATTTGTCCCTGAAGGAATCGAAACATTATCAACGTTGCGACAACAGGGCCTTCGTTGTTAGATTTAATAACAGGTCTTGCTGAAACCAGAATCGGACCGTCCTGCGTAATAAATATACCGTTTATCTTGTCTTGCACACCTTTCAACTGTAAAAGCGGATGATCAGACGGCCATATCCGGTCTGGAAACTCGTTTATGCTGATAAATCTGTTGTTTACCAAATCATACGATTTTCCCCATATAACCTTATTGTCTTTTCCGATTAGATAAAAACCATTTAATTGATTTATCTCAAATATAGAATCATGTAGATTAGCTCGCGCGAACTCCTCATTTCTGTTGAGCACATAATTATACATGTCATCCCATCTTGCCCAGTCATAACAGGAGGTATCCACATGAGCATACTCTTTCTTTATTATTTCAACACATCCTTTCAGGTTCTTCTGTACTTCCTCATGCTCTATACGCGCGAAATTACGCAAAACAAAAAATTTCTGGATCGCGTAAACAAGCCCGAGATAAGCTATAATAACCAAAACCAGTATCAGGATTATTTTATTCTTTAACGACATTAAAAAACCTTCTTTTTCATTTTGTATATATACTATTCGGCATAATAAACAAATAATTGAACTTGATTTATCATTGGATACTTTGTTATATTGTAATATGTTTTATTCAATCTAATGTCGGTTATTTCAATTTTTTACACAATTTTTATAGTTAAAATAACATTAAAATTTGATTTTCCATTTAAAAAGCAAACCATGTTTTTTGATCTCATCAATTAAATTTGTTTTACTTTGCTCATTTTCCAATTCGCTATTGGTTTTGGTGTTTTTTGTGGCAAAACTCACTTGCGGAGCGCATTTTGGCAAAGACAGCGCGAAAATTATAATAAAAAAAATGATCGTTTTTCTTCTCATTTTATTTATGTTTGGTTAAACAGTTATTAATAATTTTAATGTCTATCACTCATCGTATCTATTCAGCGAATAAATAGAGTAATTTTAAATATTATTGTTTTTAATAAGTAGATTCGTTTAATTACTAAAAAGATTATACACTCAGCGTTAAGACCCGCTCCCAATATGCAGATTAATGGGCATATCAGGGAGTATCACCTATAATCGTCAATCCAATACCGCAAAAGCAAATTATGCAGGTTATGAGTTACAACAACGAGGGATAATGAAAATTGGTTTGCCAGTATGTATACTATCAGGCTAAAATAACGGTACACATAGTTTTAGTTCGACTGATTCGGTAAATTTGTTATTATTATCGCTATTATAAGTTATACATTAACCTGGAGAAAAATATGAAATTAAGAGTATGCCTAACTATATTTTTTATTCTTTTTTGTAATCCGAATATTTATTCACAAGAGGTTCCTAAACCAGTGGAAAAACCTCTTATCATCCTGTATGTTACAGATCCATGGCTTGATGTAATTGGATCTGATTCGCCGGTATTCGCATTATATGATTCCGGCCTGATTATTTTTTTGCGCCACATTAAAGAAAATGCATATGAATATGCGTCAGTAACCTTGAATGAAGAAGAAAAAAATAAACTGATAAAAACATTTTCCATTAACAAGTCATTCTATGATCTTGACTTGTATTATTCAGTGATTAATGCTTCTGACCAACCGAATAATATTTTATTTATTGGAATTGATAAACCTAAAATGGTTACTGTTTACGGCGACCTCAAATACAGCAATACGTATAAAAAAAATGATAAATTAAACTCTTTCTATTCAATATATAAAAAGGCCGTTTCTTACGACAATCCAAATGCTATAAAATGGTTGCCCGATAAAATAGAAATAATACTATGGACTTCCGATAAAATTAAAGATGAGGCTACCGTCTGGCCTTCAAAATGGCCTGATTTAAATGATGCTCAGACAATAAAAAGAAAAGAACAATATAGTGTTTTTCTTGATGCAAAATATTTCGATGAATTCAGATCTTTCAGAAAAGAATTAAAATACCATGTTGTATTAATGAATGGAAAAAAATTTTACTTCTCATATAGATTCCCTTTTCCACATGAAACAAGAAAAAA
>CAYVGJ010000010.1:0-115253 GCA_964451165.1 uncultured bacterium
TTTGATCCTTCATTCGTCTTCTCTTCACACTGAGCGTATATAGATCCAGCAATAGCAAGGACCGCAGCCATCATAAAACAAAATCCAATTCTTTTCATTTCTAACTCCTCATTTTTTGTTGTTTAAATCATTTTTTATTGAAATGGTTAATCCCATTTAACGGCATACTCACTACTTTTCGATTCTCTTTTAAGAACTAAATGTATTTAATCATACATCCTTAGCCTCCCATGGTTTTTTGTTTCTTTCCGCCATTTTCTAATTTTGCTGCATATTTGACGGATAAAATCAAGCGAATATTTTGTGTAAGCCGCATTTTTTATTTAGCAAATATAATATAAAAATTTTTCCTTTTCTTATCTCTCCTTCATACATAATACATATTTCAGGGAATTTTTTTAACAGTGAGACTGCTATTTTTTCCACTTTATTGAACAACCCATAGATGGTATCTGATTTTTTATAGGGGGATTTCCTCGCAACAAACCGTTTATCGCAACATCAAGATCATTGCTGGTAACTTTTTCAGGATTTTGCCAGTTATCATTAATTCGTCCGTGATAAGAAAGCGTTCTGTCAACTCCATAAACAAATATATCCGGAGTGCACACAGCATTTAATTTTCTGGCAACTTCCTGCGTTTCATCCCGTAAATAAGGCATATTAATACCAAGTTTTTCAACCATTTTTTTCATATTCTCAAAACTGTCTTCAGGATATTCAGTTTCATCATTTGGATTAATTGCCACAAACTGTACACCCTGGCCACTGTATTTTCTCTGCATTTCAATAATAACAGGCCATGAGGCCTTCGCATATGGACAATGATTGCATGTAATGACAATCACTAAAACTTTTGCGTCTTTAAAACTATCGTTGGAATAGTTTTGACCATCAGTCGCCGGTAAATCAAATTTCACAATAGGCACGCCAATTTTAACAACGGCGGATTCCGTTAACGCGCCTTCAACTCCATTAAAAGACATCAACACACATACGAAAAACAGACTAAAAAAAGTATATTTTGCTATACTTTTCAGATTCAAAATAGCGTTTAATTTCATTATTTTCATTTGTATTCGGCTCCAATCCGAAAAAAATATGCCAAGTATTATATCAATAACTTTATTTTTTTAAAAGAATTATTTATTAATTCTAACTAAAATTTCATTCATTTTTCAAATTTTACAAATATTTACGCATTTTACTGAAGTTAGACGACACAATTTATCCAATATTCAATGTTTCAATTATTCATTATAACCTATCTATTAAGTGCAGGAAGTTAGTTATAATTTTCAATTATGGATTTACCCCCTCAATAAAAATGATCTTCCTAAAGTAATCTATTTTGAATGCCGATAAATTGATTATCTGATTAGAATTTTATGTCATAGCAATACATAATTAGTATTACAAAAGAATTACAGGAAAAATATTATGGAAAATAAACCTAATCTTTATGAAGGCAAGATACTTGTTGTAGATGACGATGAAATGATCTGTCAGCTTTTAAGAGATATTCTAAATCGAAATAATATGGATGTTGTACCGGCATATAACGCTAAACACGCTCTTGAAGAGTTATCCAGGCAAAAGATCGACGTTGTTTTAACGGACGTGAATATGCCGGGCATGAACGGAATAGTTTTAATGGAAGAAATAAAGAAACTATCCCCGGATTTGCCTGTAATAATAATGACTGGAGGAGGAACCGAGGAAATTGCGGTAAAGGCTCTCCAGAGAGGAGCTTTGAATTTCTGCAGAAAACCATTTAATATTCCTGAGATTTCTTCTGTAATAAAAAAAGGGCTTGAAGCGAAAAAATTATCGGACAAACAGAAAGAAATAATGCATTTTTTAGTAGTTAATTTCTGTTTCGATATTCCGAGTGACGTTATTTATATAAAAGGATTAATACATTATATATACCAGGGAGCAAAACAGCTCGGTTTTCCGGAAAATGAATTTACAATGCGGGTACGCGTGGCAATAGATGAAGCGATTGTTAATGCGATTCGCCATGGTAATAAGTTTGACAAAAATAAAAGAGTTAAAATAGACGTGACTATTTCGCCGGACAAACTTCAGGTAAAGATTATCGATGAAGGAAACGGTTTTGACGTATCTGCAATTCCAGACCCGAAAGATCCAGAAAACCTTCACAACGAAGGCGGCAGAGGCGTTCTTTTGATGGGATATTATATGGATGAAATAAAATACAATGATAAAGGCAACGAAGTAGTTTTGACAAAATATGCGCATAATCATGAAATGAGCGTATAAATTAAGTTATTTGATATTTATTAAAGTTTTAAATAACAACGGGAGGATTTTATGGAAATTGTAACAAAAGAGAGCATAGAAATATCCATAGTTCAATTAACCGGTGAGCTGGATAATGAAAGCGCAGAACAACTTCGGTCAAATGTTGAAAGACTCATAAATTCCGGTAAAATTAATATTATACTTGATTTTTCAAACCTGACATACAGCAACAGCGCAGGACTTCGCGAATTGATTGCGCTTTATAAACTGGCTAACTCAAAAGGCGGAAATCTAAAACTATGTTCGCTTCAACCACAACTGGAAGACCTGTTCAGTTTCACTAATCTTAAAAAAGTTTTTGAAATTTATCCGGGAGAACAGGAAGCCATAAGTAGTTTTGAGTGATACTATACTACAGAAATAAGGGCGGAAAATGAAAAATCATGGGTTTAACCGATAAAAACACAAATATAATCAATGAGCAGAAAGAAACTATATATCGTGTAAATATATCTCTCGATAAAACCGAGGCGTATCTCAGTATATTTCCCAAGATGAATATGCCGTTTGAGATTTCTCCAATGGATTTAAAATCAAAAATCAATTCATTTGGGGTTACTTACGGTATAAAATTCCCTGTCCTAAACGAAATCTGTAAAACCCTGTCTTTATCCGGCGAACCAATTGAGGATATACTTGTCTCTTCAGGAATTCAACCGATCAACGGTAAAGACGCCAATATTGAACTCGTCGTTAATGTCTCATTAAAATCAATAGGAAAACAAAAAGAAGACGGGTCTATAGACTATAAACAAAAAGAATCTATTGTTAAGGTTAAAAAAGGCCAGATCATAGCATACTATTATAAAGAAACTCCCGGTATAGATGGTGTAGCTGTGGATGGTTCGGTACTAAAAGCAAAAAGTGGAAAACACCTCAATATAAAATCTGAAAACATAATTTTTTACGAAAACGACAGTTTGTTTAAAGCCTGCGAAGAGGGACAATTGGTTGTTAAAAAAGATTATCTTGGTGTCCTGACCATTCGTGAAATAGAAGGTGATGTCGACCTTAACGTCGGATGTGTTGATTTTCCCGGAACAGTGCTAATAAAAGGATCCGTTTTACCGGATTTTTATGTTAAATCAAAAGGCGATGTATTTGTAAAAGGAAATGTTACAGACTCTCTTATAGAATGCGCAGGAATTCTAAACGTTGGTGAAGGTATTACCGGTTCCCACAAGACATTCATAGAAGCCGGAGGAAACGTGACGGCTTCATATATCCAAAATTCCAAAGTAAATTCTGCAGAATCGATAGTTGTTAGGAAACTTGCTTATTCCAGCAACCTTACCGCGACAGAAAAAATTATTGTCGAAGGGATGGTTATAGGCGGATTACTGAGCGCGGGTAAAGAAATAATTGTCAAAGATATAGGATCTGAAGTCGGAACAGAAACTTTTCTTGAAGTCGGCATTGAGCATTCAATCAATTTACAGATAAAAGAATTGAACACACAAATCTCTTTCTGCCAAAAAAATATTGATAAAATTGAACTCTCGCTCGGAGAAAGTGTATGCAAACTTTCAAAAGATCTCATCCCGGATATTTTCAAAGACCAGGCCGATGAAATATTGAAAATTATTGATATTCTTAACCAGCTAAAAGAACGCAAACAGATACTTGAAGAAGAAAAAAGAATATTAACGGAAAAAATAATATTACCGCATCCCTCTTTTATAAAAGTAAGGGGTACAATATATCCAATCACCAGGATATCGATCAAGGGGAAAAAACTTATTATTGAAGAACCGCTAAAGTTTGTGAAGTTTTTTTACGATGAAAAAGAAGATTCAGTAAAATGGACATCTCTTTGATTTTAAAGCGATTTAAATAGGAATCAGCATGGAACATAAAATTTATGATATCTTAAAGAATATAAACGAAATTCAGCAGAAACTCGCAGGCGGTATTCAAAATAACGATAAACAGGAACATTTCAATACCCTGCTTGATGTTCTCGGAAAACAATCTACCCAAACCCAAAATAGTGATTTGGCGGAAAACGCCGGTTCCAATGAATGGCAAACATCAGCAAAGCATTCATTAGAATATCTAATTGATTTGATAGAGAATTCAGACAACACAATCAGCAATTCGGCTTCAGCTATTTTAACTCAGTTTGGCGAACAGATCATTGAATATGTTTCTCCAACTCTTTTTTCGGATAACATCAATAAAAGGTTATTCTCTGTCAATATTATTGGCAAGATAAAATCCAACTCGTCTCTTCCGCTTTTAGCGAAACTGATGGAAACCGAAACCGAAGAAATTGTCCTTGACGCTATTTATGAAGCCATCGGATTACTTGAGAACAAAGAAGCAATTCCATTTCTTTTAAAACATCTAAACAAAACTAAAGATTTGCCGTGGCGCCAATTCCCTATTGTTTACGCATTGATAAAAATAGCCGATGAATCCATTATCGAAGTAATGCTACAACTGATCGTTGATGAAGTATTAAATCCTCTGGCTATTGAATGCCTTGGGAAAATTGGAGATCCATCAGTCATTACACCTTTATTTGGTTTGCTTGAAAAAATAAAGGGGGATTTTAAAAAACTCCTCGCTATTTTATCCGCATTGAAAAAAATTGAACAAAATATTCTTGATATTCAGCAATATCATAAAGATGAAACCATTTTTCAGTTTATTATTGATAAATTCTCGTCTCTGAATAACCCGGAAATAACAAAATTGATCTTAAAAAATATTAATTCAGAGAATCTTGAGAATCAGATGACAATGTTATGGGCATTGAAACGAACAAAGAAAAGTTTCGATCCCGAAACTCTATTTGCCCTCATATCTCAATCCGAAGATGAAAAATTAACTGAGGAAATTCTCGAGATTTTTTCTGCTTCCGATGAGGATTTGACTGAATTCTTTCTGGAAAAATTGAAAAAAGGATCTGTGTATGAGCAGGTATTCGCCATGAAACACCTTATGTTCAATACAGATGATAAAATTATAAATATATTACGCAAAAAGATTTCCAATCAGAATGCAAAAATTAAAATTCAAGCCGCGAAAACACTTGGAATTTCATTTAATCCCAAAGCAATAGAACCGTTGATAAAACTTCTCGAAGATGATAATCCAGAAGTAATGGAAGCGGCGGTAGGAGCGATCGCTATAAACGGCGATTCAACTTTAATCTCAAAAATCAGGCCTCTTCTAAAAAAAGGTTCCGATATCGTAAAAAAGAATATAATTACCATTCTTGGAATAATAGATGACCCCGAGTTTTTCCTGGATGTTACTGAATGCCTGAATGATTCATCACATATAGTCAGAGCGGAAGCGGCAAAAGTTATCGGTATAATTGGAAATCACGTTAACCTTGCTAAATTTCAATTTCTACCGGATAAACTCAAAAGCCTTATTAACGACGAGTCCATATTTGTACGCAAGGATATTATTAAAGCTATTTCTGTTTTATATCATGAAAATGCGCAAACAATAGATTTTCTCGAGAATTTACAAAACAGCGAAGATCTCTGGACGAAATATTATGCTGTATCAGAACTGGCAAAATATAAGAAAGAAGGCCTGCTTCCAATTGTATTAAATAATCTTAAAGATGAATTGCCGATTCAGGTTTTAAGCGGATATTGCCAACTTATCGGGGAAATATCAGATGGAACCGGATTAAAAGAATTAATAAATTTAATTGATTTTCCCGACCCCGAACTACAAAGCATTATCCTGAAGTCTATCGGCACAATTAATAACCCGGGCGGCCTTTCTATAATAATAAAAAAGTGTTCGTCAAGGAATTTATCAATAAAGACAGCCGCAATATCGGCACTTGGTTGTTTCTCACAAAAGAAAGTCGAGGACACCTTGGTCAATATTATACGTGATCTTGCCGATCACTTATATCTGGATGAGTTTAATCATTTTGAAAAAATAGTTCAAGCCGCGATAGAATCTTTCGGAAAATCCGAATCATGCAGAAGAATTGATGTGTTAATACCGTTTGCCAAAGATGATAGGTTTACTACTTCCATTTTCCGGGTATTAATAGCGAAAAAGGAAGCGATTTTTGAGAGAATCAACAGTTTTGTAAAATCAAAAGACCCTTCAATCAGAAGATTAATCGCAATTGTACTGGGTGAGATAAAACATACCGATTCCTTGCAGTATTTGGAAAAACTCCTTAATGACAATTACCCGAGCGTCAGAAGAGCGACAATAATGGCTATCGGGAAAATCGGTTCCGCGGAAGGATTGCGAATTCTTAAATCGGTGGCTATAAACAAATTGCCAGAATTGGAAAAATTCCTCGCTCAAAACTCCATTGATCTTATAGAAAACAACTCTTCAAAAATTAATTAATTTTTCGGATATTTTGACGATAGATATTATGTTTAGGTTAATTATACATTATTATAATCCAGGAGGTTGTTAATGAAAGTTATTGTTATCGATGATTCCTCAACTATGAGGAGAATTATAAAAAACACTCTGAATAGGCTTGGTTTCAATGATATAATCGAAGCGGAACACGGGCTTGACGCATTAACCAAACTTGACGGCGTAGACTTGATATTTACCGACTGGAACATGCCTGAAATGGATGGATTAACATTCGTTAAATCAGTACGAGGAAGCAATTCCTACAAAAATATCCCTATTATCATGGTCACAACGGAAGCCGCCAAAGATGATATTGTTGAAGCAATAAAATCGGGAGTAAACAATTATGTCGTAAAACCATTCACTCCCGAAATATTAAAGAGCAAAATAGATTCTGTTTTAAGTACGTTATAAGAATTAATCGTCAAGGAGGTAAAGTTTCCGATGAATGTTGAATATATAAACCCATTCATATCTTCCACAGTAAAAGCATTAACCACAATGTGCTCGTTAAAACCAGAGCGCGGTAGGCCATATCTGAGAAGCGCATCAACTCCGACCAAAAGCGATATATCTGGAACAATAGGTGTCGCCGGAGAAGCAACAGGTTCGGTAACAGTAAACTTCCCGCAGGAAGTAGCAATTAAAATGGTTGAAAACATGCTGGGTATTCAGGTTGACGAAATCAATGAAGACGTAAAAGACGCTGTCGGTGAAATAGCCAATATGGTGGCCGGGGGAGCCAAAGGCGAACTTGCGGAAAAAGGATACGGATTCAAAATCGCTTTACCGGTAGTTTGTGTCGGAAAATCGCACTATACGGCATACCCTAAAGATGTTCCATGTGTGGTTATACCATTCACTCTGCCTGAAGGTGAATTCACTGTAGAAATCGCCCTGAAAATTAACGGTAAATAAAAAAGATTTAGTAATTCCGAGTATTAAAATCAACTATTCAGGCAGTAAATCGCCATTTTATGGAATGATATTTGCTATCTTATTTCAGTATGACTAAAAAACCGTTAAACTTAATGTATATTTTTTTAATCTCTATTCCTCTGATAACAGCGGGATGTTCAATGTTTAAAGGTGCCGTGCGAGGGTATTACCAGGTAACCGACAAGCAATTTGTACCCGCAAATTTCTTTATACATCCGCAATATGAGAAATTTAGAATAAAAAGAGTTATTGTCGCGCCATTAAATAATGAAACTTCTTACCCTCAAGCGGTAAAAGTTGCCGAACCGATTTTTTTAAGAGAATTGGCGAAAACTAACAGATTTGATGTTATACCCGTGACCAATCCCGATGAATTCAGCGATTTCGGCATACACCAAAGAGGAATGTTCTATAAACTCCAGCTTTATGATATCGGAAAAAGATACAATGCGGATGCCGTGATTTTTACATCAATAACCGTTTTTTTCCCTTATGAACCATGTAAAATCGGAATAAATACTCAAATGATCCACACCGCCACAGGGACCGTCTTATGGGCATTCAGCGAAACT
Organism: uncultured bacterium; assembly: GCA_964451165.1. Lineage (GTDB taxonomy): Bacteria > Auribacterota > Auribacteria > Auribacterales > Auribacteraceae > CAYVGJ01. The sequence goes on from CAYVGJ010000010.1 coordinate 8,202, forward strand.
TTCGACGCAAACATGAGAGAGATAGAAACACTCGCAAAACAATACTATTTCGAAAACCTCAGGTTTTCACATCCGCTTCAGGATTGGAAAATAATGGTTACTTCTATAAGCTATTTTACTCAAATGGCATGTGCTGAAACAGCAAGCAGTCTATATGGTTATCCATCAAACCAGAGAATGAGCGCGAGAATGCTCAATACCGTCACAACAATAGAAGATTCCAATATCATTTCAGAACCCTGAGTGAGCTAAAAAACCGCCGTCTACCGGCATGGTTATACCCGTAACAAATTTCGATTCATCCGATACAAGGTATATTGCGGCTCCGGCGAGTTCGTTTACATCACCAAGCCGTTTCATAGGCGTTCTCGCTATTATATTGTTAAGCCTGACAGGGTCACTCAGCGCTTTGCGGTTCAGATTTGTAGGAAAAACTCCCGGTATAATCGCGTTCACCCTTACGCCTCTTTGACACCACTCGGAAGACAAACAACGGGTCAACATAACAACACCCGATTTACTTACGCAATAAGCTACCGTATGAGAAAGCGACACAAAAGAACCCAGTGAACCTATATTTACTATGCTCCCGCTTGACTGGGATAACATTACCTTCCCAACGACTTTATTCGCAAGAAAAACTCCCGTGAGATTGACAGATATAATATGGTTCCACTCATCCAAAGATACATCTTCCGCCGGTTTTTTCAAATAGGCTCCGGAAGCACATACCATACAATCTATTCTTCCGAATTCATCAACTATTTTTCCGCATATATCATCTATCTGATGCTCATCTGCTATATCACATGTAATAATTCTGTTCCAGTTATTGCCTAAACTATTAAATTCTTCCACAACAGCTGTAACATTCTCCTGATTCCTGCTGGTGGGAATTACAGTTGCTCCTTCGCCGATAAACCCGCGTGAAATGGCTTTTCCTATATCGCCTGTCGCGCCGAATACAAGGATAACTTTATTTTCCAATCTGCCGGGCATTTTTTTCTCCTTAAATATTATACTGAAATTTTTATAACATTAAATTTTTTACATCTTCAGGAGACAATCCGTTGACATTGATGGTATATTCAAGTTCAGCCGCTTTCCATGTGACAAGAATATCGACATTATCGCTGATTTTGCAATACCGGGCAATAATTTTCGCAGCAATTTCAATATCATCACCGTTTTTCGCGCCGGTAATTAAACCTGACGGCCCTTTTTTATCCACCGGAGTTAAAAAAATATCTGAATCAGAAATATAAGAAAACAATTTCTCATTATCGTCTTTATCTTTACCCACAACAAACTTATTTCCGGCTGGCAACCTGAAATGCCTGCCTATTTTCAGCAGATAATATTCGCGCAGAGACAAATCTTCAGGTTGGCTGAGTAAATCTTTCAATTTTCTGCAATACCCTTCGTAAGTAAGCAGACACCCCCCTGACGGAGATTCGTATTTTGTGATCTGGTATTTTTGAGCAAGCTCAATCTGCCTTTTTCTCGATTTGCCATTTATATCGAGCAACTGTGAACGATCGACCTTACCTTCTTTTTCCGGTTTGGTTGCGGGCAAGAGCTTAGCGCTCAACGGCCGCAATACATATTGGGAATAGCCTGAAATATTCGCCACAACTTTCAGGGCTTCCCTGTTTTGCGACATCGGCCTTTCACCGAGAACTTCGCCTGTGAATATGAAGGCAGCGCCCGACTCCTCCATAAGTTTACCGGCAAAATTCAGCATAAGAGCGTGACAATCTATACATGGATTTAAGTTTCTGCCGTATCCATGCGGCGGATTTTTAAGAATTTTCATATGAGCGCCGGTTATATCGATAACATTCAATGGCAGGTTTATGTTTTCCGCCGCAATGCGTGCCCTCGCAGACACAAAAAAAGGTGTCTCAAACGTTACACCGGTTACATCTATATTCTGATCCCTTATTACACAAACCGCAAGTATACTATCCAACCCGCCGGAAAAAAGGCTTATCGCTTTAACCACTTTCATCTCCAATATAATTTAATGTTTATAGTCAATATAGAGATATTCTTTTTATTATATTTATTTAATGGATGTAAACATTAAAAATCAATCTTAAATTTCATCCTGATCATTGCTAAAAAAATTCCATTCGGCAGAATGTTTTTTATTTGTTAATTGATTTTGAGTTAAATATAATACTTTATTATAAATCAAAAACAGGATTATTTTTGAAGGAGTTAATTAATGAAACCGATTATAAGAAAACCATCCGAAGCGGAAAAGAAAGAAGCGGCGTCATGGCCGGTGTGGGAAAAAGAAGTCAGCGAATTCCCATGGCAATATTCCCAGCAGGAAACCTGCCTGATTCTTGAAGGAGACGCAACAGTAACCAATGAAGAAAACGAAAATTTTTCTTTCGGCGCAGGAGATTACGTGATTTTCCCAAAAGGAATGAAATGTAAATGGAAGATCAACCGCGATATTCGCAAACATTATAATTTCAGCTGATATATTCAAACTAATTACCGCAATATAAACCTATCAGGCAAGATCACTTGTTCTTTGCGTATTTTTTTGTTTAAAAAGAACTTATAAAGTTTTTAAATATATTCGCGATTCCATAAATGAAAATCTTCCTATAAGTATCTAAAACCAAACTTGTTTGAAGCCGATATATCATCTGGGAGATAATCATGATCAACACAGTTCCAGCGAAAAAACGCATTCTTGTTGTCGACGATGAGGAAGACATAGCGCAGATAATGGCTTACAGGTTATGCCTTATCGGCGATTATGACGTAGATGTATCTTACGACGGATTCGACGCGGCGAAAAAAGTCAAAACAAATAAATACGATCTGATTTTCCTTGATATAATGATGCCCGGTATAGATGGATTGAAAGTATGTCGTTTACTCAAAAAAGATCCGTCAACAGCATCAATACCGGTTATAATTTTTTCCGCGCTGAGCGACTCTAAGATAATTGTTGAAGCAATAAATGCCGGCGCGAAAGATTATATTGTAAAACCATTCGATATCCATACGGTACAGAAAAAAGTCGATCTGATTTTAAATGAAGAGCGGTCAGAACAAACTCCCGAGGCCGATTCTCCCGTTGATCCGAGTATCCCTGATAATAATAAGCTTCGCAGGAAGTTGAAAAAAAATATTTTTTCGAAACTTAACAAAGTAGAACCCTTCAATCTGATTCCGGATATCCTGATTAGCACTCAGGGCAATCCGAAAACATTATCGGATAATCTAAAAAGCATAATTTACGCCGATATTGGTTTTTCACTAAACATTCTTATGATTGCCAATTCGGTTTTCTACTGCCCGGTAAATACAGTAACTAACGTATCCAGAGCCATTTCCGCAATAGGCACAACCACTATAATTTCAAAAATAAAAGAAATGGTTATGAATAAACAGATTGTGGGCGACAACGTACGTGCTATTCTCAAAGATGGTTTTATGGTTTCATACATGGCAAGAGCTTTTGCCGCGCAATTTATAGCCGAAAAGGAATCTTTCGTTTCACCTGAAGATGCTTTTTGCTTCGCAGTTTTGAGAGATATTGGAAAATATTTATTACTGAACCTGGATCCCGATGAATTTACAAAGATAATTGAAGAAACACGTTCATCGGGCAAAAAAATATCTGAGCTGGAAAAACGGTATATCGGAAAAACATCCATGGAACTGGCTTACGAGCTGATGCAAAAATGGGGTTTTCCAAAGACTTACAGAGAATTCTTCGCGCAATATTGCCCCGGAAAAGAGACAAACTCCCTTTATACCAACAAATTATTTGAGATTGTCGAACTCGCCGATTTTCTCATAAAAATTTCGGGATTTGCCTACTTTGACAATACCGCGATACCATCCATACCATTCTTTATGGAACCGAGATATCAGGGATTCCTCAAATATTCTTCTTCTGCCGTAAAATATGTGAAAAAACATTTAACCTCCGTAAACTGCGATTTCGAATTATGCCTGAAAAACAATTCTTATTCTGATTTATCATCATTGCGTTTTTGTATAATTGCCGGCAGGCCTCATTATATTATATGGAAATTAGTAATCGAATCATTAGGAGCGAATACGATTGTATTAAACTGGGATGAAGCGGACAGCCTCAACACCCTGAATTTTGATTATTTTATCGCCGATATCGCCGATATCGGTAAAAATATATTTGATTTTCTCTCCAATAGAAAATATGTCCAGCAAGGAATTATTTTTGGGAAAAATGTAAACGCGCTAAAAAAGTTGATTAAAACTTTTCCCAACGCCAATTTCAAAAAAAATCCTTTTTCCAGAGAAGAATTTTTTTACGAAATAGATAAATTAATCCAAACAGATTGTTAAGAGTTGCTATATTTAGTAATTTTCAGTCCGATTACAAAAATAAAAAAACCGATCATACTGAATGCCGAAGAAACTAAGAACGCGTATTTGCTTCCGAACGCGTCCCAAATCCATCCGAAAAGTATTGAAGCTGGTAAAAGGGCTAATCCTATTCCCGTGTTGAATATGCCGTAAGCCGTTGCCCTTTTGTCTTCTTCGACAAGATCGGCTATATACGCTCTAAATATACCATCTGTCAGACCATAATATATACCGTATGCGCCGAATAATGCCCATATTTGCCATAACGATGTCGCGAAAGCAAATAAAAAATAAATCAGTGAATAATATATAAATGATATTATTATCATCCGCCGGGGGCCTGTATTGTCGGATAGAACACCGAAAACAGGAGACGATACAGTACAGAAAACATTGTAAAATATCCATATCAACGGAACCAGTTTTAACGGGAGTCCCACTTCCTGTGCTTTTAGTATAAGAAAAGCGTTTGATGAATTTCCAAGTGTAAATACCACAATGGATATGAAAAAAATAACGAAAGCGTTATCCCTGAAATTTTTTCTTTTTTGATCAACCTGTCGATTTGATTCCTCCATTTTTTTTGATTCTTTAGTAAAATTAATAAATATAATGCTCAATATACCCGGAATAATTGAAAGCAAAAAAACAAGCCTAACATTATTTCCCGATAATGAAAGAATCAGCATCGCCAGAATAGGGCCTCCAATTGCGCCTATTCTATCCATAGCTCTATGGAATCCGAATGCTTTTCCTTTTTCCGCGGGTTCAATTGAAGTTGAGATAAGCGCGTCACGTGCGGGAGTACGGATAGCTTTGCCCATTCTGTCGGCGATTCTGACAAATAAAACTGTTTGCCAGAGATTAGCAAAAAACAAAAGAGGTTTAGAGAAAGAAGAAAGGCCGTATCCAATAAAAATAAACATTTTTCTTCTGCGTAGTTTATCGGATATTTTGCCAAAAATTGTCCTGAATCCCGACGCTATTGCCTCGACTACCCCCTCAATAATGCCTATCACAAACTTATTCGCTCCAAGATTAGTCAGGAATTCGGGTATCAAAGGATATATCATTTCGCTTGATAAATCGGTAAACAATGAAACCAGTCCGAGAATAAAAACGTTTTTTGATATTTTTATTTTTCGCATAATCAAATCCTTTCAAAAAATTATTTCATAACTAGATATGAAAAATTATGGATTTATAGTTCTTGAATTAAAATTATATTGTTGTTTACTGAAAACATTTATATAATATAGTTTTTCCTATAAATAAATTGATCTGTAACAACTTAAATATGTTCAATCAGCAATTGGTTTTTTAGAAAGGAGATTTGTTATGGCCGCTGAAGTACAGAAAAAAGCTCCTGATTTTTCCGCGATGGCTGTCACAGGCAACGAATTCAGGGAAATAAAACTTGCTGATTATGCAGGTAAATGGCTTGTTTTGTTTTTCTATCCGCTTGATTTCACTTTTGTTTGCCCCACCGAAATAATTGCTTTCTCAGAAAATATTAATGAATTCAAAAATATTGGAGCAGAACTTGTGGCAGTATCTGTGGACAGCCACTATACGCATCTGGCTTGGAAAAACACTCCGCGAGTAGATGGCGGATTAGGCACAATAAACTATCCGCTCATTTCCGATTTAACAAAACAGATCTCTACCGATTATGGTGTATTGGTACAGAACGCAGTGGCACTGAGAGGTTTGTTTATAATCGACCCGAACCAGGTTATACGCCACATAACCATAAACGATCTTCCGATAGGCAGAAACGTAGACGAAGTGCTACGTGTGCTAAAAGCGTTGCAGTTTTTCGAAAAACACGGTGAGGTTTGTCCTGCTAACTGGAAACCGGGTGAAAAGACAATGTCTCCGGATCCTGAAAAATCGAAAAAATATTTTTCACAAGTGCAATAAACCTTAATTATCGAAAATTTTATCTTCAGGTTTTATGAGAACATATAAAGATTACGATAAATCAGGTTCCACAAATCTATTAGATGAGGCGGTAGTCAAACTTACTGTAAAATCAAGGTCTGTTGTTCATCCGCATAAAATCTGCCCGGACAACCAGGCTATTGTAAACCGTATATTATTGAGTTTAATCGCAATTGGATTATATAAGAAACCTGTACGTATTCTAAAACACCACATTTCCGAACTCGGTTTGGATATAAATCTTCTTAAAGATAGATACACGAGCATTCTGAGGCATAACAAATTTTTGTTCGACCTGAACATCGAAGAAGAAGATTTTTTTTATCGTTTTGAGAACTTCAACACTCTTTTAATCTTTTTATTTTATATCGATTTTAAGAATTTGGCCGAGACGACCACAGGCAATTTTGATTTTTTCAATAAAAATGTATCAAATATCCTATTTTTAAAAACGAATTTCAAGAAATTCAATTTATGCCATAGTTCAATAGATAATTCGCTCTTTTACGATTGCTGTTTCCGCGGCGCAGATTTCGAGAATTCCACAGAAACTTACTGCGGGTTTTATAAATGCGATTTTTCAAATACCTATTTCAGGTTATCCGATTTTCGTTATACTTCATTTAAAAATATAATATTTAGAAGATCGAAACTTTACGGGATCGATTTCAGCAATTCCAAATTGGAAAACATAAACTTTTCGTCATCTTTTATTCAGGATTGCCAGTTTAACAATACTTTTATGAATAAGGTTGTTTTTCCAAAAAATATATAATCAAAAAAATCTGTTTTTTAGATAATCATTGAGTTTGTTTTCAGGCAGATACCATTGTTTGCCCACTTTTCCGGCTCCGGGAATATCACCGTTTTTAAGCATTCTGCTTAATGTCTTTGGATGTATCGGTAAAATCGATTGCAACTCAGTGATTGATAAATATTTCTCTCCTTTAAACTCGAAACTCATATTTACCCCCATCATTTATTTATTTGCATTACCATTTTACATTTTCAATTTCATTGTTCCTTTACTTCATCTTTTATCCTTTCATATTTTCCTCCCCGCAAATTTAAATATAAAATCGTTTATTATTTTTTATTTTCGCTCCATCATACTTATTTTTTTTGAATATTATGTAAAATGAACATTATTTGTCCTTAATATCAAATATCTTCAATTATCATTTCAAATATATTCTTTATTTTATTATTCGTTATTTAAATTGACCACGATTTATATTATTAGTATATTAACCTAATAATAAGGTATTTATGACTTATTTAAACAATTATCCTCAGGTTTAATTGTGTAATTTTTGCTTACTTTTTTATCTCTTTTTATTTATTCTATATATTGTTGTTTTTTATCGTTTTTCCATATTTTTATTACTATATTTAGACTTATTATTCTTGCATGCTTTTTTATTTCCTATTTTCCAGTTTTATTGTTTTTATTTCTTTTTTTACACACAATATTTTGATTATTTTTATTTTTTAAAATGTGTTGATAAATTTATATCTTCTATATTAGAATTTTATTGATATTAGACTTAAAACCAACTCACAAACGAAAGGAACAAAGATGAAAAAAACGTTGAATTCCGCAGCAATTGTTTTAATTTCCTGTTTAATCGGTACACCGGCTTTTACGGTTGATAAATTCGTGCTTGATAATTTTGAAAATAAAATGAATGTTTTATATACAAAAGCAGGTATTTACAGCAGTCAACAAAGCAAAGCTCAAAAAGCACGTACTCAGAAAGAAAAATCCGATGGCGAATATTCTCTTTTGATAGCATACAAGAAACAGAAAGAAGGTTTCTGCGGATATTATATTGAGTTGAAACAAGGAAATAAATTTTTTGACGGATCAAAATACTCAAAACTTACATTTAAAGTAAAAGGTAAAAAAGGTGATGAGAATTTTCAAGTTGGGCTTGCGGATAAAAAATGGTTCGATAAGCAAGATTCCGTTAAATCCGATGATATAGGTAAATATCTGCCCCAGGGTAAAATAACTGCCGAATGGCAAAAAGCTGAGATTCCATTAAAGGTATGGGTTGACCGTGATCCGGAATTTCAAGTAAAAGAACTTGGTACCATAGCCATATGTTTTGAAACAACATGTTTTCCTGATGGTACGGGATTAGGAGTTATTTATATAGACGAAGTTGCTTTTGAATAAAAAAATGAAAACCGGCAAGATACATAAATCAATTCTTATATATTTATACATTTTTTTACTCTTTTCGTTTCAGAAAAGCCATTCTGAGGATATGGAATCAGTAAAGATAAGCGCTGACGACCAGCTCTATCTTAATATCACTATTTATAATAATAATATAGGGCTGGTCAAAGATACACGCAATGCCCTTATAAAAAAGGGTTTGCATCATTTATACTTTCTCGGTATAGCTGACAGGACAATACCGTCCTCGGTACAGATTAAATCCATATCAGCTCCTGATAATTTCACTGTATATGAGCAGAATTTCGAATACGATTTATTAAATAGGGATACTTTGCTCAACAAATTCATCGATAAAAAAGTCACGCTGTTTTTCAAAAGCGAACTGAACGGTACGGAAGAAGAGAAAGAAGCGATTCTCCTTAAAGGCGAACCCGATCCAATATTTCAGATCGGCGACAAAATCTATCTTGGGTATCCCGGCAGGATAATCCTTCCTGAAATTCCTGACAACCTTGTCACAAAACCAACTTTATTATGGCTTGTCGACAACCGTGAGCAAAAACAGCAGGAACTTGAGTTATCTTATCTAACTGAAGAAATTTCCTGGATATGCAATTACGTGATAAACCTCTCCAAAGATGAAAGCACAATGGATCTAAAAGCCTGGGTTACCATAAATAACAACTGCGGTGTATCTTTTAATAATGCGTCTGTAAAACTTGTCGCCGGTGACGTAAAAAGAGCCGATACCGAAATAGGCGCAGGAAAAAGAGCTTATATGATGGAAACCGCACTCGCAGCTCCAAATAGAGCAGAGATTCAGGAAAAAACCTTATCAGATTACCATATCTATACTATTAATCGAAAAACCGATTTAAATAACAACCAATCTAAACAAATATCTCTTTTCGAGGCTGATGGTATACAGGTTGAAAAAAAATATATAATCAGTGGACAAAGATATTATTTCAGTTCGTCATATTCGGATGTAATTCAAAACATACCTGTGGAGGTTACACTTGAGTTTGTCAATTCAAACAAAAACAAGCTCGGAAACCCATTGCCCGCTGGAACGGTTCGAATATATAAAGCTGATTTGGACAACAGCCTTCAGTTTGTCGGAGAAAACAAAATCGGGCATATCCCATCAAATGAGAATGTCGAAATTTCTTTTGGAACAGCTTTTGACATAAAATGCGAAAGAAAACAAACGCATTTCAGGAAAATACGGTCGGATTTATATGAAACCGGGTGGGAAATAAAAATAAAGAACCAGAAAGATACGGATATTACCGTAAACGTTAAAGAAAATATTCCTGGAGATTGGAAAATTATCGATTCAACACATAAATATGAGAAGATCAGTTCATCGGTGATAAATTTCAGAATTCCCGTAAAAAAGGAATCGGAAAGTATATTGAGATATTCCACAGAAATAAAATATTGACGTTTATTTGCCGAGATTATTTATAAGCAGGCTCATTTCCTTCAAATGGAACGGTTTGCTTATAAATTGGCATGATACGTTATTAATCTGTTTTTTTTGTTTTTCCGTAATTTCGTAACCGGACATGAGAATATAATGTTTGTCGGGATTTCTTTTTTGAGCCCACTCAATTATATTTACACCAGAAGCATCGGGCAGAGTCATATCAGCCACAATCACGTCATATTCATTTAATAGAATACAATCCATGGCATTTTCGCCGTCATAAGCAAGGAAAACGTTATGCCCTTGTTCGCGCAAAACCATTTCAAGAAGTTCACACAACGTTTTTTCGTCTTCGATTATTAAAATATTCATCCCGTCAACTTTATTGATGTATTTTAGCTTTAAAATCCGTTATAAAGGAATATCGGTTATATATTCCAAAACTTTATAAAGTTAGGGATTTAGTCTAAAAATTCTTTCTGAATTAATATTTATCAGATAATTGATCCCGAACCGATGATATAATTAAAATTTTCTCTTACAATTTTTGCTGAATCATGAAGAGAATTCAGCTCATCGTTATTAAGTTTGAGCTCTATTATATCTATAAGGCCTTCACGTCCTAATTTTACAGGCACACCTACAAATACATCTTTTAACCCGTATTGACCCGACAACAATACACTGCAAGGCATAATTCTTCTTTTGTCTTTTAATATTGCCTCAACCATTTCAGCGGCTGATGAAGATGGAGCATAGTATGCGCTTCCTGTTTTAAGGAGTTTTACTATTTCCGCTCCTCCATCGCGTGTACGCTGGTTGATCTGCTCAATTTTTTCTGCTGGAAGCAGTTCGGTTATCGGGATTCCCGCCACGGTTGTATATCTGGGCAGAGGAACCATGGAATCCCCATGACCGCCCATAACCATTGCCTGAACATCTGAAGGCGCAACATCGAGTTCCATAGCGATAAAAGAGCGCATCCGGGATGAATCAAGTACTCCCGCCATCCCGATCACCCTGTTTGATGGGAAACCCGATATTTTATGAACCAGCTGAGTCATGATATCAAGCGGATTAGTAACCACAATCAATATCGCCTCGGGCGCCTTGTCTTTTATTTCTTTTGTAATTTGTGATATAATCTGGGCATTTTTCAGCAACAAATCTTCCCGAGTCATACCCGGTTTTCGTGCTAATCCCGCTGTAATGACAACTATATCTGAACCTTTGATATCTTCATAAGAATTTGTGCCGGTAACCATTGAAGAAAAATCCTCGAGTCCGGCTGATTCGTACATATCCAGCGATTTTCCCTGTGGTATACCTTCAATAATATCAATTAAAACAACGTCTCCGAGTTCTCTTTCCGCAAGACGCTGTGCTAAAGTCGAACCGACAAAACCTGCACCGACAACTGAAACTTTTGTTCTCATAAATGATCGTCCTATTTTAGTAATTAGCTTTCTCCGGAGAAAATAATGACATGGGTAACGAAATTGTAAACGTACTTCCTTCACCGGGAGCAGATTTTATATCGAGATCCCCATTGTGTTCGTTTATTATTTTTCGCACAACATGAAGGCCGAGCCCTGTGCCGGCAGACCCTTTTGTGCTGAAAAACTTTGACATCATTATCTTTTCTTTTATTTCCTCACTCATTCCAGTACCATTATCTATTGTTTCAACAACTACTTTTTTTATACCCCCATTACTTAATACAGTGGATTTTATGATAATTTTCGGAAAATCCACACCATTTATAGCATCGAATCCATTTGCTACAAGATTCAGGAGGCACCTGTAAATACCTTCCGGATCGAAATAAAATTCAGGGATATTTTCATCAAGCATGGATTCGAAAACGATATTGTTTATTTTAGCTTTTTCAGAGTACAGGTCAATGATTTCCATGATTATTTGATTAATATTATTCAAGCTGTAATGAGGAATTCTTTCTTTAGACAGCTCAAGCATATTTTTCGTAAGGGCTGATATTCTTCCGGCGCTTTTATCAACTATAGGCCACATTTTTTCAATTATATCGTATTTTTTAAATCGCAGAGCATCTCTTATGAGTTTGCCTGCTCCCTCAAATCCGGTTAGAATATTTTTTATATGGTGAGCAAGGCTCGCTATCGCCTCGCCTATAGCCGCAAGCCTGTGATGCATTATATTTTCATGAATCAACCTTGTCCGTTCGATGGCAAGAGCGATCTGTGCCGCCATTCCCTCGGCAAGAACCAGATCCGCTTTTACAAACCCTTCATTGGATTTTTTGTTTACCAACTCAAAAACACCGATTATATTTCCATCGAGCAACAACGGTACCCCAAGAATGGATTTTGTAATAAACCCGACCGACTTATCAACTCTCTGGCAAAACCGGGGATCATCTTCGAGATTATTGCATAATACGGATACATTATTACTGAAAATCCAGCCGGCAATTCCTTCATTACAGTTTAAAATAATCTTTTTTATTTTTTCCGATTTATTTCCTGTAACTAAATGAAATATCAGTTTATCTATTTTTGGATCATGCAGAAGTATTGAGGCGCCTTCCACATTCATAACAGCGGTACAATAATTTATAATCTCTTGAAGAAGCGGTTCATAATGAATTGACCGGTTCATCAGTTTACACAGATCGACAATCTTCAATAAATCGCCTGTTTGCATTGCGTAAACCTGATCTTTTTTCTCAGACATCGATGCGGCTCCGCTATTTTTTCAAATTTGCTAATTTTTTAATTTTATGTTTAATAACCTGTTTCCTCAAATCCCAAATTTCAATAAAGCTTCTGAGACATAACCTTAAAAGGCGTATTCCGGATATAGATACTTTTCCTGTTTTCCGGGGATAATGCGTCACCGCTACTTCTTTTATTCGAATTCCCATATTTGAAGCTACCAATAAAATGAGAATAGAAGGGATAGACGCGCTTTCTTTAACCCATTTAAGAACCCTTAACAGCGTTTCTTTTTTATAAATCCTGAACGGGCAATTTGTATCGCGGAGTTTTACACCAAAAAAAATTGAATTCAACAAACGCACAATCCTCGAAATAATCTTGCGGTGAAAAGCATCCTGCCGTTTTATCCGATACCCCACAACGAAATCAAACTGGTCAATATATGGGTAAAGCTTCCAGAATTCTTTCGGATCATGCTGGTAATCACTGTCGGTATGGAAAACAAACTCTTTTCTTGCCGTATTCATGCCAAGCCTTAGAGCTTTTCCATGTCCGGAATTGGTTGGTGTTTTAACTACAATTAATTTAGGTAATTCTTTCTGTAAATTTTTCAGTATTATGGGTGTGTTATCTGTGCTCCAGTCATCAACTATTATAAATTCGCTGTCGGGTAACTTTTTTACTATTTCATCGTAGTAATCACGTATGGATTTTTCAATTATTCCTTCTTCATTATATGCTGGCATTACTACGGATATTGACGGCATCAAAAACCTCTCCTTTATATTCAAGCTCAGATGGGAATAATAATAAATTTTTAAATATTTCGCAACAATTCATCTAATGAAAAACAGTCCATATAATATTGTCTTGCTTTCTGAAACAATTGCGCATCAAATTCATCGCACGGAGTCACAGATTCAATTTGAAATTTCAGCTGAGCAAGGTTTCTTTTAATAACCGCGGAAAAATATATTTTCCTGTTCAATACCTGATTTGAGCCCGAGTCAGATAGTATGACATATGTATAGTTCTGCTGGGCAAGTAATCTCAATAACCAGTAACCTGCGTTGCTCATATCCCTGATATTTGACGGACAGGAATTTACATTAACTATTGTTTCTGAGATCTGCCAATCTTTTTTGTTCATCAAAACTAAAACATAGCATCCTGCCACGTCGCCGTAAGGAGTTCTCATATAATTAAATCTCAGTTCAACAGGTGATTTCTCATCTATCACTTTAAAGACCGACGCATCCACAGGCCTAAAAAAAGATACAACGCGTCTCAATCCGTCTCTCAGGGAAATAATCGACATGCCTTCTTCAGGTAACGATAATAATGATTCCGGAACTTTTCGTGTTTTTTCATTCCATACGGGATAATAAAAAGAGGAAAACCATTTTTCGGGATACTCGGCATGTCCATTTAATTCCAGATATTCAGGATAACTTAGGCTTAGCTCCTTAATATTTTTTAAACCCGATTCATAATTACCCTTTCCCATTTCCGCACAACTGAGCCAATATTTATACTCTTTATTATCCGGTTCCAGTTCAAGCGCCTTTTTAATAAATTCATTGATCCTGTCAATAGATTCTGTCGTATAAGATACGGACAAATAATCGCCATACCGGTCAATAGATATCTCATTATCGGCAATTTGAGCGGCTTTTTGGATATAGTCACTGCCTTTTGGCATCTTAAATCTCCGTTTATTAAAACAAAGGTCTTATTCTGTCAAAACGATCGAAATTTGTCAAGGCAGTAGTATTTTTGAACAACATAAAAGAATGTAAATAGAAATTTTTCAATAACAAACCAATTATTTAATATATTTAAAACTTTGTGCTACTTTATCGTATATAGGCCGGAATTTATCAAAGGAATCCACTGAAGCGTAACAGGTGATAAGATACTCTTTATCCTCCACGACAACCAGATATGAGATTATTTTGTAAACCATGCTTTCTGTTTTCTGTGTATAAATAATCCATTTCAGTTCATTTTGCTGTGTATTTACAGATCCTTTATCGATGATCGCGCATTCACCATCATAATTACGCGTAATCTTATCGACAAGGTTTTCGAATCGTGACTCAAGCTTTTTATTGTTTCCTTCAATGGAAGTTGATGTCACAATGATATTTTCAGTGAAATTATCGTTAGGGGTTTCTTTTAAGGATGTGCTAACCGCTATTACTATATTTGATGCTTTGGCTGAGAAATTATCGAGTGTAATCCATTGTTGGGGAAACTCAATGGAACATTTGGCTGCGTCCAAATCGTGTTTTTCCATTGGTATATCCTGGGCAAAGGTTTTAAAACAAAAAAATGTAAGAGAAAAAACAACCAAAGCGAATCGGATATTCATATTTTTTCCTTTAAATAATAAATTATACTGATGATTCCATGAGCGATTGATAACGGATTTTCCGCATTAATTTTTGTTTCATCGTATCCGGTCCCGGATAGGAATCCGCCATTTTGATATTCCCCATCAGGTCCTCGCTAAAAAGAGGGTACATTTTCTTTACCGTCTGGGTAAAACTTATGATTGTCTCGACGGGAGTTCCTCTTTTAAAAGTTTTGTATCCTATTTTTGCTGAACGGAACAGCTCAAGCACGAATTTGTGGTCTTCGCCAAATTCTATCAGTTTTTTTCCGGCAACTTCGACTGTTCCGATATCGAAATCTATCGTAAGCTCACCTTCGGATGCAAATCCGGATAATTGCCTCGCGAAATAATTTATAGCAAGATTACTGTAAACATCAAGCAATATCAGCAATTTTCTGTCCGTAAAATGCCCTTCCGAATAATTTTTTGTCATAAATTCATTTAGTTCGGGAAATTTATTTGATTGTCTGATTCCGTCAAAAATCATTTCAGTAATACTAATTCTTTGTGACTGTATTTGCGCGTTATATATAATTTCATCTGTTTTACCCATTAAACCGAGTAATTTCGCTTGTTCATAAAACGCTTTTCTAGCGGCAATATCGCCTGACAACATTTTATTTAGGCTCAATTTCAATTTAAGCACTTTTCTCAAAATGTCATCTATCACAGCCTGATTCTTTATTCCAGACACTTCAAGAATATCTTTATTTATATAAAAAGAAACTCTGTCGGTGTTATCACTATCGAATTGAAAAACAAAATCTTTCAGGAAATTCTCGATGCTGGAATATTTGCGCAAATCAAATAACAGCGCGTCAGGATTCTTATCGATAAAATACGTGTTCACATCGTCGGCCAGATCAATTGAATATGAACCGGATTGATTACCGATCCAGTTTTTGAATTCGTAATTATAACCTATTTCAACTGAAGGAAGTTTAAAAATTGATCTTATCTGGTCAAATACCTGAAAATTGAGAGACGAACTGTCTCCGGCCACAAGTAACGGTTTTTCCCGCAATATAGTCTCAACTTTTAAAATCTGGGTTAAAGCGGAAATAGAAACATTTACTTTGCCCAATTCAAAAGATTTTGTCTGCGGATCATATTTGGGAAGCATCAATGAATAAATAAAATCCTCAGATATATTTAAAGAAGTTGATAGAGAAGCAATAACTTTTGATATTCCATCGGGATTTTCATTAAGCGTTTTTTCAATTTCAGCCAGCATATTATATATCGCCTGATTATGCAAAGGATTGACACGCTGTTTACCGGAAAAGACTTTGATTGTCGGAGAATAAATTTCACGGCTTATTGAAATCCTGGCTTTTATAAGTTGAGAAGGTTTAAGCAAAGTATTGGCTCCTAATTCACCCATAATCAAATTAGCGTCCGAATTTTTGGCCGCTAATATTTCAGGAACCATTAAAGTTGAGCTGGCAACGTCTTTCATTTTTTCTTCCATCGCTTTTATAGCGTTTAAAACATCAATATGCTGATAATCATCCATAAGAGTTTCTAAATACGCATTCAGTGATTTGACGCAATATTTATAATCTCTGATCAAACGATTTGAGTATTCTATAATATCATCAGCCGCAGTTTGATTTGATGAGAATTCAGGTAAATTCCTTATACCGTCGAGGACAAATCCTTTTTCTGCTGAAAAAACACTGGATAAATAAGAATGTATCTTTGTCATACTTTGGTTAAATGAAGTATCTTCCGCTTCATATTTCAGCCTTGTTTTAGTGTATTCGGTTATAGCGTTAACCATATTTTTTGTCTGATCGGATTTAATAACAGAATCAGCGAACAATTTGAAATATTTAATGTCACCATTGAATCCGTCAAGGATACCATCGAAAATTTCTCTTTTTACTTCAAATGGTGTATCTTTGCCATTCATCCATGAAGATATTTGTTTTTTCGCAATCGCAAACGGATAAATCTTCTGTTTAATTAAATTGAAAAACATGTCTTCAGCTCTGGCAACACTTGTCATTGTATGAAAACTTGCCAACAGATATAAATCCGATTTGCTATTGTCAAAAATTATATATTCAGGTTTAATTTCCGGCACCAATCCGTATTTTAGCCACAACCCTGATTGTATGCGAACCAATTTCCTTGCAGGAATAGATTCGCCGGAATCAAATTTCTCAATTTTTCCGATGTCAATAGTATCATTAACCGATAAATTATCTACCGGCATTGGATCATAAAAGATAAACTCCCCCACCATATCCGCATTTAATCCGTAATGTTTTATCGCAAAAGAGTTAATAATTTTTGTTCCGGGCCCGAAAGGAACCGCCGGTTCTGTTTCCATAGTTACAGCCGATGGAGTTTTTAATTGGGACCTGTTTTTTATTTCAAACCGTATAAGAGACTCGAACTTTTTGTCTTCGAATTCCAAGTTCAACCGCAGAAAAACAAAACCGGGCATAATTTTTTCAACGTTAATGCTATAATTTCGCAAATCCTCAATTTTTCGGTTATACCGTGATGTTATTAACCTCAACATACCTCCAGTTCCCATTATATCCGCCAACGCGATGTTTATATCCTCGTTACGAAACATCAGGTTACTTGATTCGATAAAATGTATTTTATCAGGCAAAAAAGGCATGGATTTGATTCTTTGAATGGCTATTGAATTCTCATACTCTCCGAAATTAAACAAATGCCCTCGCCGCGAACCCAATATTTGATCAGGTACATAATATACAAACGGTAAAAACGCGGATACTCTGTTTTTAACTTCTTTGATACTTTCAGCATCCAGTTTGGATAATGTGTCATTCAACTGATTATAAAGCGACATTACATTCTCATAACTTCCTGTAAAAAGGTATATTGTTGATTTATTCGCAATTATGGAATGAATATTTATTCTTTCGAAAGCAAAATCCGCATTAACAAAAACAACGCGGTTATCTCCATATACCGATTGTATGGACTGCCCGTATTCCGCAAGTGGAGAAAGAAGCATTTTCAATTTTTCTTCTTTTCCCAGAGAAGAAGCAAATATCATATTAATGATATATTCCGTTTGTTTATAATCATTATTAAAATTAATGCTGTTTAAATTAATAATCAATTGTGAACGTTCCGAATCGGATAATTGCGACAGGAAATCCCTGAGTTTCTTCTCAATTTCCTCGCTGAAATTATTCAGTAAATAATCGGTATCGTCAAATTCGTAAGATGTAAATTTTGAAACCAATCCATACCCCAATCCATTAAATTTTGGAGTTATCGATATGGGATCGCTCCATCCGTCTTTAATTACCATAGACAGTGTAACGTCATTAAGTATATTCTTTTCACATTCCGAATCAACGAGGCGCCTTCCCGTCAACCTTACGAATTGCGATAAAGCAATACCAAATTCTTCAGTAAAACCTTTTCCTGCGGTAGTTGAACCGGAATTAATTTTATCAAGGCCCATCACGAGACCATGATTATGATATTCTATCCAATTTTTAAACGCGGAACTTCCTGTGGGGAGTTTCACTATCTGTTCGAATCCATCCTTACTCATCTCCTCAATATCGGGATTGATTTGGGAAACGTTTTTCAAATATTCTTCATATAAGGCGTCTATATTTTTAGTTATATTTAACCCCGGCAAAATAGATGAAGAAATATAATCAAAGACAGATAGTTTCAATCCCAGAAAATCGGTTACAAATTGTTCCGGTGAAATATTGGGGTTATTTTTACAAACGTCATACGCAATGTCTCTGGTAATTTCAACAGTCAATGTTTTTTCACCATCGCGCGAAAGGATATTTTTATATTCTTTCGATTTTTCGTTCCATAATTTCCCGATAGTTTCATTCAAAAGAACTGTTTTATCATCGGCCCTTTTGGGAAACAATTGTATCAGATCTTGCGGGTTATTATCCGCAAAAGCGGTTCTAAACAGTTCGAAAGGCGCGACCAAACCGGTTTTAATAAATGGATAATAGGCCTGGCTTATCATATACTGCAGATAATCCTGAGGGTAATAATACCTATATATCTCATTGGTTTGAAATCTTGACGCCAAATGTTTTTCGAGCAAAGTCAGAACACCTTCATATTTTGCCTTAACGGATTTCTTTTTTATGAAAGAAGAATAATTCACGAGCATTTTACTATTTGGGGTTGTTTTCCACCGGTAATCATTCGTTTGCGGATTAATCCCATCGACAAGCGCAAAAGAAACAAGCCCGATTATTATATCGCCTGTTGTTTTAAGAATAAGATTCATACCCGGATTATTTATAATGCGTAACCTTAATTCGTCGGTAAACTTATCATCTGCCTTCAATAAAGCCGATATTTGCGGAAGGTCGAATAGTGTCGATTCTGTTACAATCAGTTCTGTACCTTCTTTTTTATATGTATTGCCGAAAAATAATTGATTGGCGTTCAATACAGGTTTTTTCGCGAATTTTGCAGGAATACTCTCAAATCCTTTGGTTATGAAATCGGGAATAATAAATACGTTTTCCGGTTTCCGCCCGGTTTTAGCATATATTTCATTATATACGTATTTTATGGCATCATAGTTCCCGGTGAGAAATACGGGTTGACCGGATTTCAGGGATTTAATCACATTCTGGACATATGCCTGCAACGCATCCCTATTTTTTGAGATTCCGCCGGTAATATTTTTTATTTGATCCGATCTTTCCGATGTATCCATAAACGAGGTCATATCCGACTCCATGATATCAATATACAAAAATCCCGATTCACCAAACATTTTAAGTTCCGGTAAACTGCCATCAAGAAGGCCTTCAAGTTTTTCAAGGATATAAACCTGTTTTTCCGCGAGAGTCATGTCGGTAAATTGATTCAATAGGTTTAAGACACCTTCTATATGGTATCGGTAATACTTGTTGGAGCGCAAAATCCTATATATTTTATCCATAACACGGTAATTATTGGTATCGAGGATCTCTTTATAAGATTCAAGGTTTATTTTAGCCATATTACCTATTGATTTTGTGTTCAGATAAGATATAAATATTTCTGAACATCCTTTATTCAAACTTGTTATGGAATCGATTTTTCCTGATTTTATATTTGTAAGCAATGTTTCAAGATTGGAAACAATTTTGCGGTCATCATCGTTAAAGGTACCTGAAAATGAATTAAAATGATTTATAACTTGTTCTATAATAAACCCTAATTGGGAAACTACACCGGATTCCGGTAACGGTTTCATTCGATAAGGGAACGGAGTGTAATTTGTCAGGTACCATTTCCCGTTTGCCGGATCTTTACGCAGGTTATTGAGTGTAATATTTACGTACTGGGCATTATGCTGGTTAAGAAAATCAGCCACTTCAAGAACATCGTGAATGGCGTTCAGGAACTCAAAGGTCAATTCAAAAGGTGATTTCCCTTCCTGCCGTATATAGTTAGCCAGAGTAGTCCCGGATATGAATGACGAGACCAGTACACCTGTTTTTTCATCATATTGATGAACCTGTGGAACACCCAGTTCCGGTTTATTGTTGCTAACCAGTTCCCATATCATTTTGAACCGTGCGCCTTCGTCTTCACTAACCGTTGTTTTCAGTATTACTTTTGAACCGGCGGGCGTTTCGGCGGTATACACCACAAACGATTGTCCGCGTTGGAACTGATCAAGGATTTTATACTCAATACCGCCGACTTTCACTTTCTTCTCGGCGATTATTTCCAACGGCTGTGTCTTTTCTGTTAAACCACCGAGCAATTCGGACACAAACATTCCGTTTTGCTCAGTCCTATACTCAAGGAGCCCAACTACAACTTTAATATCGGGGTATTTCCGCAAAAGTTTTTCAACCGCTTGAGGATCAGCAGTCAACGCGACCAGAACAATCTCTTCAGGCATACATATCCCTTTTTCAAGTACCATCTCGATATTTTTTACCGCGGTATTGCCGGTTGTAATAGCTTCGTCAACAAGGAATACTTTTCTCGGTTTATTTGTATCCGCAAGTTCGGGGATATAGTCTTTTTCACCTTTGTTTGAAATCTGGCCGTTAACATAATCGAGCCCGTCGAGCATCTCCCCGATTTTTCTTGCTACCGGCAAACCGTTATTGGCTATAGACAAGACTACGTACTGCGAATCGAAATTTCTTTGTACATATTTGGAATTAAGTTCTTTAGATAACAGTTCGCTAACCTGTAGAACAAGGTTAAGGTATTTACCGGTTGTTCTATCGGTTCTTGATATTCTGGACAAATAATCTTTTACCTCGGATACCTTTTCCCCGATAACAACAAGTTTATCTTGTTTCATCAGATCAATAATTGCATCAGGTACAGGTTTGTTATCTTCTATCACTTCAGTTTTTTCAACGGGTATTTGATTCCGGTTAATATGGATGACAACTGCTTTTGAGGTTATGGTCAAACCTTTAAATTGTATTCCTGCAATTGATATAGGAGCCGCATTCTCAAAATCGACATAAGAAAAATTCTCGTTCATTTTTTCGCTAAATTCACCATATACATAATCAGTCGCGTCAAAATATCTCCAGCGGTTAGGTTCTTCAGGCACAATCATTTTTACATCTTCAGAATCCATTGAACTGATGGTTATTTTTTCTCTGCTTACCAGTTTTCCTGATTCGTCTATGTTATCAATAACAGTGGAAAACTCATTTTTAAGAAACTCTTTCATCTGGTTTAGATAACCAAACTGGGGGCTTCCCACAGGTATAACAACACCATCTGCCCCATAAAGGCCGGCGTTGCGGATAGCGGCAATAACTGAGGCAATTCCAATATCTTCGGCTATTTCACCGCCGGAGGAATAGTAGTATTGATTAACCACAAACAACCTGAGGTTGCCGGTTGAAACTTCAACAGGCATAAGCGCCTGATTGACCCTGTCTCTTGAATCCCCCTTGTATTTTCCGAAATACAAACCTCCGGAAACAAGAGCGGAAAACATATATCCGGGCAAATTTTTGGTATAGACGCTGGTATTTCCCGGTGCAAGGCATGTGCCTCCACCGGATAAGCCGAACCGGAGCCAATCAGGTACTTCATCGGATGTCCACGCGACGATAGTCTCATTGCGTTTGAGCGCGCCAAAATCCCGAAGGTCTATTCTGGAGGAACTATCTCTTTTCCAGGTAGCAATATACATTGAGGCAAGGCTGTCGGCTTTTTTTGATGATTCTTCTTCGGTTAATCCATCCTGGAGGTATTTCTTTTTAAATGATTCTTTAATAAGCTCCCGAACAATTTTCAGTTGAACTTCCGTTTGCGGAGTTCCGCCGTATTTTATTGATTTCAGGCTTGATCCGTCACGCAGGTATCCTTCCACGGCTTTTCGCATAAGATCGATACCCCGCTGATTCTCATCATCCCATTCCAGTTTATATTTCCAATAATTTTTTACTTCCTCGATTTTGTCAATACGCGTTATCAACTCATCGTCAGTTTTGAACAAATCCGGAAAATCCAGCCTGATAAACCTGACAAACACTTTCATGATTTCTGTTCTCAGTCCCTGTACATTTTCGAATTCATCCAGTCGTTCGAGAATATCGTTAAATTTGGATGCAGCTTGTTGATCTCCATGTTGCAATACAGGATAATTGTCATTTAATATCAACATGAAATCAATAACATCGATTAAAGCTTTCTGATCTTTTTTGGTAAACCGCTGTTTGCTGTAGTTAGCCGATTTTATCGCAATCAGGCGTTTCCTGGATGTTTTATCAAATTTTTCCATAAGCCTTTTTTTATGATACTCGGACAATTTCAGTTCATTGTAAATTTCGTCTCTGCGTTGTTGTGAAGTCGATAATCTGATCAATTCAATAAACTGGTCTCTATTGTCGGTATGTAGTTTCAACGATGAATATAACTGCGACTGGTTATATTCGGCAAATACTCTCAGATAATTCGATGCCAACCGGTTTTTTACAGAAGTCGATTCGCTGATATACGATGATGAAAACATCTGTTTGAGCGAATCAAGCACATTACGGTCGCCCTCGGAAAACACTATGGACTGGAGAATACAGGATATAGGAATACCTTTTTCAACAACATTTCCCGCCTGATCGGTTTTTTCAAGGTACTCGTTGAATATCCGGGCGAACGTCATTCCTTCTGGTAATAATTCCTTTATGAAAGGTATAATATTAAAAACATACATTTTTGTTTCTATGGGCAATGAAAATACAGCGTTTACAGCGTGAAAGATAAGGTTAAACTCCTCTCTATCGCTTAATAACGAAGAATATATATCTTTGCCTGAAGCCATTTTGTATATAAAATCGGAATACTGCGCGAGGATATGTTTATCGGTCATAATAGCTGATTTGAGCAACCTCGTTGTTCGCAATTCATCGATTTCTGGAAAAATCGAGACAACTTTCATCCATTGTTCAACCCTGTCATTATGCTTGAGTATATTCAGTTGAATCCATTCGGTGAAATCGCCCTGTTCGTTGAATACGTCTAAGATAGCGTATATGTATTTGTGCAAATCCTGTTTTTTATCGAGATACAAAAGCGCGTTGCTTATCACAAACCCTTTATGCCACAACGGGGTAACATCCGATTCCAGAAACGGTATAAGTTCCTGAAAATCAGGGTACGATTCCGAATATACATTGATCAGATTCAGCAGAATATTTTTCACCAGATTATCGTCACGAATATCGTGAGAAAATTTTTCAATAAGTTCTCTTCCCTTTTCCTGATTTTTATCACATACCGTTTTAACCAATTTCGCAGCAGATTCAGGGTTTATGGCACCGAGGTTTTCTACAAACTCCTGCATTTTTCCCGGACTCAGGTTATCCGGTAATGTTTCCTGATTGAATTGAAAACCTAATTTTAAAGCATGAGCTAAAAGATTAATAATTTTATCGTTATCCATTTGCCCGATAAGGCTTCCGATAAATTTCGGGTTGTTCTTTGCCATATAACAAAACAACATAGCGGAACGCATATTCTGCACGGAAGAAAAAACTTCGGAAATCTGATGTGTGTACAACCGTTTTGATATTGAGCCAATAATATCATCATCAAATGTAATGGAATTATTTTTAAGCAAAACCGAAAGAACATCCGGATTGAAAGATTTATTTTCGATTATTTCATTAACAATGTTTTTATTCAGGAAACCTATATTTGAAAGTAATAATAAAATATCGGTTTTAGCATTTGCAGCAATTTGAAGAAGCTCTTTATCCGTCGGATTACCAAAACCTGCAATTAAATGATCGGTTGTGAAATAATCCCTGCCGAAACTATCATAATGATTTGAGTCATAGTCATCAAAACCAACAATCCGCAGGCGCCCGCGAAATTTTTTTGACAAAACTTCAGACAAATTATACCAGTACCCTAAAAAATCGAGCCGTTTTTTCCAATTTATATCAATATCTTTCTTTTTATAATCAAATGGCACAACCACAACAAGAATATTCAGGTTCATTGAATCGAGCCATTGTTTGACTTCATTGATTTTTCCAGTTTCTGTAAACAAAATAACAGGATTTCCGGTTGACTGAATAAAATTACCGAGCATCGATCGGTATTGTTCAGGACTGGTTTCAAGCCCAAGAGGAGTGGTAAGATTTCGTTCCTCTCCTTCCTTGTCCTGTCCGTAAGACATCATATTGATCTCATAACCTGAAACATCAGCCTGATTGAAGAAGTTGTTGAAAATTATCTCGTCATAATCAGGTGAATTTGAATCTATTTTTGCAAAATCTGTAACCATACCCCATGTAACTTCTTTTTCTCGCAGTAACATTTCTCTGGTAATTAATTCGGTAAGGTCAAGGATAACCAGATCAAAATTAAACCTGTCTTCTTTTGTTTTCAAATACCTGTTTTTATGAAAAATCGCAAGGTTTACAAACTGATTGATTTTCTGATCGTTTTTATATCCTTCCGCGATGAGTACCTCTAATGCTTTTTTAAGCGGTTGTGATTCATCAAGGGATTCTGAAAATATTTTCATGGAAAACAACTCACCAAATTCCTGAGAATATTTTTTATTGAATCGTGAAAAATTAAGCGGGGTCGGTGACTGGCGAATATACCTTAGCTCATCCGACTTAATCAGCTCCAGAAGTTTTTCGTAACCAATCGGTTTAGATATAAGGATCCTTGTTATTTTTTCATTAATCCATGTTGAGTTCAGCATAAGTTGAATAACTTGGTCTTCGGTATATATGCTTTCACGCTCAAGAAGATCATGAATAAGCATTCCTTCCTCAAATGTGAAATCAGGCATTAAATTGAACGCATACTTGAACACCGCGACAATACCATGAGGGCGTATTCCATCACCCATTTTCAGCGATATGTGTATCATTCTCGCGAACCTGTCCATAATCATGCCATTGAGATCCGCTAAAGAAACTTCTTTTATTTGGACGAGATATTGTCTTAGAAGTTCATCAAGAACCAACCTTATATCCTGCGTTGTTTTTGTTTCGCTGAATAAACCGAACCTGTTACAAACAAACTGCGCAAAATCGGATAATACGGGTTGTGAATCTTTCATCGTTTCGGCAAAAATCATAGTCGGAGCCATGGATCCGTATTTTATTTTGCTCAGGAGTTGCGAATAAGTTAGTTTTTCCGCAAATTCCCCGGATATGGTGCCGACTGTATCATTGAATACCGCAAGGTTTATGATTTCACTGATATCGCGAGCGGTTTTCTTATTAAAATCCTCCAGCGCTTTAATTTCGGCAGTAGACTTTGACTGCAATATTGATTCCGCGATGGAATAAATCAATTTTTTTTCTTCTTCGGTTATTTGATCGGAAAAAGAATTCGGATTAAGAAGAATATCGTTTACTTTATTACGCAGGTTTCTCAATTGCTCAATTGAATCAACTGACTCTCTTAAAACAGGTTCGCCCGCGATAATTGAAGCGAATTTTTCAGGAGTAAGAAACGAGTTTATTATTAATTCCGGATCGGCGGTATACCTGTCATTAAGCGGGAAAACTATTTGTTTATCACCGATTTTTATGTTCAGGAATATTTTCCCGCCAACCGTCTTCAAATCAGTTTCAATATTTTCTAAAAAAGGATGCTGTTCAGCGGTTATCTTTTTATATTCATTGTTCCATAACGACAAAAATTTCCCGTTTTCGTCTCCGAGCCGTGAACCCAGGGTATTTAGTATCGCATCCGACAATTCCGCGCCCGGTTTTATCCCCATTTGAGTTTGCAGATTAAGTTTAACCGCCGCCATTTTCGCCGCCAAAACTGATAAATTCATCTCGGCATTGTAAACGCCCGATTTCCATTCCTGAACCAGCGGAGTTCCCTCGACAAGAATATTGGCAACAGCCAACGAACCCAATTGGGTCAACAAATAATTTTCCAGTGAGTTTCTAACACCCAGTATAACAGACTCATAGTTATGGAAATTATTCTGCGAACTGAAAAAGAATTTCGGTTTCACGGAAATGTATGAAATCCCTTTGTCGGCAAATTTGTTTTTTATACCATCCGAATGAAATCCGCCGGTAATAAGCACAGCGCTGTTCAAAGCGGACTTGTCCATATTCGAAATAGTTTTCTTCACAAGTATAGAATCCCTTTGTACAGCAAATTTGTAGAAATTGTCAAACCTGCTCATTTTATTGAGTATTGACGAATTCAGGTCTTTTCCCTGAAATGAATCGGAAAGATATTTCCCCGCGTTTTCAATAAAGAATTGTTTTTCGGATTGATAAAAATCCAAATCGCGTGTACCCGCTCGCAACCCTGCAATATTTTTCAGTGTTTTCACAAATTTGTCTATGCGGGATATTGTTTTTTCGTCTTCATTTATAAAAATATTCGATTTGAGTGTTTCCACAATTTGCGCAATTTCGTTATCTATTTCGGTAGCTGAAATTTTATCCGATTCATCAAGATAATTTATATATACCTTGAGAGACGGGTAATCGCCCATCGGTATTTCTGCCGATTTAGAGTATTCAAGCAACAATTTAAACAAGCTTAAAGACGATATTTTTTCCAGAGAATAATTCAGTGTGGCATCAAGGAGTTTAATTTTTTCTTCGGGTGTAAGTTTATGCTGTAACGATAAAATAAGCCTGTTTTTTTCTATTTCTATCGCGCTGTAATCCAGTTTTTTTTCCAGTTCCAATACGGTTTTTAGCGTTTTTAAATTCTCGAAATCATCCGGATTTATCTTCGTTGCCTGCGGATGGCCTATTAAAAAAAGCGCGAATGACCTTAATGTCATTTCAGCATTTATGTAAGCGCAATAATTTTTATCAAGTTCAAATAGCTCTTTTGAATAGAATTTGGACTTGGCGGAATCTATCTGTTTTTCAAGCTCAACACACTGGGTGGATACCTCCTCGCTTAACCCCAGCGACTCAGTAAACGCAGAATAATTCCGTCGATATAATTCCCTGTCTTCCACCCCCATTGCGCAATAATCGGTTTCGCCCTCGACCATAAGATATTCTACACCAGAGATTTTACCCTCTTTTAGAAAATAATCGGCTATTAGTTTTCTAATGTCTTTATCGGGGCATGATTTTATCTGATTCGCGTTCAGTTTGGAATCGGCACCTTCCACAAAAATATTACGTATTGAGTATTTACCTGAAAGGTACTCTATAATTTTTATTATCTGTTGTTGAACCGGATAGTAGCAATGAGCATCCTGAATATGAATTACAAACCGATTACCATTTGAAACAGAGCAATGTTCTACCGAACCTAAATCAGATGGGATCTTTACAGGAAACTCTTTTTTTTCTAACGCACAAAGAGACTGTGTATATAAAGCCAGAACCGTGAAAAAAATAAAAATATTCTTATACATAAATATCCTTCGGATTATAATAGATCAAGATCGCTTGTTAAAACAGGTAATCAACTATGTTAATTATACACTATTTACGATCATTTATCCATAATTTACCGGTGCGATATTATACTGAAATATTGGGAAAATACTTTTAATTTAATTTTACCGGCAGATATTTACAGTGCCTGTTACTCTTTACCGTTTAGAACCTCAAGATTCTTTTTCCAGATAGGTTTAAAATCATAAGTGGGGTAAAACTCTGTTTTAAAAACACCCCATGCCCTTTTCTCAAGAACGATGTTTACATCCCTGAGTTTGTCCGGGGGAACCTTGAGTGTTATCACATGCCCGACACCCATAACAACATTCCATGATACGACTTCAGTGCCTTTTGGCGGGAACTCTTTCCAAAACCCTGTCTGGTTAAGGTAAGCGTTTATTTGATCGAGGTTTCTGGACTGATTATGTTTTAAAAAAATCGTAAGCATGGCGTTTGTATCATTATCATTTTCGGAAAACGTGTTTTGCGATGATAAAAAAAGGGAAATCAGAACCATTGCGAAAAAAATTTTTTTCATTACTAATCTCCTTATAGATTTTCCCATGACCTGTAAGAACTCCGCACAAGGGGAGCGCAAACAACCGATTTTATCCCCAGACTTTTTCCGTAATCCTGTAAATCGGCGAATTCATCGGGGGTATAGTACCTGTCCACAGGATAATGCTTCATGGATGGGGCAAGATATTGCCCGGCATAAATAATATCACACCCCGCTTGCGCCAGATCTGACATGGCTGATTTTATTTCGACGGCGCTTTCGCCTAATCCGGCTAATATCGCTGATTTTATGTAAATACCTGATGAATTGCTTTTTAAAAACGATATTATCTCGAGGCACCTGTCGTATTTGAATCTGGGGCGTACTGCAGGGTACAATCGTCTGACTGTCTCGATATTATGCCCGATAATGGAAGGGTTTTCTTTTATCACTTCCACATAATTACCAAAATCACCGAAATCGGGTATAAGCAATTCGATAGGAATATCTTTTTTTATTTTTCTAATTTCCCTGATTGTCCGGATAAACTGGCTTGCTCCGCCATCGGGAATATCGTCTCTGGTAACCGATGTAAGCACAATATGGTTTATATCCATTTCTTTCACAAAACCAGCTATTTTTTCCGGTTCGGATTCATCCACGGGAAGAGGTTTTACATAATCAATGTTGCAAAACGGGCAGTTCCTTGTACAATCATTGCCAAGCAAAATAAACGTAAACGATTTATGTTTCCAGCATTCGCACCGGTTCGGGCAAGCGGCTTCCCTGCAGACAGTTTTTATACCTGTTGAGCTCAACTTTTTTTCCATTTGAATAACTGATGAGTCAAGAACACCTTTTGTAATAAGCCATTCAGGTTTTCTTTCTTTTCGATTCATTTTTGTTTTTCCAATCTGTCGAGTATAATTTGTAAATTCGCCTTTATTTCTCTAAAATAATCTTCTCTGGACAAAATATACTCCGCATCCTGTATGTATTGGCCACAGACAAGTTCTCCTGAACAATATTTTATCAGTTTGCCCGCGCTCTCAATAGAAGATTCGAGATGAAATTGAAGAGCCAGTACGTTTTTCTTATATAAAAACCCTTGATTTAAAGTAGCATCGCTAGAAGCAAGCCTCAAAGCGCCATAAGGCAAATCGAAAGTATCTCCATGCCAGTGAAAAGAGATAAACTCATCCGGAAAACCCTCAAAAAGATTATTTTTTTTAGATTTCTGAGTCAACTTTACCGGAAACCAGCCGATTTCCTTCACATTATTTTTATAAACCTTTGCGCCAAGAACATCTGCTATAAGCTGAGAGCCAAGGCAAATACCTATCACGGTTTTATTGTTAATGATCGCCCGCTCGATAAGTTTTTTCTCATCGTTGATCCACGGATATTTGTCTCCCTCATTAACGCTCATGGGCCCTCCCATAACCACCAGCCAATCGAAATCGTCCACACCCGGCATTGGTTCGTGATTAAAAAGTTCCGTTTTGGAAACAGTGTGTTGTTTTTTATCCGCCCAGACAAGTATGTTTGCCGGATCCTCAAAATCAACGTGTTGCAAATAATGGATTTTCATGTTTATTCTTTATCTTTATTTTTTTTCAAAAGCATTTCTTTTACTTTCCAATTAACCGGGTCCAAGTTGTATGCCTTCTTATAAAATTCAGCGGATTTTTCTTTGTTATTAAGCAATGCATACACCAATCCCAGTTCCAGGTATGTATGCGATACGTTCGGGTTCATCCTGTCCATTTCGTCAAGAATACTTAATGCCTCATTGTATTTTTTTAGTTTCATATAGGTTTGTTCAATAAATAAATTGATAATCCAGCTGTTGGCGGCGAACTCTTTTTTTGCCGATAATATTTCCGCGAGAGCCTGTTCGTATTTTGTTTCCCCGCTAAACTTATCCCAATTTACGATATTGTTGAATATTTTCATTTCACGGGAATTTTTTCGCCTGTTTATGAGGTCGGCTACCATACCGATATTGTAATCGGCGGGTTTATAAAATGTACTGTCCGGCCCGAACAATAATTTTTCTGTTTGAAAAGCAAGGTACGACTCGATAAGTTTATCCTGTTCAAGGTATACATAGCCCAGGTTCATGTACATTCCCACAGCGTTTGGGTATCGGTAACAACCGGCTTTGAGCAGGTCTTCGGCTTTTTTTGTTAATCCGTTCTTGTGCAGCGAAATGGCAAAGAAAAAGAAATCTACAGGTTGAGCGTCGTTGGGTTCCATTGTGAAACCGACAGTGTAAGCGTTTGCGGATTCCACATACTTTTTTAGTTTGTAACAGGTATTGCCCATGAGATAATAAGGGAGCGATATTTTTTTGCCTGCTATTATTGCTTTTTTGAAATTTTCGTAGGCATCCTCGAACTTTTTTTCATGGAGATAATTCTGTCCGATTATGGTATAAACCCATATTTCGTTTATATTATCTTTATTCTCGGAATAACTGTTTTTTTTATCGATAGATTTCTTAGCGTATTGCGACGCTTTTTCATAATTTTTCAGTTTGTAATAATAAGTCGCTATATCAATATACGATTTTTTCTCATCCGGGAACAAACTTATTTCTTTCTCGCATAAAGCATTTAAAAGAGCGCTTTCCCTTTCGGCCCGCGCAATAAGTGATCCGATAATTTTCTGGAACTCGTTAAAAGTTGATTTCCTTGTTTTTTCATCATAATTTTTCAGAGATTCTATTCCGAGAAGGTTATCGGCAAGTTCCTCGTCTTCGTATTTTAGTTCAAGTTCTGTAGATCGAGGCGGTTGCACAATATTTTCTCTCTGATTTTCCTGAGCGCAAACATTTAGAACATTTATAACGCCGAATAGGAATATAAACACAAAAATCATAATATTCGATTTCATTTTTGAATTCACCTCAACCGGGATACGGTGTAAAAGTTAATTTAAGTTCTTTTCTATCATAAGGGAGCGATCCCATGACATCGTTCCACATTTGAGCGGATTCCATACAGAAATAAACAGGTATCGAATCGCCGTGCGATTTGATAAATCCGGTCATTTTCCGGTACATATCAAACCGGATAGGCCTGAAATACCTTAATTTTCCATCCGCCGACATAGTAAATTCGCCGTAACTTAATATTTTACTATCGGGAAACTTTTGCTGATATATCTTTTTCAGGGCAGGGGTAAACCTGAGCCCCCCAATGCTTATCCATGATATCATATGCGGAGGTACGAAATCGAAGATTTTGTCTACCACGCTTTTATATTTTTGTTCCCACTCGTTTATCAGAATTACCGGATCAAAATGAAACGCGACTTTATACCCGGCGGATACAACCCTGCGCGCCGCTTTGAGGCGATCATCAAGCGAAGCGGCATCACGTTCATCGGAATCAACCAGCTCCTGAGGGTTAAGCGACCATCCGATTACAACCTGCCCGTTATGATCAAGTTTCAACAGATTGTCAATACAAATGGATTTTGTCTTCAATTCCAAAATCGTAGATGGGTATTCTTTTATACGCGCAATCAATTCCGAGGATAAATCCAGATATGGATCAAATGCAAGGCTGTCGGCAAGTTCGCCGGTACCTATTCTGAGAAAAAAATTCGCCCTCTGCATTGTTTTCAGTTCATCGAAAAACCTGTCTATATTAGCGCATATCATTACCGATCCGCAGTTTATGTAATCCTGTAGAATGCAATAGGTACAGGCGAAAGGGCAACCGTTTATAATATTCGCTACATAATAATTACAGCACAACACTCCTCGCGAACCGGGACATTTTTTTATAATGTTTCCTTTATAATCGGTTATAAGAAATATTTTTTTTCCAGCCGGGTTATCGAACAGAATTTTTTTTGTATCTTTTATTTCCGATACAACTTCCAAAGGCACATCATGAAACCTGCCGGTAATTTTTTTCGCGAATGGAAGTTTCAGAGCGGATTTTTCAATTATTATTTGATCCGGAAAATACATTGTTTACCTTACTTTACGCACTAAATCGATAAGATCATCAAGTTCTTTTTTTTCACTCAGCCTTATTAAATCTTCAATATTTTTTTTCAACTCACCAACATTTTTAAATGAAAACTCCATTTTAAAAACCTCATTTTCAAATGATTGAGGCGGACTAATTTTTAAATTTTTTCCAATATTTAGTTTTCTCATTCTTTTTGAATATTCTTCCTCAAAACCGGAAACTTCAGGGTTTCTGAGCGAAAATAACGCAATGCGCAACTGATCGGTTTTTTGTGGAGCGGTCAAATTCCCGTTTTCCAATACCACCCGTACATCAGGTTTAGCCAAAACCTCTTTTTGTGAAATATTCTCGCGCTGGGAAATCTCTTTTATCAACTCTAAAATCTGATTGAATTTATTCACCCCGGGTTTTAATTCGCAAAGCAATCGTATCGCTTCATCCCATATTTCTTTTTCTATAAACTGAAACGACAATATTTTCTCCGGTTCCACACCGGACTCAAACAAGATTTTTTTCTGTGTTTGGGAGAATTTATCGGCAAATAAAAGCCTGTCGATTAACTTTGCGGACGGC
This sequence comes from uncultured bacterium, assembly GCA_964451165.1. Lineage (GTDB taxonomy): Bacteria > Auribacterota > Auribacteria > Auribacterales > Auribacteraceae > CAYVGJ01. The sequence goes on from CAYVGJ010000010.1 coordinate 41,173, forward strand.
GGATACCCCAGCAAAGGCAGAATTTCCCTTGCGATAACGCAATAATCGAGATTGAAAAGAGAATGAAATTTTTCGATAACCATAGATATTTCAAATATATTCAACTTTCTTTGTGACAAATTATCCATAACGGCAAACTTAAATGCCTTGTAATCATCGAAATCAGATACAATACATGTGACAGATTCAAGATTGAGTTTTTTTGCCGCGTGCAAGCGTCTGAATCCGCTTATAATAAGGTATTTATCATCTTTTTCCTTAACCACAGGAGAAGAAAGAAACCCCGAATCGGCTATCGACTGTTCAATGCCGCCATCATAGGCCGGATACGAAATCTGAAAGGTAGTATCCGAGAAATCAATATTTTTTATCGCTATTTCCTTTAAATTAAAATCCACTTTTATTCTCCAAACAAGGTTTATTCAAAATTAAGCTCAAATAATATGAGAAATCGCGGTAATTTTTCCGTTTCAGACTGCCTGAGCAAACAACAGCGCATTTATCATTTAAAACTTTTCTTGCCAGTTCAACTTGCGAGTTATTAAGTTTACCGCTTTGCATTATATTGGCAATAGATTTTATCCTGAACCTGTCCAATCCCCAGTATATCCGCGATAGTTGCCCTTCATGTCCTCCATGTTTATATATAAGAGGTTCTTTAATAATAAAGATGGGGTATTTCGCGGATATTTTCAACCATAAATCATAATCTTCGCATACTGGAAACGATTCGTCAAACATACCTGCCTCAAAAAAAACCGATTTGCTGATGATCACGGTTGAACATCCGATAAAACAATCTTTCAGGCAATACTCAAAGATTAACCCGCCGTATTTTTTTTTTGATTTCGCATGCGCAAACGGTTGATGATCGCGAATCCAATCTTCTCCGGTATAACAGATACGGCATTCAGGGTTATCGATCAAAAACCTGATTTGTTTATCGAGTTTCGCCGGTTTCCATTCATCGTCGGAATCAAGAAAAGCAATGAGGTCATATCTGGCATTCAAAACACCTGTATTTCTCGCACTGCTTACCCCGGCATTTTTTTGTTTTAGAATTTTTACCCGCGAATCAGAGTATTTTTCCATTACCATCTCAGGTGAATCATGGGAACCATCATCGACAACAATCAACTCAAAATCGGTGAATGTTTGTTGAAGAACCGAATTCACCGCCCGCGCCAAAAATTTTGCCCTGTTATATACGGGTATTATTACGCTTACCCCAATATTTGACATCTTTTATAATATCCTGATCCTTATTCCGTTCTGGACTTTTTTATCTCTTTATTATATAATTAAAGTAATGTTGATATATAATTAAAACTTTACAATAATGGAGATATAAATGAAAAAACAAAAAAAGAAACTCCACTATAAAAAAGTCTCTATCGCCTGTATAGTTTCACTATTTATTTCATGCATCGCATATTGTAGTTACAGTACGGAAAAAAATAAAGTAAATCTTGATAACTTCAACCTCCCGCCTGCTCTGGGCGCCATAATGGATAAACACAAAGCCAATAACGGCAAACTCCTTATTCAGATAAAAGACATGCACTCAACCCCTTCTGTTCAAAGAGATATCGCCGGCATAATAGAATTTCTGAACAAGGAATTAAACATAAATAATATTTATGTGGAAGGATACTGGGGCAATTACGATATCGACTCCGTAAGAAACCATCCGGCTGACAAATCGCTCAAAAATGCTGTTCTTGAATATTTCACAGAAAAAGGCAAAATATCCGGTACGGAATATTTTTGTTTCAATACAAATCAAAAGGTTAGTGTATTTGGTATTGAAGATAAAAAAATATATGAGGATAACCGGCAGAGCCTTCGCAATGTTTTAACGGGCAACAAATTGGCAACGAATTACCTCTTCGATGCAAGAAGCAAACTGGACAGTCGTTTAAAATCCGATTTAAATCCTGATCTATACGGATTTTTTCACGAATACCAGTCTTTTTTCTGGTATAAGAATACTGATTTCAATTCATTCGCTAAAATTTTATCACGTCATATAAAATCAGCGGATATATCCGAATCGCAATACAAGTTAACGTTCAGTTTTCTGCATCTGGTTGATCTTGAAAATAAAATTAAAACCAACATTCTTGAGAATGAGATAAAACGATTTTTAACGTCGTTAAACGGCAAAGTTCCTACAAACGAGTTAAAACCGCTGACGGATAAATTTTTGAAATATCTTGTCGGAAAATTAAATGCGGATGAATTTTTCATATTTTGCGGTAATTTCGCCGGAGAACACGAAATTAATATGAATAAATATCCTCAAATGAGAACAAAAATAGAAATCGCGAATTTACAGAAAAAAATAAATTCAACCGGATTATTCAATGAGCTACGCGAAGTTTCTTACAAAATAATAAAAAACCTTTCTGAATCAAATGAAGAGATAGATCTCTGTAATTACAGCGACTATGTATGCCTGTTGTCAAGGCTTGTAAACCTGAATTTAACTCATAATGAATGTAACTGGTATTTATCTTACGCACAAAATGGATGGTGGGAAAAGCTCACAGGTTTCATTCAGTTAAATGGGGAAACCATAGTTTCATCTGAAGATATATCGGAGTGTATTGCGGAATCGCAAAAATTTTACACATTATCACGCAAAAGAGACAATATCCTTTGTGAAAAAGCAATTTCCAACATGGCTGAAAACAATGTCTCTGCCGCAATAATAGTTACCGGAGGATTTCACACTGAAGAGATTCTTAAAGAATTAAAAGATAAGAATATATCGTATATAGCGATCACTCCGAGAACAAATTCACAGCTTGAAGCTACTTTATATCCCGGAATAATGACCGGTTACCAGGAATATCTGGAACGCATTCTCGGGTTAAGGAATTATCAGGTTTCGAACCTCGCTCCTGAATTGATAGGCTCAAAACTCATTATTGATGCGCTTCAACATCTTGAAGGCGTAAAAGTATCGGAATCGTTCTCTAAATCATTTTTTAATGTGCTGGATACACTTAGAGGAATGAATTTTGAAGCGGGCGGAACTATCCTCGATTTATTCAAAAGCTCAACACCTCTTTCATCCGAGCTGATAGACCGTTTTCTCGATGGAAAACTTAAAATCGAGGACAAAGCAAAAGTGCTTGAGCTGGTTTTGATGTCAGCTCCGTCTCCGTATCTTGATCCGAGGTACCTAAGAAAGTTGAAGGACAACGATTATATTCAGCTTACTGAAGAACAGATAAAAGAATTCGAGTCTGTCAGAAACGCGATTAACAAAATCGACCGTCAAAATCGCAAGGACTATATTGAGGACATAAAATATAAAATGGAAGGTTTGTCCACAGAAGAACCTTCGCCGACAAAACGGACTTATAACAAAGTTGAACCTACAATTGAAAAACTTAAGGGACGAAGCATCGTTTATTTTTCACCTGAGATGAAACTTATCGGCGGTATCCGGTCGTTATTCTGGGGAGGATTGGGCGTACTTGCAGGCGAATATGTTGAAGGGCTTGCAGATACCGGAGTTACAACATACGGCGTAACTCTCCTGTATAAATCCGTTGTGAAACAGAGGCTTAACGAATAGGGTATTCAGATTACAGAAGAATTGCCGGTAGATTACAGCAAACTACCGGTTTTTGATACGGGAATAATAATTGAGCAGAATGTTATAGGCACACCTGTAAGGGCAAGAGTATGGGAAATCCCCGCAGGCGACGCGCGAGTGTTTGCGCTTGAGGACTTGACTTCATCCGTAACCCGCATGTTATACGGCGGAGCAAGTGAGACGCCGCAACTCAGAGCCGAACAGGATCAGTTACTCGGAAGGGGAGGTATTGAAGCACTTCAGAAACTTCTTGAGGCAGGAGTAATCGATCATGTCCCGGCAATTCTGCATATGAACGAGGCAAACTGTATTTTCGTAGCGGATGAACTTATGCAAAGACAAATGTTCCAGACCGAAATCGATCCGAAATCATACTGGAAAGACGTTGGGCTCGCATTCACCACCCATACACCTGTACCGGCAGGTTTACCCAAAGTAGCCAGCGCGAATTTCTCTACCGACAATATAATGCATCTTGGATGGCTCCTTGGCATGGATCATATAACCATGATAAAAATTTATGCGCAATACGCTTACGGCTCAACGTGGGCAAACATGACTGACGGTCAGAGAAAACAGCTTATCGATATGATGCATAAAGATGTAAATACCCTAATAGACGAATTCAAAGGATTCGCGGGAAGCAATAATATCGTTCTGAATCTGACTGAAGCCGCAGCAACACTCGCTGATATAACCTCATCAGTCAGTTTGAGGCATGAGCTTGTGACAAATACCGAAATTATCAACGTAAAAAAATCGCCTTCGCGTCATGAGCAGGGTGTAAATGTACCTTCAATCGGTATTACCAATGGTGTTAACCTCCATGACTGGCAACCGCCTGAATACCAGATGACCGATCCGAATTTCATACCCGACAATGTAATAATTGATGTAAAAATGCGAGAGAAACAGGAATTTATCAATATGGTCAATAATAAATCCGGCTCGAAATTATCCGCCGATCACCTCACGATATCTGTCATGAGAAGAACCAATACGTACAAACGAACAGATCTGATCCTGCAGGATATAGATGAACTCGCCAACGAGTTGAAATCTGAATTCGGGGATATGCCTATAAATATAGTTTTTTCAGGTATTTCGCATCCCAAGGATGAACCGGGAAAAGCCATGTTTAAATCAATTCAGGACGCTATAAAAAGGAACCACCCGACAATTCATGTGGCATTTGTTGAGCAATATGATATATCTGTGGCAAAACACGGTGTGCGAGGTTCGGATATATGGCTTATGATGCCTGTGGAAAAGATGGAAGCGTCGTCAACCAGTCATCAGAAAGCCCTTGGAAGCGGTACGATGATAATTTCCACATTCGATGGAGCGATGATCGAGGAGGTTATCGACGTTGATATTGATCCCGCAAAATCAAACGGCGCGTTTATCACTCCGCTTATTCTCAACCGCGAAGTCAGCAAACAACAATTATATTTCATTAATAGATATACCGAAGAGAATAACGGCGAAGGAGGATTTTACAGCAGGCCGGTAATAAAAATAAATGGCGGCGAACCGTTTACTCCCGTTGCTGTAATCGAGAGAGGCGATAAATATATTATAGTGGATGACATTATGTCTGATTTATCCGCCGATAATTTTCTTAAACTTAAAGAATCCCAGCCAATCCATATTAAAGAATCTAATTTAGATATGAACAAAGCGCTAACTTCCGATGGCAAAATTTCCAGAGAAGGTTTGACCTCTCTGATTTATCAGGGCCTTGATCCATTTACTACTCACGAACTCATGCGCCTTTATTTAAGTAACCGTAAACCTTGGTATAGCATGCTTTACAAAAAATTGAATTCCATAGCAAAGATTTATTACGGCGCGCAAAATGGTAACGAGGAACTGAAATCCCAATACGTGAATTTGCTTAGAAACTCGATAAAAAGAAGTTATGAAGTGGATATCAGAAGAATGGCTTTGGAATACATTCAGCTGATGTATTCACAGATCACCAATGCAAATGGCAACAGGGCAACAAATAATGTATCTCTCCTGCAAACGATTCTCCCTGAAAAAGACCTTCAGGAAATGGTAAAGAAACGCAGAGAAGAAATATTGAAGTCTAAAAAGCAGGAGTATGATTTCGGAATCGGATTGCGTATGATATGGGGATATATAGAGAATAACAATATCGGCACAGAAATGCGCAATATCCAAACCTCAGCCGATTCGCTCGAACGGCTACATCCCGCTGGAGAACCTCTTAAAATTGAAATCGATTTAAAATACGGATGGGTTGTACAACCTGAAGATTTTAATGTGGTTCTATTTTACGGAGAACCCGGAAACATGACTAATTCCATACCGATGACATTGGAAAGAACTGTTGATCATATTGGCAAAATATACCGTTATTCCGCGGTACTTACACCGGAAAAAGCAGGCAGATATCAGTTTAGAACAGCTATTGTACCGGTAAACAAAAGATTTTCTAAGTTTGCAGAACTGGCAAAACAGGTCCAGGATAATGCTGATGCCGTAACCTATTTAAGTGATGATCAAAAAAATCAAGCGAAGTTTACCGCTACGGAAATAAAAAATGTTCTGGATAGCGATTTAAGAAAATGGTCGAAAGATACATCTTTTGTTGAGATAGTTCCTATTGCATCGCCAGTAACCATTACAGATCTTAAAAAAGCCAGAGCTAAAGAAATGATTGAATCGAGTTTATAATTTATCCTGTACATTAATGAAAGACCCCGCCTGTAAATTATCGGCGGGGTTTTTCATTTTAGTGGTATTATCTTCTTAATTTCCCGCCATCATAGCGGCAATATCATCATCCACATTCGAAGCGAGTTTAAGTTCAAATTGATCCGCAAGCACTTTAGTTACGTTTGGCGACAAAAACGCCGGTAATGTCGGTGTCAGCCTTATTTTCTTTATACCGAGATACAGCAACGCCAAAAGCACACACACCGCTTTCTGTTCATACCATGCTACATTAAACGATACCGGCAGGTCATTGATATGTTTAGCGCCAAAAACCTCGGCAAGTTTAATAGCAACCACCGCCCATGAATACGAATCATTGCACTGGCCCGCGTCAAGAACACGCGGAATACCATCTATATCGCCCAAATCCAGCATATTATACCTGTATTTCGCACAACCTGAAGTCAATATTACTGTTCCTTCGGGTAACTTTTTTGCCAATTCCGTATGGTATTCACGAACAGGCAACCTGCCGTCACATCCGGACATACATACAAACCTTCTTATTTTTCCGGATTTTATCGCATCCACAACTTTTCCAGCTATACTCAAAACAGCATCGTGAGCAAATCCGATAACTAATTTTTTGCCCGGTTTTTCTTCAATCGGGCCTAAAGAAAGAGCTTTTTCGATCAGCGGAGAAAAATCTTTGGGTCTATCGCCAACTCTATCGGCAATATGTTTTACGCCCGGCCAACCTACTCTGCCCGTGGTGAAAAGACGGTCTTTGTAACTGTCCAGAGGTTTTTGCAGACAATTTGTAGTCATTATTATCGAGCCTTTGAATTCATCGAACTCTTTCTGCTGATGCCACCACGATAAACCGTAATGCCCGGCGAAATGTTTGTATTTTTTGAATTCCGGATACGCGTTCGCGACAAGCATTTCATCGTGAGTATAAACGTTTATCCCGGTTCCGTCGGTCTGTTTTAATATTTCCTCAAAATCACACAGGTCATGCCCTCCAACCAATATGGCGTGCCCCTTTTTTAAACCTGTTGAGACTTCGGTTATCTCCTGTTTCCCGAATGTTGATGTATTCGCCTCATCGAGCAATTTCATTGCTTTTACGGCATATTCACCTGTTTTCATCACCAGCGGGATCAGATCATTCACAGTCAGACTGTCATCGGTTGTAGCCGCAAGCGCTTCCTGTAAAAAAGCAAGTATATCGGTATCCTTATGTTTTAAGACATAGGCATGATCGGTATAAGCCGCTATCCCTTTTGCGCCGTATATAATTAGTTCGCGCAAAGACCGGGTATCCTCATCTTTCTGTGATAAAACACCGATTTCTTCCGCTTTCTTCAAAAGAGCGTCCATACCGCCATCTGTACTCCATGTACAACATTCCGGCACTGTTTCTTTAAAATCCGCTCCGTTTTTCTTCCTGTAAGTTTCGAGAAACAAATTTTTTACTTTTTCCCTCTTAGCAAACGCTTTTTTAATTACGTCATAAATCGCGTCTGAATCAAAATTTACGTTTGTTATAGTGGTAAAAAGAGCCTCGCCTGCAAATATGTCTGCCTTCTCATCACTGACACCTAATTTTCGTGCTCTTGTTCCATAAACGGACAAGCCTTTTAAAATAAAAATAAGCATATCAAACAGTTTCGCCACTGTTTCGTCTTTTCCGCATATACCTCTTACTGTGCATCCTTTATTGCCTAACGTTTCCTGGCACTGGTAACAAAACATGCTCATTAATCAATCCTCCTATGCAGTTTTATTCTTTCATACTATATCACCTTTTAATGATATAGTATAATCTTTTATGGTAATGTTTTTTCCCGCCGACTCCATCGCTTTCCTGATTATCATTTCAACACCCGAACAACACGGAACTTCCATATGAACAATGGTAACCGAATTGATGGTATTATTAGCGAACACTTGCGCCATCTTCTCTACATACTCGTTTAAATCATGATCAAGTTTCGGGCAGAAAACAATTAATGTTTTTCCCTTTAAAAATCTCTGATGAAAATTAGCGTAAGTAAACGGAACACAATCCGCACAAACGACGAGATCAGCATTAGCGAAATATGGCGCGTTCGGATTCAGTAACCGCAGTTGAACAGGCCATTGCCTCAACTCTGATTTCAATGTTAAGTTAGCCTGTTCGCAGGATTGCGATTCTTCTTCCACCCGCCGGAAAATCGTTCTCGACCCCGGACACCCACCAGATTGGTTTTGCGCTCCCTCCGATTGCGTATTTATTATTTCCGCCACCAGCGGATTAGTTATCCCTTTTTGCTTTAGAAAATCCGTTGCCTGGTTGAATAGTTCATTTTCGTTATGGTTTAAAAGATGTTTAAGATGCGCTTTTATAACATTGTTCCCTCCTCTGATGATATTTTCCATAACCTTTGCCTCATCGTACGCCTGAGCGTCTCTCTCCTCCACACTGATTGCGCCAATAGGGCACGTTCCAAGACACGCCCCGAGCCCATCGCAGAACAAATCTCCAACCAGCCTTGCTTTGCCGTCGATTATCTGGATCGCTCCTTCCGGACAGTTCGGAATACATTTGCCGCATCCATTGCAGATATTTTCGTCTATCTTTATTATTTTGCGTTTCATGGTGTAACCCTCCATTTATCGTTTCGCGATCAGTGTTTCTATTGTTTTCCAGTTTTGTTGTGCTTGCTCATTTAAATCAAAACTGTATTCCGAATATCTCCAACGTGTAACGGTAAGCCTCAGTATCCCCATAATAACCATGGACAACTGATCCGCATTAATATCGTCTCGGATAGAGCCGTTATCTTGTCCTTGTTTGATCAAACCGCCAAGCGTTTGCGCGTGAAATTTCATGATCGAGAAGATTTTGTCAGATAACTTCAGGTCACTGCGAAATGAATCTTCCGAAAAAATAACCGACGCCATATACGGTTTCCCCGAAAACGCATTACATCTCGATAAGAACAAGGTTTTTATTTTATCTATTGGAGGTTCCGATTCGTCGATCAATTCAACCAATTGCCTTGCTTGCGAACAAAAACACTCCAAAACAGCCAACAGGATATCCATTTTGCTTTCAAAATGCCTGTATATAGCCGGTTCCGAGACTCCAATCCGCTTTGAGATATTTTTTATGGTGAGTTCCTGAATCCCCTTTTCGGCTATCAGTTTTATAGATTCATCAATAATTTCTTTTTGCCTCGCGCTAAATTTTTCCATTTTTCCTCTTATTGTTATGTTAGTTAATATTCACTAACTTTAAGATATTAAAAAAATCGGAATAGTTCAATAAAAAATTAGGTATTGCTGAAAAAATATTATTCTGCTGTCATTCGCAGGCATGGCAGTAACTCCGTCAATCTTCACACCCGATTGTTTTGCGATTACCGCAGATTTCCTGAACTTCACAATGACACTAAAAAATACTTTTTCAGCATTTTCAAACCGTCATTACCGGGAAGGCATGAATGACATAAAGAAAAATCGGGAATTGCGCGAAATAATGGAGAACAACAGCAAAACAAGATTTACTCAATATTTGAAAAATGACAGACAAAAAAATTACCGGTAAATTTATATTTTGGTGATATAACAAATATTCAATATAAAATTCCTGCTAAACATCTTAAAAAACAATCAGGCAAGTTCAACAGGGAGTTGACGGATAAGAGATATTTCATCAGGCGATACTTTTGCCTGATATGCGTAAACCTCGACACCCTCTCTAACAGCCAGTGACAAAAGCCTCGAGTATTCGGGATCGATATTCTCAGCTGGCCTGAAAGAAACGCAGTCATCTCTCTGAATTATAAAAAGGTTTACTGCTCTGTATCCATATTTTTTCATTTTGATAAGTTCGCATAGATGTTTTTGCCCGCGTTCCGTTACGGCATCGGGAAATTTAGCGATATTATCCTCAACCAGAGATACGTTTTTCACTTCCACATAACAAATGTTATCCGGTTGTTCCACAACAAGGTCTACCCGTGAGTTGATCCCATATTTAACTTCCCGTTTTATGGATACAAACGGATATAACCCGGAAATTAACCCCGATACAATCCCCTCTTCGGCTATTTGGTTTGTCCGTGCAGTATTTGTTCCTATCCAGACATTACCGTTATATACCATTTCAAGAGTGTGCTTCAGTTTTCTGCTCGAAGACTCTGTATAAGAAAGCATAACCGGCGCTTTTTCAAGCGGAATCCCCAGCATACTGCCCGAATTAGGGCAATGCGCCGTAACTAACTGTGAACTGTTGTCGAGAATAACATCACAGAGAAACCTTTTGTATCTTTTTATAAGTGTAGCCCGCACAAGGGGATCATGGAATTTCATAATCAGTAACTACTCCATGTTCTTGAAAAATAGAAAGCTAAAACAGCGCAACCTATTCCAAGACCCCATAAGACTGAAGTAAAAACCAACTTCTTGCGCCTGTTTTTTTGCGCGATTGAGTAATACTCGGCAGAGATATCTTTCCACAAATCGCTTCTTATACCGAGTTTAACCGCCAATTCGCCCGATTTACCATACAAAGAAATTAGCTCCTGCTGAAGTTCATTGAGCTGGAAATGTATATTGTTTTTATCCGACGATGAAATGAAACCGGCATTTTGAGCTGAGACATTCAGAATCTTCTCGTTATCCTCTATCGCGCTTATAATTCTGGATATATCCGAAAATATTTCTTTCAATTCGATATCGGTTGAGTTTGATTCCCAGATAGTTTTACCAATATCAACACAGATATTCTGGTCAGGTACAGAATATCGCTTACAATAAATTGAATTTGACTCCATAATTTAATCTCCTCCGGGAGAAATAAAAAGCAAATCCTGTTCCTAATAGTAAAAAGATAAAAGACTTCTTTCTTTTAAAAAAAAGAAACAAAAATTTTCTCTCCGGATGCTTCGCATCCTGTTTTTATAATACAAATTGATGTTAATTCTTTACAAATAACATTTTATAAACAGGTAGATTTTTTGATTCAAACCGATCCTGAAAAGTTGTGGTAATGGATTCAATTTCAGGCAAAAAATGTGTTGAATGGTTAAAATGCCCGCCAACAAGCATGGACTTGTTTATCTTTTTGCTGTACGATTCCACATCGGTCAAAACCCTTACTTTCGCATCCGGTTTAAGGCATCTGCTCAAATCATAAACAAACTCTTCTCCGAGCAACCTGTATTTCTCATGGCGGGTTTTCGGCCATGGATCGGGAAAATTTACAAAAACGCGTTCAAATACGTTGTCATGAAAAAGATATTTTATTCCCACTGAAGCGTCCACATTAATAATTCTTATGTTTTCAATATCAAGATCGGCAATTTTCTTTTTCATCTTCAAATACCTGAATTTGCAATATTCTATACCGACCAGATTCATATCAGGATACTTCTTCGCAAGGTTAAGAAAAAATTTACCGACACCGAATCCGATTTCAAGCCAGCATGGATTGCTGTTGCCAAAAATCACGGGCAAATCAAGTTTTTCAGTAAAAGTCTTTACGATAATTTCAGGAGGGTTTATTATATTACCCATTGAATTTCCCTCAAAATAATTTTTTGTTTATGGAAGTTCATGAGAATAATATAAAAACGGATACAAAAATCAAGATTTTTTAAATATTAACTTTAAATAATAATATGCTTTCAACATAAAAAACAGAAAGCGAAGCATACGGAGAAAAAATTTTTGTTTCTTTTTCCAGGAAGAAAGAGTCTCTTATTTTTATTATAGTAAAATCAATTTTTTCCAAAACAATAAAATTATAGTACCAAACATAAATCAGTAGGGAGATAATTATGGATACAACTACACTTATTATCCTGCTTATAAGCGGAGCGGGAGCGGGTTTTCTCGGCGGATTGCTTGGAATCGGAGGCGGTATAATCTACGTACCGGCGCTAATACTGTTATTAGGGGTAGAGCCCAAAATCGCGGCTGGAACTTCTCTGTTTGTGATATTTCCTACAGCACTTGTTGGAAGTATGGTACATTTTAAAGCCGGTAATGTGAAGATAGCTTACGGGCTTATGTTACTGACAGTTTCAATTATATTCACCATACTCGGATCAAAAACAGCCAATATTATTAGCGGCGACCTGTTGAAAAAGATTTTCGCTGTTGTTTTCATGATAATCGCGGTAAAAATGTTTTTCTCTAAATAATCGGAGAGCGATATGCGAAAAAAACAAGTTGTGGTTATTGGAAGTAGCGCCACTGATTCATCTTTTCAGGATATCGCGTATTTGATCGGAAAAGAAATCGCCTCGCGCGGATTTGTTCTAATAACAGGCGGAAGAACCGGAATAATGGAAGCGGCATCCAAGGGAGCATCGGAAGCCGGAGGGATTGTAATCGGAGTGTTGCCGGGTAAATCTTTTGAGGAAGCCAACCCTTATTGTGATATTGTATTGCCCACAGGTATCGGTTACGCAAGAAACTCCACCAATGTGCTTTGTGCCGATCTGATCATCAGTATCGAAGGCGGATCCGGCACGCTTTGCGAACTCGCTTACGCCTGGCAATACGGCAAACGTATCATCTCGTGCAGTTTTACCGGCGGATGGAGCGAATCGCTTGCCGGGACATCAATCGATAACCGCAGAAACGAGCGCATCATTGACGCAAAAAATATAGATGATATCATACATGAACTCGATAAACTGATGCTATCATAATTGCTGGATTATCGATGGAATTTTTATTCTGCAATCGGCACCACCCCGGGTATTATTGCTAAACTCAATCGATCCTCCAATTTCATCTATCAACAAACAGGCAATATATATTCCCATTCCCAAATCCCCTGAGGAATATATTATTCTCTCATAATCACGATTGCGGATAGCGTTTAATGTCTCTTCACAAAAACCTCTACCAGTATCGCTTATCAGAACCTCAACCGCATCCGAATCCACATTGGATACCACTACAATCAATTCGCCTGCCGGGCGATTACCCATTGATTCTATTGAATTCAAAAACAGGTTCAGCAGAATATCTTCTATTTTATATATATTAGAACAAACGATATTTATATTTCTTTCGCATTCTTTTGTTACCGTAATTCCATATTTTAATTTGTCGTGGAATAATAAAAGAATTGTATCAATTATATAATCAATTCGGATTTCTCCACATATACAATTCGGATTTCTGCATGCCACAGTTCTCAAACCGGTTAATATATTCTTAATTTTGATTATACAGTCTTCCATATCGCGCAAAATCGATTCATCCTCTTTGCAATCTACGGAACCGATAGATTCATAATATTTCCTCTGAATTATCTTCAATGCCTGAAAGTTTATATCAAGAGCGGTCAGAGGTGAATTTATTTCATGGGTAATATTGCCTAACAATCCCCCTATTGCTATTTTTCTATTATTTGTAATTATTTTATCGATTAATATATTTTCAATATTTTTCATTTCTACCCCATTTTAACGTATTATATTTTTAATATTATTATCGGTATATTTTGTTTTAATTAACTCTTTTTTAAGACAATACAAGTTATATATCGATTTATTTATGTATTATCTCTTGTTCAAATATATTTAATTAATTCTATACCATTGCCGATATTTATCAGTGATTTTTAATATACATAATTAGATATTAAATGTATGATTATTATTGATAATGGAGGCTTCATATGGATTTAAATTCCTTAAGATTACTTATTGTTGACGATGAAGTTTATTTGCTTAATTCAATCGGCCGTTTTTTGAAGTTATGGGGATGTGAGTATGATATGGTTACAAACGTTGATAAAGCCATATCTCTTTTGGATGCGCACAGGGAAGAGAGAAATTATTATCATCTTGTACTTGTGGATATTCATATACCGGGCAAAAATGGATTAAGTTTAGTTAAATACATAAAGCAAAACGACATAAACTTACCGTGTATAATCATGACCGGTTTTGCGGATAACACCAGTAGAAACAATTCATATTCAGCCGGTTGCGACAATTTTATAAATAAACCTTTTACTCCTCTTGAGTTAAAAGCTGTTATCGAAGAAACAATAAAGTCAAACGATAACTCGAATAAAAGAGGATTCTGATTTTTCTATGGAGAATTTGATTAATTGCTCAGATAGACTTCTATGGATTGTGGATACTACCGGTAAAATTGCAAATGTAAGAGGTAAAAATGAAGATAGTATTGGATATTCTGAAAAAGAACTTATCGGTAAAAATATAATAAAATTGTTTCCAGTTGAGGAACAACATAAACTTTTTAATTATTTTAAATCCCATTCAAATAATACTTCGTATCTTTTTGAATCAAATCTGATTTCAAAAGAATCGATATTGATTTCCTGCAAGATCAATTTATCCACGATAAAAATACACAACGATGACTATTTCCTTTTTTGCATAAGAGAAAACAAACTTGAGAGAATATTATATTATGATTTAATAAATCGGATTCACGACAACACTATAGATGATCTTATACTTGGCATAATGCATGAGATAAACAATCCTAACAACTTTTTGATGTTAAATATCCCCTATCTTCAAAACATTTTTCAGTTTTTACTACCGATAGTTGATGAATATTATAAAAAAAACCCTGAAAACAAACTCTGCGGTTTTGACTGGAATTATATCAGGGATGAGCTCAATGTTTTAATGGGTGACATCAACATGGGAATAAACCGGATAAAAAGAATCACATCAAGCCTCACAGATTTTCTTGTCGATGAAACCTCAATGGATGAAATTAACCTGCTTGATGTAATTAATTCTACCTCGGAGGATTTAAAGGAAAATCTCAAATCGGAAAAAATAAATCTTTATAAGAATTATGATAAATTAAAACGGATAAAAATCAGAGGCAACAGTAAAAGCCTAAAAAGCGCTATCTCCAATATAATTCATAATTCAATCGAATCATTTGAGAATTCGGTTTTGGAAAAATGCATATCTATCCAGACAAAACTGCATCCTGGATCTCAATCATCCATAACCACCATAACAGATACCGGTTGTGGAATTCCTTCGGAATCAATTTTTAAAATATTTAATCCTTTTTATACAACAAAGAGAGATAAAAATCAGGTCGGGCTCGGTTTATACATCGCAAAATATATAATCAAAAAGCACGGCGGGCAAATATTTATAGAAAGCGAACCCGATAAGTGGACAAAAATTACTGTCAAACTCCCCTATCTAACTGCCTGTAAAGGTGAATAAAAGGAGAATACTATGAAAAAAATTCTTGTAGTAGATGATGAATTATGCACAATGAGAGCTCTTTACAGAATACTTAAATTAGAAGGATTTGAGATATCAGCGTCCTCATCTGTCGATGAGGGAATCGCCACAATCGAGATGCTCAACAATACTTGCGACCAGCTCGACCTTATCATAGCTGACATACAGATGCCGGGCAAAACAGGCATGGATTTGCTACTTAAAGTTAAAGAATTCTATCCGGGCCTGCCGGTAATTATAATAACAGGATACGGCAGTCCGCAAATAGAACGAATTTTTCGCGAGACAGGTTGTGTTGACTTTATTTATAAACCATTCAGCCCCGAAGAATTGATTACCTCGATAAAGAAAGTTTTTAATAATAACTGATTTCCCGGATAACGGAATTAATTTAATCCACAGTTATGCGTAAATATCCGCACAATGGTGAGCTGTGTAAAAATATCAACAAAAACAATATTATGTTGGTACGGAAAAATCAGTAACTCACAAAAAAAATTAACTTCACACGATAATGAAGATTGTGATTTTAAAGCTGATATTTTAATAATAAAGTATCTTGCTATGTGGGATTATTATTATTTAATTCAACATATAATGAATATTTCTTATTCCATTATATTCTTTTCACTTCTCTGTCATTAAATTTTATTCTTTTTTAATAAATTATTTCCTATATATTGTCGAATTTATATAAAAAAATCTATAAGTGAGATTGATATGTCGCTTAATTTTAAAATAGCTTTTATAAAACTTATTCTCATATTATTTTTTCTTTCAACGCTATTCTTTTTGGAGAAAAGAATAATTAGCGAAAACTTCGAGAAGATCGAGTTTAAAGAAGCCAAAAACAATCTCGTTCGTTTTGAGAATATATTTAAAAAAGAGATAAGACACCTCAATATATTTTGCGATGATTGGGCAAACTGGAATGATATGTATCAATTTGTGGAATCGAAGAGTACCGATTTCATAAATTCAACCCTTCATCCGGTATGTTTCAGAAATTCGTCTTTGAATTCCATTTATATTCTTAACAATCAGGGCAATATTATTTGGGGCAAAACATATGATATCAAAACATTGAAAGAAGTAAAAACCGATTTGATATCAGAGAACATCATTAAATTTAAAAATTTGATAAACTCAAATAAAATTATTTATTCGCCATATGATGGAGTTATAACCGCCAAACCATATCCGATGATAGTTTCCGCCCGCCCGATCCTGCCTTCGGAAAAAAAAGGTACGCCTAAAGGGCTACTGGTTATGGGCAGGTTTATAGATGAATCATTTATTGAATCTATAAAGGGACAAACTCACTATACCATAAAAATCAAACCTTTAAACAGCAAAGGATTATCACAGGAAGAAACATCGGTTGTCAAAAGAATTCAAAAATCGGGAAGATATATTGTAACCAATAAAAAAGGGCCGTCGTTATACGCTTTCACAACTTTTCCAGATATATATAACAATGATTCTTTGCTTTTAATGGCGGAAACCAAAAAGGAGATGACAAGCCAGATTAAAAGATCGGCGATACAAGGATTATTTATTGTTTTTATAGGGCAAATTATTTTTCTTGTGTTGCTCCATCTGCTAATTCACAATCTGGTTATATCGCCATTAAAAAAATTCATAAAACATATAAAAGCTATTGAGTCATCAAACGATTTATCTCTGCGTTTAAAAACAAGCAGTAATGACGAAATCGGATTACTGGCAAATTCATTCAACCAATTGCTTAGAAAGATTCAGGATGAGTCCAATTCACGAAGGGAAACGGAAAACCAGCTCAAGATATTCCTGAAATTCGCTCAAAGGTCAAGCCTTGGATTCGGAATTTTTGATATGACAGGCAAAATCACTTATCTGAATGATTCATTGAAAACCATCCTTCAGGCCGATAACCCTGATAAGATCCTTGATCAGAGTATATTTAATTTTTATCCCGCTAATGTTATCGGCAAATTCCAAAATGAGATTTTTCCGGCAATTCTCAGTGAATATCAATGGATTGGGGAAATTCCTCTTCAATCTGTTAACGGAGAACAAATCAATGTGATTCAAAACCTGTTTGTTATACTCAACGATTCGGATATCCCCATATGTATAGGAATAGTGATAACCGATATTAGCCAGCGAATCGCCAATGAATTACTAATATCTGAGTTCAGTAAAGGTTTTCTAACGATTTTTGACTCGAATCCAGCACCTATTTGTTTTGGAAACTACAATACCGGAAGTTTCTTTATGGTGAACAACAGGTTTCTAAAAACATTTTTATTGGACGAAAAACAAATTGTCGGAAATACACCGGTGGAACTCGGTTTTTTCTCTCAACTGGATTTTGATAATATTTTGTCAAAATTGCTGCATGAAGAAAATATTCTGAATATGGAGATAAAATTTAAAAGAGCTGATGGCGTAAAGATCGAAGGTTATTTTTCCATGCAATCGGTAACTTTCAACGATCAGAAATGGATTATATACGCTTTTGTCGACCTTACAGAGCATAAACAAGCGGAATTCAAAATACAGAGTGCGAAAAAGGAACTGGAAAAAGTTAATAAGAAACTTGAGCAGTCAATAAAAACAACAAAAGAACTGGCAAAGCGCGCCGAAGAAGCAAATAAAGCTAAAAGCATGTTTCTCGCGAACATGTCCCATGAAATACGCACTCCGATGAATGCCATTCTGGGATTCTCGGAACTAATGGAAGACACTCACCTCGATCAAACACAGAAAGAATATATCCAGCTTATCCGCGAAAGCGGTGATATCCTTTTATCAATAATAAACAACATCCTTGATGTATCAAAGATTGAAGCCGGTGAATTTGTTCTGGAAAACATTCAGTTTGATTTACATGAACTCTTAAAGAATCTTATCAAAATATCCAAACCGCAAATAAAAGAAAAACCGATCAGTTTGAGTTATGAGATAGATGAAAAGATACCCCCTTTTTTTATCGGCGATCCGACAAGAATACGACAAATATTGCTAAACCTCTTGTGCAACGCGATAAAATTTACTGAAAAAGGAGAAATCAAGTTAATAATAAAGAATATCAGTCAGGAAAAATCAAATAATCCTGATTTATACAAAATCCAGTTTTCAATCAAAGATACAGGTATAGGAATACCTGAAGACAGGCAGAAGATCATTTTCGACCGTTTTCAGCAAGTCGATTCAAGCACAGTACGCAAATTCGGCGGTTCAGGATTAGGATTATATATAGTAAAAAGTATCGCATCAATGATGGGTGGAACTGTTGGAATCTCTTCAAAAGAAGGTGAAGGAAGCGAGTTTATCGTAACGTTGCCGCTACAAAAAGATATTTTCGGCGAATCCAAAAAACCCATAACTATCGGTAATGACGGATCATTGCAAAAATCAATAAATGACATTAATTTTTATAAAGGAATAAAGATTCTTGTTGTGGAAGATAACGTAACTAATCAGAAATTTATTTCCGAAATGCTTAAAAAGTTGGAATGTATTGCCGACATCGCCGGTTCGGGCAATGAAGCACTTGAACTTCTTATGAAAAATAAATACGAAATAATTTTTATGGATCTGCAGATGCCAGGTATCAGCGGCGAGGAAACCACGAGGATAATCCGCCATAACCTGAAAATAGACACACCTGTGATAGCTCTAACAGCTTCAGCAATACAAGGTTACAAAGACAGCGCTCTCGCTTGCGGAATGAATGATTATATAACAAAACCGGTTGTTATCGATCAGATAAAAAAGGCTATTCGCAAATGGGGGCCGGAAAAAGACGGTTCAATCGACCTCTTCATGCCCAAACCCCAATCCAACAATGAGTACAATTTCGACAGAAGTATCCTTATAAATCAGCTTGAAGGTGATAAAGTAATGTTCGAACATATAATAAATATTTTCCTGAACGATATCTCAAAAGAATTTGCTGATCTTCGCAAAGCAATATCCGATAAAGACGCAGGGAAAATAAAAGCGTGTTCGCATAAGATAAAAGGAGCTTCTGCTACCGTAGGAGCTTTGTCAATGAGCGAAAAAATGGCGAAAATCGAAACCGCCGCCGCAAATGGCGATACCGATTTCGCCGTTTTGTTTTCCGGCACAATTGAGGAAGAATTTTCTATGTTGAAAAATGATATCGCGAACCAAATTTTAAAATAATTGCTGAACAGGGAGGTATAAATGAGATATCTTGTTGTTGAGGATGATAATTCGAGCAGGATTCTTCTTGAACGGATGTTGTCACCATACGGAACACCTTTAAGTGTTTCCTCGGGAAGAGAAGCTCTGGAAGTTTTTGAGATATCGATAAAACAGGGGATTTATTTCGATCTCATATGCCTTGACATTATGATGCCTGAAATGGACGGGCACGAAGTGCTCCATAAAATCAGAGAAATAGAAAATAATATCGGATTATCGCTGGCAAGCTCGGTTAAAATAGTCATGACCACCGCTCTGGCTGACGTTCCTAACGTCATGCAGGCTATACGTAACAAATGCAACGGCTATTTGATAAAGCCTATCGACCGGAAAATGCTTGTAGAGAAACTTAAATCACTCAATCTGATCAACTAATCAATAGATTCCTTAAATTAATTTTTTCGAATATATTTCCTGATCAGATTGAAAACAGACAGCCCGAACAAAATAACCGTTGAAGGTTCGGGAACAGGATCCGGCAGAAATCCGCTGATTGAAAAATTATCAATGGTGACCCCATCCCATCCCCAATTGTTATTTTTATTTGTGATAAAATATAATGAATCACCTTGATTTAACGTAATATTTTCTATATTGAATGTTGTTGTGCCGCCAAAAGGATTTGTTTTGGTTGACAAAACATTGGCATTCTTCATCACGGAAAAAACTTGGCCATCCGAAGAACCGCCTGTAGACCAATGAGTTAATTGAGCGGTAAAACTTACTGTAATATCGTATGGGCTTACAAATCTAATTACTGGATCGAAATTCGGACCTGGCGCAAGGTCTCCTGCAGTTATATAACAATAAAAGTCGTGTTCAGGATAAGTTGTTTTATGCCAGGCATTATATCCACCGTTGGAAGTGGTCAAATAGAGCGGTAAATTATAAAATTGACTCGGATTTGTGTTTCCAGCTGTGGTATATTGATAATACCATACATTTGTATTACCATATTTATCACCATCAGGCATGGTACCATCGCCAAATCCTTGTTTTTCGCTGAATTTCCATGTATATGTTATTGAATATGAAGTTGATATGAAAACAAACATAATGGTTATACAGAATATTGTTATTTTTTTTATCATTTTTCTTCTCCTACAATAAGCATTTATCAGCTTAATTCAAATTATATTAAGTATTATAACAGCGTTTGGAAACTATGTCAAATTGCCATCTTATTGTATTTACGTTAATTAAAGCAGAAGTGTAATCTAAAATCATCGTAGCTGAGATTGCCAGCGTTATTCGGTGAGTAATAAATATTTTTGATTAAAATAATATATGATGTAAGAATTTTTATAAGAACAGGTTACGCATATATTTTGCTCTTCGCATCTGTATATTATTTTAAAAGAAAAGAGCCCCTGTATAAAATCAGGAGCTCTTTTAATCAAAATTATAAATCAGAATTATCTGGAATTTCTTTTTCTGAAATAAAAAACGCCAATACTGGAGATAAAAAGTAAAACTGTAGCAGGTTCAGGTACGGCTGAACCGGATTGCCCTTCATATTTTGCATAAAAAATTTCGTGGTCGCCCGATTGGTAATTACCATACCATACGATATCACCGAGGTTGTTCATTTTCGGCCCATAATCATTATAATTATTATCGGTAAGCTGGTAAACTCCTGTACCGTCATACAGGAAAATTTCATTATCGGTACCATCATATTCCGACCATACAATCCATCCGTTATTATTTAATTCAACCTGATATAAACTATTGTTATTGTTTGTGATCTGAATAACGTTTGTTCCATCGTAAAAGAAAACTTCATAATCTGTTGTTGAGCTTGAAGTGTTTCCCCCTTTTCCGATAAAAGCTATCTGTCCCTTATTGTTTATCACGGGAACTTGATTATCATATGTGGCATCATTGGTGATAAGTGTTGTTGATGTTCCATTATATAACCAAATCTCATTATTATTTGGGTTCGCTCCGTTTGTTTGCCCGCCATACCATGTTATATATCCAGCTTCGTTTATCTTGGGGTTAAGTTCATCGAAAGAAGTTGATGTCAATTGTGTTATTGTTGCGTTTTTGTAGAGGTAAATATCGAAAGCACCGCTTTGCCCTTGCCCATACCATACAATATTTCCCGAATTATTTATTTCCGGCTTATAATCCTCGTTTCCATTTGCTGTGATTATGCCTGTAGAAGAGTTTATTTCCCTGTCCCATGAAGGAGACGCACCAATATTTTTCTGTTGCCATACTGCTATTCCATTGTCGTTTATTTTGCCTAACTCGTCACTCTGGTTAACATAGGTAACACTTTTTGATGAGTTGGTATATCTATATATTTGAGCGTTATTCCAGTTACTGTCAGATCTTGAAAAAATCAGATCTCCGCTGGAATTCATATCGCCAATATAATTTCCTTTACCGGTAGCCAAAGTAAGTTGTGTTGTGTTGCCTCCTTCATAAAAGAATAAGTTATAATCTGCATAATAATTTGATCCGCCGCTCCATGCGATCTGTCCGGAATCATTTATGAATGGAGTTGTATCACCGTAATTATTATCCGTAAGTTGTGTTATTGTGTATAATGGAGCAGAATTTGCGGATCGTATAAACACAAAAACCAGGAGTGACGCGACTGACAATAATTTTTTCATCTGTGAACCTCTTTTTAATATACTTAAGTGGATTATTATTTATTATTCTATATATTAATATAGCATAAAAAATATCTGTTGTCAAAGTAGAAATTGGATTAAGTCTCTTGTAATGAGTATGATTTGAGTTTTCTCCATAGAGTGGCCTGGCTTATTCCGAGAATACTTGCCGTTTTTGACTTATTGCCGTCAACAAGAGCGAGCACATTTTTTATATGTTCCTGTTCAAGTTTAGCCAGAGGAACCGAAAGTGGGTTTTCAAAAAGTTTATAAGAAGATTTACCATGCATATATGGTGGAAAGTCTTCAGGAAGGATTAATCCATCTTTACACAAAACCGATGAGCGTTCCATAGTATTTTCCAGTTCGCGAATGTTACCTGGCCACTGGTAATCGAGTAGATGTTTCGCGCATGAAGCATCGAGGCGGAGATTTGGTATTTTAAGTTTCTTAGTGAATTTTTTTAGAAAAAATCTGGCAAGCGGCAGTATATCTTCTTTTCTTTCGCGCAGAGGAGGAATATCTATTTCAATCACACAAAGCCTGTAAAAAAGATCGTCTCTGAAAGTTCCTTTTTCGATAGCTTCCTCAAGGTTGCAGTTGGTTGCCGCAATTATTCTTACGTCAACTTTTTTAGGAGTGCTTTCCCCAATCCGCAAAATCTCTTTTTCCTGGAGAACACGCAGAATTTTAAGTTGCATATTAAGAGAAATATCACCGATTTCATCTAAAAAAATGGTACCTTTTTCCGCTTGTTCAAACAGGCCTGTCCGAGAATGGATCGCTCCGGTGAATGCACCTGCTTTGTGCCCGAAAAGTTCGCTTTCTGCGAGCGATTCCGGCAACGCGCCACAGTTTATCGCGATAAACGGCCCTGTATTCCTGTTTGACAACTGGTGGATATATCTGGCAATTACTTCTTTGCCTACACCTGTTTCCCCTGTTATGAGTACCGACGAATCAAATGGCGCAATCCGGTTCGCGAGGTCAATGACTTGTTTAAAAGGTTTGCTGTGCACTTCAATGAAAAATGGTTTTCGCACCGGACTAAGAAGATCGAGTTTTTTTCTCTGGATATCGAGTTCAATGGTTTTTTCTTTTAATTCACGAGTTAAATTAAGTATTTTTCCCTCAATATCGTCGGATTGAAAAAATTGAAGGTGTTTTTTTACGTCATCACCCCATGAATCGGCGTCTTTACCTGTCGCACAACAGATTCTATCGCCTTTCGCTATACATTTATGTTCGATGAAATAAACACTTTTGCCGATACAAAACGATACATACCCGCTTAAATATCCGGAAAGAAGCCAGCAAGCCGAATAATCGTTTTTGCCGAATTCAATGATGTGCTCGTGAGCTTCACCGGAATCGTGCCATATTATATCCATATCCAGTTTGCCTGAATCTTTATCGAATTTAAGCGATTTTACTACGGCTTTTGTGGCTCCCTGCAGAGCCTGAAGGCGAGGGCCGGCTTTTATCAATTCCTCAATGTTGCTCCAATTGTAAACTCGCTTCATCGCCGCGGCATCCGCCTGTCCCCAGAAATAGCCGAATCGGGTTAATATGCGTCGTGCCTGTTTACTGCCTACCATATCGACAAGGTCTTTTCGAAACTGGGCAAATGCATGGATATCATGGATTACCAATCTGCGTCCTTGCAGGCTCAGGTATCCTTCTTTAAAACTAACTAATTCTTCCAATTTTACGTCATGCGCTCTCATATTCCGCCCTTTTTTATTTCATTATGAAATATATCATATTTCATAATGAAATAAAATAAATTTCATATAAAATTCAATATATTTCTTTTCATATTGATATATAGCTTTTTATAAATATTTATATAAGGTGGTACAAAGGTTGCAATAAGAATTACCCGAAATAAAACAGGTAATTCAATCAAAAATAAAGGAGATTTGAAATGTACAGAATCATGCAGGAAAAAAAAGAAAATTTGAAAGAAGATTTAATTCTATTTACACAGGATCTTATCAGGTTAAAAAGCCCGAGCCTTCAGGAAAGCCAGATCGCTAAACTGATAGAAATAAAAATGAAACAGCTCGGTTATGACAAAGTATTCATTGATGATGCCGGAAATGTTGTAGGGATTATCATCGGAAGGGAAAACCAGCCTACTCTTCTGCTTAACAGCCATATGGATACTGTTGACGCAAGCGAATTGAGTTTATGGGATAAATCACCTCTTGCCGGTACGGTTGAGGATGGAAAAGTATATGGGCTTGGTTCGGCGGATTGTAAAGGCGGACTGGCCGCTCAGATTTTTGCCGGGGCAATAATAAAGCAAAGTTTGTTGCCGCTTAAAGGCAATCTTGTTGTAGCCGCCACAGTCGCAGAAAAAAACGGGCTTAGTATCGGTGTCAGGGCATTAATGGAAAAGACATTGCCGTCTCTTGGAATAATGCCCGATTTCGCTGTACTTGGAGAACCGACAAATCTCGGTTTATATTACGGCCATGACGGTTGGATGGAGATCGACATAAAAGTGGAAGGGACAAACCCGTTTCAGGTAGATGACGCCGCTCATGAGATTTATTCTGATTTCGATTCATCGTTTACCTTCAACGCCGGTAAATCTGAAAATATGCTGGTTAAAAACCCATGTTTTGAGGATTTAAAAGGATTTAGAAGAGCTACAATTAGAATGGAAAGAAGAATCAATCAGGCGGAAGAAATAAACGATGTGTTATCCCAGATTAAACATAATGCTCATCTGGTTGCCCAGTCAAGCGGGCCGGTTGCGGTTGAGGTTAATGTCAGACAGGAAAACCAGAGACTTTATAATGGCAAAACCATGGTTGTAAAACACGTTACAAACGCCTGGTCAATAGACCCGTTCAATCCGGTGATGGAACGCTCAAGACAGGCTTTATCGGCGGCCGGATGCAGAGTTCGCCCAGGCAAATGGGAACTGGATCAACTCGGAATGGGAACCGCGGGCAGTGTGCTTGTAAGCAATTATAAAGTACCAACCATCGGATATGGTCCGGGCAAAGAGTCTATCGCTCATAAGACAAACGAATTTGTTGAGATAAACGATATTGAGGAAGCCGCGTACGGAACAGCGGTTATCGCCCACAGCCTTATCGGAGTGCCGGTATTCGGATGGACTTCGGATGAGATATAATCTCGCAAAATAAAAAAAGGGGAGATTATAAAAATGAAAGTGATTGTGTTTAATTGTGGAAGTTCTTCATTGAAATATAAACTGATTGATATGCCGTCGGAAAAAGTTGTTGCCGGCGGTGAGGCTGAAAGAGTCGGACCGGTAACATCTCTGCCGTCAAGGATAGTGCATAAAAAAGGAACAGATGAAAAAATAGTCGAGATAAAAATGCCCGATCACAAATCAGCCTTCAATGAAGTGATGAAAATTATCATGGGCGATGCAGACCTTGTTCCGGATGCCGCAGGACACAGGATGGTTCACGGTGGATCTTATTTTACCAACCCGACATTGGTAAACGATGATGTTCTGAAGGTTCTCGATTCAATCATGGATCTGGCCCCGCTACATAATCCTCCGGCTACGCAACTGGTAAAAGAATGCCGGAAAATGTATCCTGATTTGCCGCAGGTGATTGTTTTCGATACCGCATATCATTGTACAATTCCGGATTACGCGAGATCTTATTGTCTGCCGGCGGATATTATTAACGAAATGGGATTGCGCAAATATGGGTTTCATGGAACAAGCCATTGGTACGTTGCTGAGGAAGCCGCGAAACTTCTCAATATCAAACTTGATGAACTCAATGCCGTCAGCTGTCATCTTGGTAGCGGAGGAGCAAGCCTTTGCGCGATTTCAAACGGCAAATCCATCGACAATACTATGGGATATTCACCGCTTCAGGGGCTTGTCATGAGTACCCGGTGCGGTGATCTCGATCCAACGGTAGCGCTAAAGTTGATCGCTTCGGTATCTGGTGACTCGAAAAATATCGAAAGACTACTCAACAGAAAAAGCGGAGTACTTGGTTTATCTGGTGTATCATCCGATATCAGAGATATTTTCGCCAATACCGCCTCTAACGGCAATCAGATCGATAGACTCGATTTAACCGCTCAAGTGTATCTGTGGCGAATACGAAAATATCTCGGTTCGTATCTCGCTTGTGCCGGTAACGTAAAAGCGGTCATATTCACGGATACAATAGGAGAAACGGTTCCCCTTGTTCGATGGGCGGTATGCGCCGGGCTTGAGATTTTCGGTATAAAAATTAATCAGAGAAAAAATTTCAATATCGATAACCTGCCAGCGGATATATCATCCGATGACAGCCCGGTTAAAGTACTTGTCATTCAAACAAATGAGGAACTTGCCATAGCCCGGTGCACATATATGAATTTCAATAAAGCGCATGAAACTGTGGCATAAGGAGTTATAAAATGAATATGCTTGTGTTAAGACCCAAACTTAGGAAACTGCATTACTGTTTTTTTAATAACAGGTATAAAGAATCGGTTCTAAAAGGAATTATCGATGATTACAGAGATTACTCAGGCGAGAAAACAGCGTTAAAAAATATTCTGAGCCACTTGCGGCTGGCATCGTCTAATCTCGCGTTAGGAACGAATCCGGATGTTATTGCTGTAAGAGTTGTATTCGGCGGTGAATTTTTCAATCAGCCTGTAATGGTTAATCAAGAGGTAAAAGAAAAAGTAAAATCCCTTATTCCACATGCTCCTTTACATATTCCGGCGACACTGCAATTGATAGAATTATGTGAAGAAATATTCGCGAAAATTCCAATAATTCTGGTTTTTGAGACAGCTTTTTTCGCCGCATTGCCGCAAAGAGAGTCTCTTTACGCCCTCGATATGGAAATTATGGAAAATTCCGGTTTCAGAAGGTATGGTTTTAAAGGCCTGTATCATTGGGCGGCATGTAATTATGTTTTATCTAATAATGGAAACAACAAAAAACATAAACATCCGGGAAAAATATTGTCGATTTGTCTCGAGCCGAAACCGGAAATAGCGGCAATCGTGGGGAAAAAACCTGTAATGGTTACCGGCGGGGCAACACCGATGGAAGGAATACCCGGTGAAGTAACCTGTGGAGAAATCGATCCGGGCATAATAATTAATCTCGCGCAGAAAAAAGGATGGGGACCGGAACAAATTAATATTTTGCTATCCCAGCAAAGCGGATTATACGGAATTACCGGAGAAAAAGTTAATCTGGAGGAAATAATCCGCTCCAGGAAACCCGAATACAAACTTGCCAGAGAAATAATGCAGTATAAAATTCTTCAAGCTTGCGGAGCAGGTATAGCCGCTATGGGCGGGCTCGATAAAATAGTGTTTTGCGGCAGGTATACATCCGCAGGTGAAGTTCTGGCGCCATGGCTCCTGTTTAAACTCGTATACAGTTGTCTTAGAGACGCTACTGGTATAACCGTTGATTTTTATCGGGAAAATATCGATAGGATAATCGCGGAATCAGTATACTCTTTTATGCTTGCCAACGGATTGAGCTGTTTGTGGCAAAAAGAAGGCGAAAGAAATTCTTTGACAAAACCTCTGTATAATTTGAATTAGATTAAATAAATTAATTGGTTATCAAAAAATAAAGCGGTTTTCATCATTGAAAACCGCTTTATTTTTTGATATTTCACAAGATAAAATTACATTGCCGAATCAATATATTCTCTGGCTGTACCGATTTGTTTTGTCTGTTTGAAATCTGTATTTCCATTTTTCATAATAGATTGTGCTAAATCGGTATACTGATCAGGATACGAAAGCGTAATGCTCAGAAATGCGTAAAATAGTTTACCCGGATCTTCAGATTTAAGTTTCACAGCAATATCAATAACTTTTTCCCTGAGAATAGGATTATCTTTAACAAGCATCGACATCAAAGAAACTGCTTGTTTGAACTGTTGAGTGTTTTCATCTCCGTCAACATAATATTTCTTCAGATATTCTATTGTTCTGCGTTCCGATTGATCGAGCATTCCAAGACTAAATATATTATTTATAAAATCGGATAACAAACCTCTGGCGAGATTCGATGTAAATAAAGCCACAATAACATCTTTTTCTTTTGCATCCATATTATATCGTACACACCTGTACATATCTTGTTCGGATACAGCTGAAAATGTATCTTGCGCGATAACCGGCAAAGCTCCTCTTGATCTGGCTAAAAGATCCGCGACCGGTAAATTGAGTTTCTCGTTGAGTGAATAGATAAAAAGAGGATCGGCATAATTGACAATAGCGTTTGCCAGTTCCTGCGGATGCTCGTTAATAAGATTCTCAAAATAGTTCCTATATAAATCGATGTCTTTTAAATCAGGAACAAATTGGAACAAACCTCCTAAAACAAAGCCTTCTTTAATTCTTATACCGCTTTCAACAGGTATCTCGTCGCGTTTGCCGAATAGATTGTGTTTATGAATTTCAGACATACTGTTTGGATTAATATCAAGATTGCCAGCTAAAACCTCATAAAAACTGCGGTATTGTTCGTCTGTTATTGATCCTGTTGCTTGCATTCGTTCAAGAGATCTGGCAAGTTTATCTTTGGCCATAATGTCTACCAACGGATTTTGTTTATGCGGATTGCGCAAAAGATCACGGTCTTGGGTTCTTTCTATGGCATTAACAGTTGATAACTGTTTCCTGACCATTTCTCTTATCTCATTAGATAAGTTTGCTTTTTTCGCCAGTTCATTCAAATCCGTTCCTTTCCACCACTGAGGATACAATTCAGCCATGAAAGCCATAATATATGGGAATTGCAACATTATTCTCTCGGCAAAACGGGGATCAAGCCCCATAAACATCCCCTGTACCTGTTGGAATTGCTGTTGACGAATAACCGATTCTATCTGGTGCCCTATTTGAATTAGTTTTCTCGCGGAATTAAATTCCAGACCGTTGGTAACAAGCTCATTCACTCTGTATTGATCTACCGCGGTTTCTCTTGCGGTCCTCGGTTGAGCCTGAGTCATAGCATGTTCTATTTTTAATCTCTGCAACATGTTATCATGTTGTAGAATAGATAAAGCATCCTGTATTCTGTTAGGCGATGTTTCCTGAGCAGAAGGTTCAGGTTGGCTTTTCTGTGCATCAACGGTTTTATCAACATTTGGTTGGACAGGTTGCTGTTCTATTTGCTTTGATTGCTGTAATTCTCTTAATCTCAAATCGTAATATGGATTTATATATCCGCCGTTATTGCCTACGGAGTTGGTTATTCCAACCTGAACCAAAGCATGTTCACCGGATTTTATTTCTTTTGTAAAATAGTTCCATGCGTTAGAACCTATTCTATATAACTCAAATTTATTAAATAACTCGATCATTTTTCTGTGGGAATCGCTTTCCGATGGATTAATTCCCATATCCTCAGCGCTTTTTTTCCAGTGATAATAAGCCATTTCCGCCATATTGAAAGCCATATAGATATTTTTTGGGTCAAGTTTGAAAGCCACAGTCATATAATTAAAAGCATCGTTTATTTTTCCATTAAAATATGATGTTGTAGCGCGCGTAGAATATGTATAGGCATCGATGGATCTTTGTCCAACACCCTCATAAGAAGATGGATCAAGTTTATTGAATTCATCCGAAGATATGAATTTTTGAGAACCGTCTGATGTTTTTACCAGCACACTTTTCAATACCGCTTCTTTTGGAATTACCGCTACATCGGCCAGTTCACATGTTCCATTAGAATACTTGACAATATTAACCGCGTGAAGCTCGACTCTTCCCTGATATTCATATTCGAGCAATGTTTTTTGCACATTTATACCGAATAATGACGTGATCATATCGAACAATTTTGTGTATCCGAGGCAGTTAGCGGTATTGCGAGTAAAAATATCAGGTATCTCGCTTATTTGTGATTCAGGTTTTATATTTTCACGAATAAGCGTTATCATCCATTTCACAACTTCTCTCTCAAGAACGGTTTTTTTCGCGGAATCATCCGTAACACGTAATGTATGGCATATCTGATTCTGCAGGAAACGAATATCAATATACCCGAGTTCTGCTTCCGATTTTCTTATATATGGTTTTATAGAGTTTGGAATTTTCGATTTCCCTATTTGCCAGAACCGCCTGTTCATCTGTTGAGAAATCCAGTCTGAAAGTCTCTTGTCTATTTGGTCGGGCGCGGATTTTATTCTGGATAACGATAGTTGGATGATACCGCGAACAACAAGTGATTCGATTTTGCTTCTATATTGCGTATCGCTTAAATTTGTATCACTGGCAAGAGATTTCAATTTTTGAATTAATTCAATTTGTGGAAACGCGTGAATTATCCCTGATGAAGATTTCGCTATTGCCGAAAGGTATTCTTTATTTACGCCTTCAAATCGAGGCAGATTATGTTTCTCAAGAAAATCCGAGCCTCTGGGGGTAAGCTGAAGCCTGGCGGTTATGATATCCAGTTCATAAAGAAGTGCGGTATACATTATCTGCGATCCTATTACCGATAGAAAATCTTTGCGTTGTTCCTGGCCAGCAATAGGTTTGACTGAATTTAGCGCAGCAGCCATTTCTTTCAGCATTCTGATATTTTCAGCGTCATAAACCCGCGCTGTTTTTTCGTCTTTGAGAAAATGAGCGACTTCATGAGGAAGATAAAACCAGAAATCCGCTCTTGTGGCATTTTCATTCATATAAACTCTGTTATCTATAGTTGTCGCCAATTTTCCCTGAATGCGCGGATCGGATGAGGGGAGAATTTCTATATCGATATAAAATCCATGTTGTTGTAATTCCCTTTTTGCCAGTGAAATTGAAGATGGTTTTTCCGCAAGAGTCTTATTGAACGCGCTTGAAAAATAATCGCCATGCATAAACCGCAACTCTGAAATTTGTGTGAGAATACTGATATAATCTCTTATCTCAGGCAATTCATTGCTACCGGTTGTTGGAATAAAATCAGGGATATTACCCATAACCGGGCGCACAACATCATAATCCTGATTATCCGGATTGCTCTGTTCAGCGTTTTGGGCAGATAACCAGGAATCGACCATTTTATCATATAGCTCGGTCATCGATTCGGTAAATACATCAGGATCCACAAGCATTTTCCGCAAAGATCCTCTTGCCTGTTCTCTGGTTAGACCGTTTACTTTCATAAGTTGGCTTACAATAAGTGTTTTATCATCATCACCTAACTGCTCAAATTTGTGGATTAGTTTTGTAAAATTCTCAAGTGCTTCAACGAAAGGAAGATTCAGGTATTTATCAAGTTTTTCCTGATCGATAGAGAATCTTGGGGTTTTTCCATCTGCGTCCATTAGTCCAAGAAGTTTCTTGGCATCCTCCTCATGCAATATGAAATATTTAGTGTTTGTAGGATCAACTGAAAAACCCAAATTCATATAAAATTCTTCAGATCCTGATTCAGGAATAAGAGCAATCCTGCCGCCAAACCCTAAACCTATACTTTCACGCGCTATTGCTTTTACCAATGCTTTTCCCGTACCGATAAGCCGTTCCGTATGTGAGGTTTCAATGAGATCAATAACCATTATTTGTTTTTCAGGCAACGGCCTTGCGGATACCATCCCTACAATTTTGCCATCCGGATTGACCGATTTGTAGAAATAATCGTTTGTGGATGTTACCTCTACCCAGTGATCATAATCGAATGTTCTGGTCAATCCGTAAGAGAACCAGACGGAAATATCACTTAAAGATGCTTCTTCGATTATGAAATCCGGAATCAAACCTTCCTTGTTATTGCGCTGTCCTCTCTGGTTGAGCAATATGGTTGCATAGTCAAACATGAAAGTATTGTCTTCCATTTGAGACGCTATATAACATAGATTGAAAAATCCTTCATGGTCCCAAAGCATCAGTTCACTTGCGTTGTCAATGCCAACGATAGTTACCATATCTTTTAAAGCAGAATAAGACGGCATTTCATCCAATATATTTCTGATATCCGCGTCGTCCTTTTTCTCAAAAAGTTTGTTAAGAAGATCTTTGCCAAATAGCTCAATTAATGCTATAAGTTTTTGTTTGTCCTCAGTAGTTTTAACCTGATCTCCTATTTTTTCAGCAGAGATAATTGATTCAAACGCTTCAAAAGGCAAGATTCGTATTGTCGAGTCGGACATTTTGTATTTTTCAACAGTTTCAATAAAACTTTCATAATCAATTGATATATCCGATTCGGGATTAATACTGATTATAAATTTAGCGGGAGTTTTGCCTTTAACTATTACCGGTACTGCCATCGTTTTATTAAAATAAATATAATTGTCGAAATCCAATTCTATTTTTTCAATGGCGGCACTGAATTTTTCAACCTGTTCTTTTATATAAGCAGGAGATAAAAAACCTTGTTCTATTTGCTTTTTTAACTTTTTTTCAATAGCCTGCTGAAGGTTTTCAATCCATTCGTTCTGGCGGTTCCTGACCATTTTCTGCAATGCTTGCGGCGGTAAAGGTTCAGTTAACAGAGACTGAAGCGAAGACAGGACATTGGCAAATATAAACCATTTCGCGGTAAGAAGAAACTCTTTATTCGGGTAAAAAATGTTTCTGAAATTCGATGACGGCATAAGTTTGTTAATCGATTGAAGCAGAAATGAATCTAACTGAGCTGTAAAATTCATCATCTCATTTTTATATGTCGATTGAAAACTTTTTCCCGATAGAGTAGGCACAACCGAGATAAAATTAATTCCCTTTTCCTTAAATATCCTGCCGATCCCATCTGAATGAAACCCGCCTGTGAATAAAATAATGGTTTTCCCGCCAAAATATTTAGTTGTTATCAACGCGGAATCCGCCATAAGGCTGTCGCGTTTTAACGCCTCATCATAAAACCCTTTGGATAGATTCAGCAGTGATTCAATATTCGTTTTGTCCTCTTGCGCCGGAGTAAACGTAAATGAATCGCCATATAAGTTTATTATGGTGCTTATAATAGTGTCTGTGGATAAATATTCGCGGTTTTTAAGATAGTAATCGTATTCAGTTCGAGACGCGCTGAGATTAAGCATATGTGTCATTACGGTTATCATTTGCGCACATCTTAAAGACTCAATCACCGCGGGATTTTTTTCAATTCCGTTTTCTATCTCGAAAAAAAGCGAGAAAACCTCAATGTTTAGTTCCGATTCCCTGACCCTATCCTGAGTTTGAACCAGATTCCTGTATTTTGAAAGCTGATCGAACTTCGATAAATCAACCTTGTGTTTTGACGCGATACTAAAAAGTTTCCGGTAGAATTCCTCGTTGGAAATGTTGCCTATCGATGCCTGCATATCATTTGTCTTAAGCTCATTATAAAAATTTGCGGGAATGTTTTTTCTTAAAATATTAAATAAGATATTTTTCTCGCTATCAAGCTTATCAGTATCGATATTGGTTTTAATAATTTCCCCGGCAAGAGATATTTGCGGATATTTGCGCAAATCCATTTTTTCTTTCGTTGCAAACCCAAACAAGCGATCCGCGAATTCCGCCAGCGTTATCTCTTGTTTAAGATATTTCAAATATGCAGTTACAGGTAATTCCAAATCGGAGGATTTCCCAAGCATATCGGCTAATAAACCGAATAGGTAATTCAAAATCTCTTTTGCTTTTGCCTGTTCATCCTTGAGGTCATTTTGAAGGCGAAGAAATATTTCCGTATTCTTCTTATATAGCTCTGGATTATCTATCCCGTAAAGGAATACCGGGTTTTCTGTATTTATAATATAATATTCTATTCCAGAGATAAATCCGCTTTTTAAAAATTCATCGGCAATGGTTTTCCTTACTTTTTTATCAGGAGTTGCTGAGGCAAAAGATGTGTCGACAATACCAGTGGTACCCTCAATCCCGATAAAGCTGAGGTTTATTGAGCTGTCTTCGAGAAGCTTAGCGAGAAGCATCGAATGTTTTTTCTGTGTCTCGAAATGGCAGTGAAAATCCTGGATATTAATCACGTTCAGCTCGGATTCGCCTTCATAATAATCCAGAATTTTGTATGATGACGACAGGATTTTATCCTTTATGCCTTTTAGGGAAGCGTATTTATCGCCAGCATCGGATGAATAAGCATAATTAATTGATAAAATGGTTATTAGAAATATAAATAAGAATCGTTTGAGATAAAAAAAATAGAATTTCATAATATGAGTCTTTTCCCATAATTTTAATAATATTTAAACATTCATTTTACATCATTAATTATATCATAATGCGGAAATAATTTCTATTTACAATTTCCTTCATATAAGGAAGCTAAATATATACTATCGTTTATAAAAATTATAGGTAAGTATTCCGTTAATAATATTTATTCAGAACAAGTTGTTGAAAATTATAACTTATTTATTGATAAGATTAACTCTTCATATAGTTTAAGACTTCCTTTCAGTATTCCCAATCACCAATCTCATATTATCCCGAAACAAAAAAAGCCCGCATTTTATGATGCGGGCTTTTTAAATTTATGTATATTGTATTATTGATTTAATGAAGCGAGTTGCTGATAGAATTTGAATCTATTTTTTGTATCTTTTTCAGCAAGTTCCATAAGCTGTTTAGCGCGTTCACTATCAACTTGTTTCAGTGATTTGTATCGTATCTGCCCGTAAGCGTATTCCTCAAAACTGATTGAAGGTTCTTTAGAATCGAGCTGAAATGGATTTTTATTCTCATTTGTCAGATCAGGATTATATCTGTAAAGTTGCCAATGCCCGCAATTAACGGCTTTTTTCTGTTCTTCGATGGTATATCTCATGTCGATTCCGTGAGCTATACAGTTGGAATAAGCGATAATCAACGATGGGCCGTTATACGCTTCAGCTTCAGCGAAAGCTTTTATTGCCTGATTCGGATTGGCCCCGAGAGCAATCTTGGCTACATACACATTACCATAAGCGATAGCCATAAGCCCGAGATCTTTTTTCGGCATTGATTTACCGGCTTCGGCGAATCGCGCTGTCGCTGCACGCGGAGTAGATTTCGACATCTGTCCGCCGGTATTGGAATAAACTTCGGTATCGAGTACGAGAATGTTTATGTTTTTGCCTGAAGCAAGAACATGGTCCAAACCGCCGTATCCGATATCGTATGCCCATCCGTCACCGCCTACTGCCCATACCGATTTTTTTACCAGATAATCAACTATATTGAGAAGTCTATTAGCTACAGGGTTATTTGTTATTTTATCCAGTTCGCTTTTCAAAATAGCAACTCTTTTTCTCTGTTCCTCAATCTCGATTTGAGTCGACTGAGGCGCGTTGATGATCTCATCAATTAAATTCGCGCAAACATTTTGCGATTTTAACTCGTTAGCGAGTTCCACCGCGTGTTCGCTGAGTTTGTCCACAGCCAAACGCATACCCAAACCGAATTCGGCGTTATCCTCAAACAATGAGTTTGACCATGCCGGGCCTCTTCCGTCTTCACGTTTGCAATATGGAGTTGTAGGAAGGTTTCCTCCGTAAATCGAGCTGCATCCGGTAGCGTTAGCGATCAAAGCGCGGTCACCGAACAACTGGGTCATTAATTTTATATACGCTGTTTCACCGCATCCCGCGCACGCACCGGAATATTCAAATAACGCTTTCTTGAACTGGCTTCCTTTTAGCGAATATAGATTATATTTTGTTGCGTCAGTTTCAGGAAGCGACAGGAAAAACCTGTAATTCTCGGTTTCTTTCTCTCTTAGTGGAGGTTGGAAAGCCATATTTATCGCTTTGCGGTCGGTTTTGTTGCCTTGGTCATCTTTCTTTACACCGGGACAGTTCTGAACGCATACACCGCAACCTGTACAATCTTCAGGGGCAACTTGAACGGTAAATTTCATTCCCGCGAGTTCTTTTGTTTTCGCATCGACAGATTTAAAATCTTTCGGGGCATTAGCAAGACAAGAAGTGTCATACGCTTTTATTCTTATCGCTGCATGAGGACACAGAAGCGAACACATTCCGCACTGCAAACATACCGACGGATCCCATTCCGGTATTTCATTTGCGATATTTCTTTTCTCATATTGAGATGTAGCCGACGGAAACGTTCCGTCAACAGGCATTTGCGATACAGTCAGGTCATCGCCGCTTCCTTCAATGATTTTACCGATTACATCACATACGAATTCCGGCGAATCGGCAGGTACCGGCGGGCGCATATTGAGTTTGCTTGTAACTTCTTTCGGATAATCTACCTCAAAAACATTTTTTAGGGTAGAGTCGACAGCGTCATTGTTCATTTTGATTATTTTTTCGCCTTTTTTGCCGTAAGTTTTGTAAATGGCTTTTTTGATTTCACTTATTGCCTGATCTACCGGCAGAATCTGTGAAATAGCGAAAAAAGCTGTCTGCATGATCACGTTTATTCTCATGC
Source organism: uncultured bacterium (assembly GCA_964451165.1). Classification (GTDB taxonomy): domain Bacteria; phylum Auribacterota; class Auribacteria; order Auribacterales; family Auribacteraceae; genus CAYVGJ01. The sequence continues at coordinate 77,928 of CAYVGJ010000010.1, forward strand.
CGAGCCCTAATTCCTGGGCAAGTTTTATACCGTCAATAACATAGAACCTGATATTCTTATCTATTATCTGTTTCTGAACTTCAGCAGGTATATTATTCCAAACCTCATCTTTGCTATATGAGCTGTTTAAAAGGAATATCGATCCGTTTTCCGCGTTTTTGAGCATATCGTATTTTTCAAGAAACGAGAAGTTATGGCACGCGATAAAATTGGCTTTGTTTATAAGATACGGACTTTTTATCTGTTCTTTGCCGAATCTCAAATGCGAAACAGTGATTGCTCCGGCTTTTTTCGAATCATAGACAAAATAACCCTGTGCATAATTTTCGGTATTTTCGCCGATAATTTTGATTGAGTTTTTGTTCGCGCTGACAGTACCATCGGAACCCAGCCCGTAGAACATCGCGCGGTATATTCCCGGATGATCGGTATTGAAATCCGGATCTAAATCGAGGCTTGTTTTTGTTACATCGTCTGTAATACCGACAGTAAAATGGTTCTTCGGATTATCTGATTTGAGGTTATCCAAAACGGCTTTTGCCATAGCCGGGCTGAACTCTTTTGAGCCTAAACCGTATCTTCCGCCGACAATTACCGGATACTTTTCTGCTTTAAACCTTTTTTCAGACATTGCTTCACCGATAGCGGTTCTCACATCGAGATACAACGGTTCACCGATAGAACCCGGTTCTTTTGTCCTGTCCAAAACGGCAATTTTCTTAACCGTAGCAGGGATAATATCTGCAAGAGCTTCCATAGAAAACGGTCTGTAAAGCCTTACTTTAACCACACCGACTTTCTCGCCCTGTTTCATCAGGTGTTCAACAGTTTCTTCCATACATTCTGCGCCTGAGCCCATCATGATAACGATTCTATCGGCATCGGTAGCTCCCACATAATCAAACAGTTTATACGACCTGCCGGTAAATTCTGCGAATTTTTTCATTTCCTCGACAACTATCGAAGAGACATTCTGATAAAACCGGTTTACGGTTTCTCTTCCCTGGAAATATACGTCTGGGTTTTGCGAAGTACCTTTGATTGTCGGGTGATCAGGGGATAAACTTCTATTCCTGTGTTCCTCGATCAGTTTGTCGTCGAGCATTTTTGCCATCAGCTCTTTGGATACCGCCTCTATTTTCTGAATCTCGTGAGATGTCCTGAACCCGTCGAAAAAGTGAAGGAATGGGATTCTCGATCTGAGTGTAGCCGATTGGGCGATAAGAGCAAAATCCATCGCTTCCTGAACGTTGCCGGAACAGAACAAGGCAAACCCCGTTGATCTGGTCGACATTACGTCGGAATGATCGCAGAAAATCGACAATGCCTGAGCCGCTAATGCCCTGGCGGTTACATGGAACACAGTCGGAGTAAGTTCTCCGGCTATTTTATACATATTCGGAATCATAAGAAGCAAACCCTGTGATGCTGTAAACGTCGTGGTCAACGCGCCTGCAGAAAGAGCCCCGTGAACAGCGCCTGAAGCGCCACCTTCAGACTGCAATTCGGAAACCGACGGTATCGTGCCCCAGATATTTTTTTCACCTGCGGCTGATTTGGCATCGGCTATTTCTCCCATAGGAGACGATGGAGTAATCGGGTATATCGCGATAACTTCGTTAGTGGCATGAGCCACTTCTGCGACGGCAGCGTTTGCATCAAGCGTAATCATTTTCTTACTCATTTAAACTGAACCTTCCTTTTAAAGATTTAATTTGTAGCTTGTTTATATAAGATATCTGTTGTTTGTTTATAAAACCAATTAAAATTCGAATATGATATTACAATAGGGCAAGAAATTCAAGTAAATTCCATTTTAAAAAGTTAGATTAACCCATTTTAAATTGGTTTATGTGTAAAATTATACCGGTTTGATACAAAAAAATAGATATGGATTATGATAAATAATAGTAGTTTTAAGAAGATATTTTTCTATAAAGAATCCTAATTTAAAGAGCCGATTCAGTGTTTAAAATATACTGCCGTTTAACTGCAAAACCACAGTTTATATAACGGATTATTATTGCGGCATTGCTCCGTGAAAATAATATTTCTTTAATAAAAAAAATTTGGAATACTATTGTCAAATGTTTCTCTATTTTGTTGTAATCATTTTAACAAAAGGCCGTTTTGATTCCAGGCAGAAAGAAGTATATATTTATGGCATTTTTAGAAAAAATAAACTTGATTTGTTGTCTGTTATCCAGAATTTTGAATTAGCCTTACTTAATTTAAATAAATTATTATTTTTCGGCGACAATATCGTATTTTTTCACTATAAACTCTTCTATAAGCCCGAAAGTGAGGCTGTTCAGTATCCTTTTTTTCGCCAACGGATTAAACATATCAACGTTTGAAACAATTTTGATTACTTTCAAACCGTTGTTTTCAAAAAGGTCAACCATGTTTTTCCTGCAGAAAAAGCGAAGATGTGTTTTGTCGAATATCCCGCTATGCTGGTATTTGAAATCGCCGCCAAATACAATTTCTTTCAGGGCAGTAAATGATCTAACCGTAGGAATACTCGCAATAAAAACACCGCCTGTTTTCAGGTATTTTGACAACTTTCCGACAGACGCCCATGGGTCATGGAGATGCTCAAGGACATCGCCAGCCAATATTACGTCGAAATAATTCTCGTTGAAACTAATACTATCTTTTTCCACATCACATATCTCAAATTTGTCTATCAATAGGTTTGACTGATTGCTGTTTTCAATTTTCACGAGTTCTATTCCACAAATTTCAGATGCGATTCCCATTTCCTTGGCGGCTATGAGCGTATTTCCTTCTCCCGCACCGATCTCAAGTACCTTATTCTCTTTTCTCCCGGGAATAAGGTTAAGGAGATCATAACGTACAGTCTGATAATAATATTCCTGTTTTAACTTTTCCATTATATTATTCTGTTAAATATTTGATTTAGAATCAGATACTTTTATTACCATTCTAAACAATTGAATATCCTGAACCTTTTTATATGATACATTAACAAAATATGATAATGCTGAACAAGTCTTAAATTAATATTTCATCACGAGGAGATTCGCTTTAAACAAAACGACTTGGTGATCTGAAAACTATCTGAGCTTTGATTGCACAACTCCTTATGAGTTTGCAACGACAATAAAAAATACTTTTTCAACGATCACAATTTTATTTACTGCAACAAAATCCTAAATAAAATCATAGTAGAAACAGAAACAGTTTGGCATTTTATACTGATTACGCTGCATTATCAATCAGGTTTCGGCTATCAATACGTTTTAGTAACGGAATTTTGCGTTCTCGTAAAGTAAACTCAAATCCCGATATGGAATAAAAACCGAGATTCTTTTGTTTCAAAACATCGCTCAATGTAGAATCCGAGTTCCTTATTTTAAGGTTAGCTGACTCAGCGGGATGAATATTTGCAAATATCATAAGGGCATCGAGTATAGAAGTGTCTCTGTCTGCTAAAATCGCACCTGATTTTGAAGCGGCATCCATTAATGCCTCTTTATTAGAGAATACCTTCAAATTCAATCTGCTTATATTGTAATCATTTGCCGTTGAAATGAGGAAATTCAAGTATCCGTTTTCTGTATCGGCAGTAAACGAAGTGAATATTTCCGCGCCGAAAATTTTATCGAACCTAGCTGATAATTCATCGCCCAATATCGATTTTATCTGCCAGGTATTTAGTTTTGATGAGAATAAAACAAGTTTTGCCGATCTTTTTACCTGCTGATATTTGGTATTTAGCTCATCAATATACTGAAGTAGCATTTTTCTGTAATTTTCGTTGGCGGGTGTTTCTTTTATGCCTAAACCGTAATCATCGAGATCAAGAGCGATCACATCCGTATCGGATATTCCAAAACTGACAAAATTTGTCTTTTCAAGCAAAGACTGCAGGTTTGAAACCAATAATAAGCTGAACTCCCTGTTATTTAACAAAACAGACATTTTCTCGAAAATTTCTTTCATTGATTTCGCACTGCGTATGTCCCTGAAGAATTCATTGCGGTACATAGCCATAACTGTCGGCAATATATCAGTATTTGATTTCAGATATTGAATCATATCCGCCGGATACAACGGAGTAAACTTCTCAAAAATTGCGTCTACCTCATCCTGAGTATATTCCTGCAGGTTCTTTTCCGAAACCGCCACATCCGTCCCCGCAACAGGCTGATTAACCGATTCGCTAACATGCTCGACCGATTTTTCAAGATTATCATTTGTTGAGATTTTGTTCAAATAATCCCTGATTTCTGTTTTCAAAACCTCAACCTGTACCTCATCTATGTCGGATACATCGTAAAATCCGTTTCTTGCCGCGGCAATCAGTTTCAGGATTTCTTCATCTTCCTGAGCCAGGATTAACGAGCTGACCGCCTCGAAAACATCTTTTGTGATCCTGCCCGAATTGAATTCAGTTTCAAGAACAGGTACCAACCCAAATCCGATAGAATCTATTGACGGGTCTGTTATTCCATAATAAACCTGTTTCTCTTTGGACTGGGTATTATCTATTGTATTTGCCGCTACCAGAACAGCCAGTACCCGTAAATCAGCAGGATTTTTGGCTTGAAAGTAAGGTTCGTTCAATTGAGATACGATATTTATTGTACGGTCATCGGCAACCAATCCGGTTTTTTCTGTCAGTTTAGTTGCCGCAAGGCTTGTGTGCCTGAAAAACTGGTAATAGACCTGGATATAATTATTATATTTTTCTTTAATGGATTGAATAGCCGTTTCTCTTTCTTTTTCAGGCATGAGACGATCTACCACCGAGATTTCCGCAGACATTTCCGAGGAGAGTATATCGAATACTTCATCCATAGGTAAAAAAGCGTTACCGGTATTTTTAATGATTATATTCCTTGCTTCATTGAACGCGTCTTTATCTATATCGATTTTACCAAGGTCATGAATCAATACCGCTGTTTTTAGAAGTTCCATATCCTGCACATTTAACCCAATTTGCCTACCGATAACAACAGCCAGGGACATAACCCTGTTTATGTGGTTATAATCATTAAAATAGGCGTTCTTATTATTGTATAAAGGCATAACCGTTTGCGGGGTAATCTGCTGGCGGTTTATTGACGCAGAAACAGCCGGATTTGCGGTTTCAGTTTGGGTATCCGTATTCGGTATCGGATTCGTATCCGGATTGGCAACCGGATTATCCGGAGGCAATACAGGATTTACAGATAAACCCTTGTTTCCTTCAGGACCGGTGGCAGGTGTCACAGGTATATTTTTGCCTGATTCGCCTTCGCCATCCTCAGTCCCATTTATCGGTAACCCTTTGAGATTATCTAAAGTTTCGATATACAATCTTTCGAATTTGGATATGAATTCATCGGCGGTTGCCGATTCTTTGGATATAGACGGTATGGAAACATACAGAAGATTGCGTTTATCAGTTAAACTTCCTTTTGCTGTAAGACCTAAGTACCTTAAAGGGAAACTTATTACTCTAAATGCGAAACTCAATCCATTATACAGAATCTCCGGTATATTCGGCAAAACAATACCAATAGTTGAACCCAACAGATACCCGAACAAGCTTCCAAGCACAACGACAAGAACAGGCATCGCGGACGCGGAAATTCCAAAAACCGAAATGTGAATTACAGGTATCAGCACCGCAAGGAAACTCGCCAAACCAATAGCAAATGTCTGTGTTCCGAAAATCAAGGCGATAACAACTTCCGCCAAGAAGGTTGTTAATCCTCCTATATCCTGAGGCATTCCTGAAATAGACACATGCGCTACGCCTATTGCTGCGATAACTGCTAATGTTATTACAGAACGAAAAGATTTCTGGGAGACTTCATCGCTGAAAACGGAAATTAACCTACCTTTATAATCCAGAGTCTGTCCTGGTTTTGGAGTAAGCAGATATTTTATTGAACTTAAAATCGATGGGTTAGGATAATGGATCCTTCTGGATAACCGTTTTAGAATCTGGAGTTTCTGGAGCGAATCGAATTTATCCAGAGAAGATTTTATTCTGTTCAGTTGAGGTTCACTGTAATGCTGGCGGATCCTGCTTAAAAATACTTCAAGCAAGTCTGACATAAGTAAACGCTGGTTAAAAAGATTTTCAAAATCTTTATAGCTGTAAATCTGTTGCCCGACTTCAGGCACGAGTTGTAAAATAAAGTTTTTCTGAACCTGCATATCAAGCTGGCGGTAACTGCTTAGACTGAAAACGTTTGTTATGATATCGCCTAAACTGTTGATTGAGTTGAACAACCTGAGTGAATTGATTGGTACCAGATCAACCAGCCTTGTCAAATAATAAGCCATTCTCTCGGATCCGAGAAGAAGTCCTGCCATAACCGCTATTGCCGGAACACCTGCAGGGAAACCGGTAACCAGAATATAGAACCAAACTACAGCGCCGCCGACAATCGGCCTGCTTAATCTTCGAATCATCGAACCTTTAAAGAATCCAACCGATTCCGCGATAAGAATAAGAAGAGGTATAACACCTGCCCACCATCCCCATAACGAAATAGCCGTAACCGGTATAGCCAATTTAATGATGGTGCTGAGGAAATTGTTTATTCCTTTATTATTTATTATTCTATGCGGAACGGCTTTTTGATATTTATTGCGCATCAGTGTCTTTAGTATTTTCATCGGCCCTTGCGCGATAACCGGATTATTGGTTTCCACAAGTATATGCTTGAAAGCTTTTATTCTATCTGCAAGAGGCAGATTGACAAGGGCGTTTTTAAGTTTCGCAACTTCATCTTCGCTATAAAATTCCCTGAGATTATCAACAAGTCCTCTAAACTCTTCGGAATCATCAAAATCAACCTGATTTTCAACAGACAAAACGGTATTATCCGTCATATCGGTAACATTTAAATTCGCGGGTATTGTATTCTGGCCAAATAAAGAATCTCCAAGCTGGAGTGTTTTTATAGCAATATTTTTCTTTTCTTCGGGGAATGAATCAATATAATTTTTTACAGCCAGATTGAGCATTTCATCAATTATTTTGTTACCGTTGGGAACTTTCTCAAACGATTTGGTTATAGCTACCGCCACTCTATAGTCAACCATTGATAATCCATTGGCAACAGGGGTCTTGGCTGTCAACTGAATCCATCTGATTACCTTGAATAACCTGCCGTCCCATTTGTGATTGAGTTCATACAACATTTTCAGGGTATTATACGCCTGAGGCAATCCCGGAGGAAACGGTCCGACACGTTTGGCAAGGTGCCCATACAGGGTATACCCGAAAATAATGTAATTTATCCAGCCTGTTCCGCGCCCTACTCCTTCGTAACTGATCTCGTCTCTGTTGAACGCTTTGGCGCTGAATAGATTCTCGGTTAGTTTCTGCCAGGACCTTACATCTTCGCTATTTGCCCCAAACCTGAAAAATGGGTGTTCGAAAATGGAATTCATTCCATAAAGCATGCTTATCCCTTTACCGAAAGCGGCGGCTCTCTGAACACTTTCTTCCCCCGATACTCTCCGTTCATACTGGTGCTCGACATAATTTTTCAGATGCATAGCTATAGCCGGTGTTTCAGGCTGGTTTTCCGGATTGAATATGCCGCGAATACCAAACAAAGTATCTTCTGCTAACGCTTCGGCAGGTTCATTTGCGTTTGTTTCCATGATGTTGAATCCTGATAATGCCGCAAGCCACGGCGGTTCGGCTAAAGTCATAACAGCGGATAAGAGCGGAATCGGCCTTGCGTCATCAAGTGTACCTCCGCGTTCGCCGACTTTTATTCTTCCCTTTGTTGTACCCGGAAACATAGGTATACCTATAGTTACCGGCCATCGCGCTTCAGACCAGAATCCGCTTAAGGTATTGTATGTATCTTTAGCGTTCAATCCGAATATACGCCCTATTATCGCTACGTCATGGCTTCTCAGTGAAAGGAAACCGTTATCTATCAGGTCGGAACTTATGTTTGACAGATTTTTGATATCTTTTAGCGTAACATAATTGAACCTGTCCCCAGTTCCTTTTGGAGCCTCAACCATTTTTCTTTGTTCAATATAGCTGTTAACAGCGTTCATAAGCCCATATGGGTTTTCCTGCGACATTCTGATAAGGTTTTTCAGAATCAGAGAACCTTGTCTCGCAAACTCGATATTGATATCCTCAATTGCCGGTTCAAGCCCGGTTCTTGAGTAATTGTACCACTGGAACCCTTGAGGTTGATCCGAACCGGAATTAGGCGACGTCACATATTCTTCAAGAACAGTAGTAGGCTCAATAGATATTCCATCGGTAAGAGCTGAGCGAACGATATCTGACGCTGAAATCATATCCTGAAGAGAATCGGAGAACATCGCGCGGTTATTGCGCAACGCGTTCAGATAATTGCGCATCGGAATGAAATTTAGGTTCTCGCCTTTTTCTAATCCGAGCGATTTTTTGAGTGCCTGGAAATCATTTTCATCGAGCAATTTCAATTTTGTCTTCAGCGAAAGCGCAGATAAATCCACTCTGCTTAATTGAATACCATAATAAACATTGGCTAACCAGTAAACTATGCTTAAAATTGCCAGTGGAGCCGTAATTACCGCCGTGACAGTCGAGATAGACAAAACAAGCCCGCTTCCTGCTACCATTGCGTATATAGACCCGGCAAAAGGAATTACTCCATTTTTAAAAAGGAACTGAAGCGGTAAAGTCAGTATATAATGCATAAAATTGGTTTTTTTCTCGTAAAACATCTTGTCGATTATGTTACCTACGGTTTTATTCCTGAAATTGTTCAGTTTATCAAACCTGCTGTACATACTTTTCTGGTTATCGTTGAACGCATTGGCATCAAACAATTTTTTTGCCATAGCCTGAACTCTGACGGGCCACGAGATCAAATTCAGCGCAACCAGTTTTAACCCACGCATATTTCCTTTTATTCTGCCCTCAACCTTTTGGTTCAGTCTGCGAATTCTCGCATCGAACTTATCCAATCCTTTACCTTTAAGGTTCAGTGCCCTGAATTGCTGAAGTATCTCAAAATCATCTTTCGATACAACCGTAAACTGGCCGTCCTGTAAATTCAGATTCCTATACTCGGAATTCTTTTTTACCGAACCCAGAATTTTTCCTAACTCATTTCCTTTGGTTACGGATAAAGGTTGAATTTTCGATGAATCCGATACGATGATCACTTTCCATGTTGAACGGTCGCCTGTTGGCATATTGCCGTTACCGTCATGTACAATTATCCGTTCAATCGGCGTACCGTTACGAAACGCCTGGTCAACAAGATACATCATCGCGTCAGTAAACAATCCGTCGGCCTGCCAATTTTTCGCTGTTACAGGTGTTGAAGTAATATGGTAAATTTTTTCAGGCCCTTTTTCCGAAACCATACACCATGACCTGCCGCCTTTAAGATCGCCCTTCTCCTGAGCGTAAGCGATTATCGGTTCGCGACCTGTATCGCCAAGTTGCCGTTCAAGCGCGCCGGAACGGTGAACATCGTTATCGTGCGAACCATGATATGTCATTGAGGCGATAGGATTGCCCGCCGCGGAATATTCTCCGGAAACCTTGTAAAGCATACCGACAGTATACGCGGTACGCTCATCGAAATCTTTTCTCTGCGTAATTCCATTTTCCGTTATTTCTATTTGAACTTTTTGACCATCTTTATTACTGATAGAAGCGCCAAGAAGAGCCAGAGCGGTTTTCTGTTTGGAATTTTTCGGGAACAAACCGCTTATTCTGCTGAGATAATCCTGCACATTAATTAATACAGACCCTTCTTCCGCGAGCCCTTTTTCCCATGTATCTATAACACCTTCATATTCAGATCGTTTTATCATCAGCCGCTGTTTCTCAACTGCTTTCAGGAACGGTAAAATAGAATCGTAAGAATCGACCAGCATATGTGCATTGTTCCTGAACAATTCCGATGGAATATGGATACCGCTTATCTGAAGCAGGTCAAAAATCGAATTGGCGAAATTTACTCTCGCGGATGCGTCGGCGGCCAATTCATCGGTTTTCGGGAAATTAAAATTCTTATCCTGAATAACGAGCCTGGTTGATCCGATAATCTCCGATTGTTGTTCAAGCATGCCATCTTTACCGATGATATCGCCTTTGCCTAAAATAGAATTAAACGCGGAATCAAGTTTTCTGAATTGACGTTGATTCTGCCATATTCTGTATTTCGCGATTTTCTCAACCATAACAGGATTATAGTACCCCTGGGTCGCAGCGTTAATCGGATCCTGCAACCCTCCGAAAAGAGATACCGGCACAATGCTTACCAGTGTACCTATAGTCATCGCTTTCCATCTTGCAATAGCGCCTTTAAATCCTTCGTATGGCTGAAACCCTAATTTTACTCCGAGATCAACCGGAACATATGAACCTGTAGAATGATCGTATATTTTTGAGAAATAGTGCGGGATAAGATCAAACCATGACCTTTTGAATTCCGATCGCCTGTCTTCTGTTTTTTCTTCATTCTCTTTAATAGCTTCCGATACTTCAGGCATATACTCTTTATCAACATCCTGGAACCTGATATTAAGTTTAATGTTGCCTTCAGCGTCACGGATTACATCGCGTTTCATAAACGTCAAACCTTGAAGAACCAGCAACAGCGAGTTCAGATTTCTTGCTTTTGTGCCGGCGGTACCAAGGCTGAAATCGTATTTGGCGATTCTGCCTGTGGGCGCTATCGATAAATGCCCGTCTTCGCCGGTAATATCTACGCCACCAGGCAAATAACTTAATGTACCGTAATAATACGATCTGCTGTAAAATACTCCCTGAGTTGGTTTAAATGTACCGAGAGCGAGTATATCCGATTCTTCCATTTCTTTGTATTGAGGGAGTCTTCCGTGATGCGTTATATTTTTTCCGCTTCCGTAGTAAGGGTTCTTTTCATCCGGAAACGCTTTGTAATAACCAGCGACAACGGAAACTATATTGTTCAAAGTATCTTTGAGGTTATTGGCGGTATCATCATCCACACCGGAAATATTAACGTCAAAATTACCTTCAAATAATTGTGGGTCGAATTCAGGCAGATCTATCTGTCGTTTTGTAAGGTCGTCGACAAATTCCTGAACATTGTTATATTCGGTACCATCCGCTTTAAATTTTTTATCGAGTTCAAGCGGTTCAAACCGCACATCAAGAGCAAGCCTTGACCCGGTAAGTTCCGGCCTGACAACATGGATATGCCCTACAAGCCATCGTCCCTGAACATGCATAACAAACGAACATAGATCAAGCTCGGATTTTGAAATAATGTATGAAAACACCGGATGCGATACATTCGCTCCCAGCTCAATACCACGCAGAGACCTCATAGCCATCGACGCGCTGTACTGAATTGACTGGGTAATATTCTGAATCATTATTCCCCAGAACCATTTATTGAAAAATTTCTTTTCAGGTACATAGAATGGTACATAAATAGCAGGCAGGTATCCGTAAATTCCGGGTGATGACTCTATTTCCTCAATCCCTTTTTGAACATTGACTCTGAGCATATTGCCTTCATCCTGGAGCATCATATATTTAGTATCCCTTACGGATTCTTCAATAATAAAACTATGGATAATTTGTTCAGCGTCTTTTTTGTTCATATTCTCCAGTTCGCCAAGCCCGTTTTCTCTTGCCCAGCTACGCGCTTTTTCAATAGCTTTCGCGGCAAAATCGACAGAATAATCATAGGTTTTGTTTTTATAATCTTCCTGCATTTTGAATTTCTGATCGAGTTCGTTTTTGGTTAACGCCGGTTGGCCTTTTATTTTATTTATTATCATTTTAGCCACCGTTACAAAAGGTTGAACAGTAAACCCTGCTACAAATATAATCCTGTTCAGCACCCACGAACCGAGCCCAAATCCGAAATTAAATATAAGTACTTTTGCTACAGTAAATAATGTCAGCATAATCATCGGAACATAATATAATGCCGCAGGCAATAAACCTACCACAGGCACCCAGAAGAACCACGGCAGATGCAAAGTCGGCGTCATTAAAAGTAACGGATTAATCAACGGATCAGCACCCCATAATGTCGGAATCATCGATATCCATTTAAACGGCAATGTCGGAAACCCTGTAACCGGCAAAACCGAAGTGCCTACAAAAATTGATATTCCAAGCCAAACCAACCTGAATGAGGTTTTGCCGAGAAGATGCGCGTATCCTTCACGCAATAACCTTACATAAAGTTTTGAATAATATGTCAATTTTTTAACAGGCGGATATTTAGCGATTCTCTGTTTAGCGATTCCTTTCGGTCCGCGAACAGTAAGTTTTTCCGCCTCGATAAGTTTGCTTTCGTCTTTCAGGTCATCGCCAATAACAGAAATTGTATCCATTCCAAACCGTTTCATAATATTGTGCAATCTCACGAACTGTTTTTTACGAATAGCCAGATCGGATGACCGTTTGCCCGAAAACGCTCCTATCTGGAGTATGGTAAGTTCATCGAATCCCATTTCTTTTATCAGCCTTCCGAATAACCCTTCACGTTTCAGTTCGCCTTTCTGTCGTTTTTGAGCTATTTTCTCAGCTCTGCCGAGCGCGAACCGCCTTAAACTGTCGCGTACTTTCTCGGATCCGAAAGAAAATCCTATCAACCCGATAACACCATAAAGTATTCTCGCGAGTACAAGGTTAATCAGGCTTGTACGTTTAAATTCCGGGCTTAATTCAGCGGCAGGCGGTTTTATTGTAGTATCCCTGTCCAAATTCTTAATTTCAGGTTGAGATTCGTATTTCATTTCTCCACGAGCTTCATCGGGTGTAATTTCATCTTTGGCGCCTTCTTCGATCTCTTTAATCGACTGGGCGGCGGCGTTTAAGTTGGAGCCTTTTTCTTTTACATCGGATTCAGCGAGTTCAAGTTCTCTCTGACTACGGTAAAGGAATCTTCTTGCTTCTTCGAATTCCATATTGGAATGTTCGAGTTGTTTAACCGATTTTTCCAGATTTTCCTCGCTCCATTTTTGCATTTTCAGCTGTTCGTTATAACTTTTTAGCATATTTTCAAAATGTTCAGCCGCTTTTTTAACGTTGTCCTGCTGATCGGCGAGAACGAGCTGAGTCAATATATACTGCGACTGGCGAGTCAACACGTTAAACTGCGCGTTACCCACAACGCTATCGGTTTTTGGACGTAGATTTAGCGATAATCCGATCATATTCGGGTTAGTCCAGTTCCATGCCACCCTCATCAACCCGCCATACAACGACAACGAAACCGGAGGTTGCTGGACCGCTTGCACAAGCTGAGCGGCGAGAGAACTTGTATCGTTCCTGTCAACCCCGACATAAGGAGTACCCGCCCCAAAAACAGCGTCTATACCATAACCGGGTAAAATTGCTCCGGGATCATATGCGGAGAACTTTTCGTTAAACTCTTTTTCCGTACTTCCCCGCTGGGATATCCTGAACAATCTATGGAAGAAAGTATCGAAGTTGAAATATGATTTGCGAAGATCTTTTTCAGCCTGCTGAAGACGTATTGACGTGCCTACTTCTCCAAGTTCAGTCATATACAGCGATTCTTTTGCTACCCTCGTACCGGATAACGCTGTGATCAAATCGACAAACGCCTGTTCTGTCTTGTCTTTCCACAAATCTACCTGTATTTCAGATTGATGCAGATTCTCTGTCGCCTGGCGAACATCGTCTTGCGCATTCTGGACTCCTTGAGCGACACGTTCCATATCTTTTTGTGCGAATTGTTGTGCGCGTACCGCCTGATTATATTCATCTTCAGCGATATCCCTGTTTCTTACCGCAAGTTCAATCGATTTAACCGACGGATCCTCAGGTTGAGCTACTGTTTCTGTGATAAAATTATGTTTCGCATCAGGAGTACCGAGTTTTCCTACTCTCTCGAGCAAAGCGGAATACGCGTTTTCCATACCTTCCCTGTCACGCTGGGCGATTTTAAGTCTCTTCTGTAAATCCTCAAGGATCGGGGCAATTTCGCGCAATGCCATAATGACGTTTCCGCTTATAACAACCTCTTTGCCGTCAATGATGAACTTAACCGGTTGCATTTGAGCTTCGGGCTTGCTTGCTATATCTACACCTCTGCGAAGCATAGCTACATCGTATTGGTCTTTCTGCAACTGGGTATCCATAACATCCACCTGCTCGGCAAACTGCAGGAACCTTTCGGCCGCCTTGCGCATCTGCAACATCTGATCCTGCAATTGCGGGTATTCTTTCAGTAAATCGCGTTGTTTTTGTTTTTTATCCTTACCGATAAATGTTACAGTCAAACCGATGGGATTGTTGTCTCCGATAAACTGACCGAAATCGAAACTGAAAGTGCTTCTGCCGCTCAATAATCCTGACGGGACAAGAGGATCAATGATTTTACCCACCCCGTCGATCTTCAATCCATCCTGACTTAAAATCGCACTGAGTGAAATCCTTAACCTTCTTATATTTTTGTTTATATCGACATACAGCTCATCAATTTTTTTGCTTAATTCGTCGGCTGTAACTTTATCTATCCCCATATTGACGAGTTTTTCAAGTTCCGTGAGCCGTGTTTCAAGGTGGGCGAGCTGTTGGTCTTCGGGCAACATAGATTCAGGTAACTCGGCAACCAATCCTTCTGTAGGCAAACTTTTCACAGTGGATAAAACACCTCTGGTTTTTTCCCTGAATTCGCGTTCTGCTTTCAAAACATCTCGCAAACTGGTAATCTGAGCTTTTAAACTTTTTACATATTGGGTTACACGGAAATTGTAAGCTTCCCGGATATCCGCTTTAGTCTGCATCAAATCAAGCGCGGACAAAGGAACCGCACCAAGTGCGTTTAAATTTCTCTGCAACGACGCAACAGAATCGGAATTGATATAAATCTGATTCAAACCTTTACTATCTGTCTGAGAATAACTCAGGATCGACTCAAGAACTGACGGCAATTCTTCTTCGTGCCCTTTTGCGGTATCGAGGCTCCAGTCAATGAGGACTCCATGAGGCATCGAACGTACTGATTGATCAGCGTTGCTGACGTCGGCAACCTGCGGTGTTGAAGAAACAATTACTGTTCTTCCCCGATATTCCTGCATTCTTTTTTCATTAGCGGATTCAGGTTTGAATCTCTTGGCAATATCCTGATTAATCAGGTTTACGACATCGGGATTTTCAAACACGTCAAACTCGTATGTGAATCTCTCCGCACCTTCAAGCATTGCCTTAAATACTTTTTCCATACGAGCCACTTTGGTATAATGGCCGAGTTTCCGTTCCTGCTCGATTTGTTTGCGCAGATCGTCAGTAAGTTTTTTTGATGCTTTATCTACGGCGCCGGCAATAGAGTTTCTCGCGATCCGGTAATTTCTGGTATCGACACGTTGGTCTTTGCCGTAAAATCTTGTCATATCGAGTGCAAACCCATCGACATACACATCGTACTCAAATAATGCTCTCTGGAATAACCTCAGTTTTTCGGATAAATCCTCGGTTTCTTTTGTACCCGGCCCGGTTTTTCTAATATTAAAGAAGAACAGGAACTTTCTGAAATGTCCTTTTGCCCAGTCAAAATCCGCTTCGATGAGAATTTTAACTTTCATACCGTTCTGGCGGGCGGATTGAATCATCATTCCAAGATGGCGCAATTTAGCTATATCGACTTTGCCGTTGGCATCCTCTATCTCAGTTTTCGCGATGTACACTTCGGAAATACCGTTTTGCTTCAGGAACTTGAAATAGCTGTCGGCATTTCTGATAAGATGATAATCACGTAAAACCGTGCTTAACGTAATTTGTTGCCCGACAGCCTGCATCCTCTGCGGATAATTATATTTGGCAAGCATTTCCTGCAACCTTTTATTCAAATCAGCCTGAAGAGAACTAAGTTCGCTGACATTGGCTGATAATCCCTGTTCAATCTGCTGATAATTCTGGAGTTTTTTCTTTGCCGCCTCGACTGTCCTGTCGAATATACCTGTATCCGGAGTTGAACCGAGAGCGATAAGAGCTCCCTGCAATTCAAGCATTTCCGAAGTTATTGTATCCATATGTTTTTCAAGGAACGGAAGATACCATTTGATAAAATCGAGTTCGGCATTAGCTTTTAGAATATCTATCTCGAGATTATTTATTTTTTCACGAATGATCGCTTTATCGACTTCGGACTCAGTCGTTTTGAATTCGTCTTTGAGTTTGTTTATCTCAACCTGATATTCCTGTACGGAACGTTCATAATGTTTCTGGTTCATTCTTGCGGTTTCCATATCCTGAATCAGCCTGCCGAAATTCCCCGCCTGAACAGTTAGGACTTCGTTTATATTTTTTACAGCCTGATCCGGTGTAGCTCTTTTCACGGACAACTGCCACATCGTAAAGGCATGCCTTGCTTCTTTTTCCAACCTCTGCATTGTGAATTCATGTCCGGCGCGCATTGTTTCGAGGCTGGTTACCAGTTGTGACGCTTTATCAACGTCTGCCTGGCGCAAACCAAGGTTTTTCTGTGCTCCAGTAAGCGCCTGTTCGCGTTCTGTCAGAATCTGCTGGAACCGTTCCATTTTAGCCATGATATCATTTATAACGATTTTTGACCGGTCTTTATCCTGTTGAGTCAGCAATGAGGATTCGTCTATCTTGCTGATCATTCCATTAAGATCGGATACGGGCTGAAACTCCTTCTCAAGCCCGATAATTACCTGAAAATAACCCAGAGCGTTCTGGAAAGAAGTTCTTGCCTGAACGGCTTGCGGTGAAGGATCGATTCCGTTCCTTGCGTTTTGCGCGGCTTCGTCAACAAGTTTTTCCGCTTTATCTTTTTCAAGAATAAGTTTTATATACGCGCGAACCGAGCGTATCCGGTACAATTCCGATTCAAGCTGGTCCGGTGTTCCTTTGAATCCGGCCTGGAGTTCTTTTTCTTCTTTATCGAGTTGTTGCCACAACCTGTCGAACGCCATATGTTTTAAATATTCGCGCATATGAGGCGTAGTTACAATTTCCGTTACAATCAACGCGGCTTTCTGGCGGTTAGTGCGTTTTGAGTCTTTCATTACTTCGCGCACAATATCAACCGCACGGTCTATTTTTTCTGGTTCCGTACCTTTCATAAAATCTTTTACGATGATAACGGCTTCTTCTGCGGTAACGCCATCTTTGGCGATCAGGTTGAACACCTGTCCGAGATCTTTAAGGAACCGTTCCAGATCGGATTTGACAGCAAGCGAATCGTCATTCTGAAGTTGAGCAAGTAAAAGAGCAAGCGCTTCGGTTGTCTGATCGTATATAAGTTTCTCGCCTCTAACTACTGTTTCCGAATATCCCAGAATATAAGATTGCCCACCCTGCATATCTGCAATTTTCAGACGGTTTATCGAATCGAAAAACATGTATGTAATGTCTTTTGTTTTTGCCCTGTCAATATCTGTGGAAGCTATCTGAATATTTTGTTGAGCCTGATCCACAGCCAATTTTGATGCCGGAACATTGAATGCGTTGGCACGGTATAAATCGTGCATAAGGTCGGCAAGCTGCATTTGAGCATGAAACGCTGTGTTCATCTGGTATAAATTGGCGTCGATTTTCTCCTGCATAACTTCAGGTGTCTCCACACCGGTTATAATTTCGGCGTATTTAACTTTACCGATTCTTCGCACAACCTGTTTTTCGGTTTTTCCGGTAATCGGTTCAACGACAACATCTTTAACCACAGGTTCCACACCGACGCTTGATTGAGCGCTTCCGATTGCGTTTGATCTCGCTTTAACTTCTTCGCCGAGAAGGTTGGATACATCGTGTACCGATACACGGTAACCCATTTTTTGTGTAGTCAAGTTATTCAGGTCGGCTTTGAGCAAACTCATTTCATGCACTACATCAATAATAATATAAGGCATATCGACAGCTTTGGCTTTTTCTATACTGCCGATAAGATTGCCCAGCGACTGTGATCTTGCCGATAGATTAATTACGCCTTGCAGGTGTTGCTCAACAAGCAAATGTTTACCCTGAACTTTTCCAATTATATCCTGAGCCTGTTTTATAAACGCAGGAAGCTCAAGTTGTATCTGACGGTACCGTTCCTGCGACTGCTGGTCAATCAGAGTTGAAGGAAGCACACCTTTTTCCCTGTCGTTACTTTTTTCTCTGAGGAAATAATCATAATTACTCTGGGTTTCAAGAAGTGAACGGAACAGGTTATTCAGCTGTGTTTTTTCTACAGCGAGAATATCTACCGGAACAGGCACTTTCATTGTGATAGAATGAACTTGCCCTGGATTTATCGAATGTTCTTCAGTATCGGGTACAGAAACTTCTCCTACAAGCGGATGATAGAAAGTAATCTCGGCGGCATAAGTCAGCGGACTTGTCGCGTCAGGGCGGTTTGAGACATTGAAAGTAAAATCGCTCATAGCGAATTTAGATATTACACCGACAGGCATATTGCGCGCGTCAGTACCAATGATAAGCAGGTAATCACCAAGAGGTATAACTCTCTGGGTAGAAGAGCTGTGAAATATTTTTTTCGTAACTTTACCGTCGGGAGACTGCATTGTCAGATGAATCATTCCGTCCGGCTGCATGATCATGCTAACCGTAAACCCATTAATTTTTATCGGATCACCGAACTTCAGATCGATGATTTTGGAATCCTGATCAGCGATGAACGAACGTTGAATGTTTACGTCAGCCACATCAACTTCAATATGAGGCAATCCTTTCTGTATATTTCCGGATACTTTTGCCCTGTGCGGCACACCCACAGTCAAAACTTCATCCAGGGTTTTCAGCTTGGTTATAGCAACCTGTTCTCCAGCGGATTCGATACACCATTCGCCAAACCTGTTGATACTGACATTAACCCTGATCTTCGCAGGCCCAACCTCAAAATTTACTCCTTCCAATGGAGTTTTGATTTGATAAACTTTACCATCCACTTTTACGGCAGGTGATACCTGATCAAGAATCTCAAATTTGTATTTATCAAACTTAACTTCTCTCACTCCATCTTTTTTGGGTGATATGGCAACATCCCACTGTCCAACTTTCACAGTAGCTCCATTGGCGGTCATCGGCATAGCGGGTACAAATGCCCTGTCGCGCTGGTAATATTCAGGCACTACGCTGACATCATAACGCCACTGCCCGCTGGTAAGCCCTTCTACAGGAATATTTATCTGCTCGTTAAACCCTTTCGGGAAAATAAGCGGGAACGACGTTACCACGTGTTCTCCCGTATGGAGGTTTGTAAACTCAGCTATCGCAGTCAACATACTTATGGCTTGATCGCCTTCATCTTTAACCCGCAAAGCAATATACGGTGTGGAATCTTTCTCGACAAAAATGTTTCTCGGCGTCTCAAGAGACACAAACGCGCTCGATTCACCCAGCTGAACAGCCGGGAGCCTCTTTATTCTTGAGAAATTCATGAGCAGTTTTTCCGCTCTGGATAAATTTGGATACCCATTAAGCACAAACTTTTCAAGATTTTCCTCAGTTACCGCTTGCGCCCTTAATGATAAATCAGCCGTCGACGGATCAGGAATTCCCGCAAGAACCCGAGTTAATGAATCCGCATTGTCAAACGGCAGAACAATAGATTTTCCTTTTGCGGAAACTGCTTTTGTTAAAACAGATACAGCTTGCGTCGAAGAATTTATATTATCTATGCTATCAACATCTATTAATGTCATGGTTCCGTAACCGGCATCCATCGTATATATCGAAAATTTGTTTTTCCATTCATTGACGTTGTCTATATTCTTATTGATATTGAGAACAAACCCATTCACCGGCAATTTCAGCCTGAATATCGGGAACAAGTCCGCCTGTACGGCTTTGTCGTTATTAATCCATGATTCTCTGCCAACCATCAGGGATACGCGGATATTATTGCGGTGAAGAGCGTTTATAAACTCCACAATTTTGCGCACAGCCATATTTTTATCTGAGCTTGAGTTTACTATGCTAATGATCCTATCGGGATTCAGAGTCAATTCATAGATACCCGATTGAGCACAAAGCCCGACAAGTTTCTTGCCTTCTTCAGTAGATACGTCAATGTGCCGTAAACTGAAATCTTTCAATACTGCCCTGTTATTTATAACACCGGCCCACAGTCCGATCTGGTTAAGATTCAATTCAGGAGACGTTTTTATAGCTTTTTTATAAAAATCAGCGAATTCTCCGGCATGATTGCGAATCCATGAAGAGATCAAACCATATCTATGTCCGATACCGATCTGATCGACAACAGCCTCGGATTTGGTGAATTTCCTTCCATGAAGAAGCATGAATCCATAATTATTAAGCCCTTCACGCGTTACAGGCACGTTAAAACTAAGCGATGTTGATTGTCCGGGTTCCAGACTGAACTCTTCAGATGCTGTTTCATCAACAATACCACCGTTATCAGGATGGTGCGCAAGAAACACAATGTAACCCGGGAAAATACCTTTCTCCTGTTTGGAAGATACGGTAACCGAAATCTTAAGTTGAACAATATTGCTACCTTTGCTGACAGTAATCGGTACGGGATTATTCACAATATCTCTCCAGATAGCGATAACTTTACCCTGCGAATCCAATCCCTCGATAACAACCCCCGTCAGCTCAGCCTGATCGGTATACCTTTGCCCCCAAATGATATTGCCGCCGGCAATACCGGTTCCGAATTCAGCACCCAACGGCACCGATTCGGGAAGAAGCGTAAACCTGTCTCTTTTTATGGTTTCTATAACCGATCCGACAATATTATCCACATTAGCCGCGCCGGTAATACCTCGGAACATTGCCTCAACCCTCGAAATCAACGTATTGACAACGATCTGGAAATTGGTAGGTTTTTCTTCGCCCATATGAACGATATGCGGTTTTTTGCCCGAAATCAGCGCCTCGTAAATATTCTGCGTGTACATCAAAACACCATCTGCCGTCTGGTATAACCCGTCATCCATTCTTGTACCGAGATCACGGCCCTGGTTATTTTTCATAACGAACATTATATCTTCACCGGAATCATGGTTTATTACAAACCCGTAAAAATATTTACCGAATTGCGGATTGTTTCTTATCTGCTGTGTAACCTGTTTAAGTACTTCAGCCATTTTATATTCGCGCATAGCAAACGTTTTATCCGCGTCTGTTATAAGCGATGTCTGAACGGATATTCTGAACGGACGGTTCGGGTTATACTTTTTGATAATATTAAGTATATCCGCAACATCGGTTTCATTGACAACCAGAATATCCCCGACAAGTTTGGGTGCAGTATACGCGCCTGTGGAATCCAGTTCACTTGATAGATACGACAATACTTCTTTATCATCGCCGTTATAGTAATGTACGATATTCTCAAGTTCAGATATTGACCTCGCAAGCCGATCCGCTATCGTTGCGCGTTGCTGGTTATTGGCGTTTTTCCAGATATCTGACTGCTGAGGTTGAATATTTATCACATATCCCGCGAAATCGACACCCGCCTTGCCAAGAGAGGTCATATATAACCTCGCATTGGATAATCCATCGGCTGAAATCCAGTCCGGCGACCCCTGAATCGCATAGACATCAATTCCGTATTTTTTAGCTACTTCAACCATTGCCCTGTAATATACTCTCGGATCCATACCATGTATTTTATGGCCTTCAACCAGCGGTTTTGTAGCCACAAAGAGTTTTGTATGGCCTGTTTTATGCAATCCTGCCATAAACTGAGGTAACATTTTAGGCTCGATATTGGGTGTCCATGGATTCTGGTAAATTGAAGCTAAATCTATATTTTCAGACACACGTACTTTTCCAGAATCGTCAACCCGAACAGTGAATTTAGTACCGTCCGGAGTATATATTTTACCTCCAAACACTTGTTTTCCGCTCATTGCGACACCCGCCTGCGGATCAGATACGAGCAGGTTTTTCAGTTCCGGATCAATTTGTGCCCTGAAATTCACACCGCGAGGATAATTGCGAAGTTCAGGAAAATCCGACAGGTTATATACCATCGGTTGACGGTGATCGTAGAAAAGCCTTCTTGTTTCCGCGGAATAATTTCCATACCGTTCAACCTCTTTAGCGGATAAGGTAGAAGATATGATCACCTTATTTCCGGAAATCATGACGCTGAATTCCTGAGCTACCTGATCGGCTTTAAGCCCTGCCAGCCTGTTTAAGGCAATCGGGCGATCGATACGCACAACAAGATCACCATCAAGATAATACGCGGTATAATTTGTGTTTCTCGCAAGCCTGTTTGCGCCGGAAACACGTGAAATATCGTTAACCCATTCGGGCGAATTGATAAAATTTCCTTTCCAAGTATTTACAGCGGAGGGAGATAAATTCGTATCTTTTACTACCGTCGAACGGATAAGTTTCATTACCTGCTGGAAATCACGTTCTACCTGTCCGCGTAAAGTCGGAGTATTCACGGGTTCGTTAGCCTGAACACCCATTTTTGATTCAGGATGAATCACAGTCGGTTTTCCGCCGGATACATCGATCACATATGTATTAGCCGGAGCAACATTGCCGGGCCCAAGCCCGAAATTGCTGTTCATCTGAACCGGTTGAGGAATCATTGAGGAAGGGATTTTATTATCCGCCGCCCTTGTTGTTGCCGGTTTAGATGTGGTTCTCGGCAGGAAACTATCACCCATGGTTGGTAATGTGCCCGGCAAATCAACTATTTCAGCCCGTGCCATACCTTTTTCGGATACTCCGATAAAAGACCATGTAAATCCCGGTGTTTCCCATATTCCAAACAGAGTACGCATCGTTTCGGATGGTATAATGGATTCCAAAGTTGTCTGAACATTATCCAACTGGCGGGTAGCATAAGGAATACCGCCGAATTGGGTATTGGAATTATGAAATCTGCGTATATTATCCAGTAAAAACTGCATTTTTGACATCAACTCAACCCTCTCCGATTGATCAGGAGATAGAGTTGCCATCTGATACAGCAGGTTTATATACCCTAAATCGGCTTCGGTCTGAACCGACATCACATTCGGATCATCCCAATTCAATTTTCTGATAAACTCATCCTCAAACATTCCATCAAAGAACTTAACCCCGATAAATTCGCCCGTCGGTTTCTGTGTGTATTGCTGAATTAAAGCGTTATTCAAAATTACAGGCCTGGCAATGTTTTCTTTCGGATTATGTGCTATAACGAAATTATTGTCGATGAACTTTATTAGTTTCCTAACGATTTCCAATCGTTTTTGAATCGGCAGGTGATCCATAGTCAGAACAGTGCTTCCCGCCCATGTCAAATTATCTATGGCTATACCCTGCCCGATTTTACCATTCTGATCGATATTAGGAATAAAGTAAGCTCCTTCTTCTCCTTTATCCACAAGGAGGTTCTGCAATAATATTTTATCAAGAAGTTCTCTTCTTTCTTTATAAACCTTGTCACCAGTAGTTCTGTAAGCAAGATTAAGCAGGTCATGAACATCGAACTGATGTTCCGCCACAGATATTTCAATCTGAGTATGTTTTGATCCGAGAACGTTATATCCATCCCGGTTTACACTCGCAAGCCCGCCTTTGAAAAGACCGTACCGCGGATCTTTCTTGTCTATAACCTGTTGTGAGAGAACAAAATTCATGGAACTTTTAAGCAACTCGCCTGTTTTTCCCTGCAGGATTGATTTGTCACCGCTCACTTCAATATAAGCGTAGATCGCTTTTAGTGTCCATGCTGTATTTCCCAATGGAGCATATGGCGATATATATGTATCTTCAATCGTATTGTAACCAAAATGAATAACACCGTCGAACCCCTGATTTTTTTCTATCTGCATTTGAGTTAACAGGGCCATTACCTTATTTTTCGCCTGAAGAGTGTGTCCGTTAGCCAGATCGGCAAATATGCTCACCGCCACATCATAAGGCACAACCCTTCCATGTTTTACAAGCCGTGCGTAATCGGGATTGCTTTTATCGCCCTGATAACTTTTCACTCCGCCCTGAAGCGTAGCGTTACCCGAAGTTAAGCTGTGGCTGAACTGAACCAGCCGCCTATACATATTCTGGTTATCAGGGTTATTGACTATTCGCTCAAGACCCTCAACAACGTCTTTGTATAAACTCATGGCAGGAGCGATCGGGGTTGCGACAGGTTTCTGAACCGGTTTTTCCTGAATGGTAGTATCTTGTGATGCAGGCAATGTCCCTTTGCCGAGTTTGGGCAATCCGATTTTATCGTGCATAAAATTATCGATAACGCGCTCAAGCATCGCTATTCTGTCTCTAAGTTGCTGGATACGTGTTTTATCGAGCGTATCTCCTTTGAGCAACACATCAAGTTGCGCTTTAGACTGGTCAATGCTGTTTTGAAGTATTGCCACAGTATTATCGTTCATCTGGCCAACCGCTTGCAAATCCTGTTGAGGCTGGCCGGTAGTACCGATAAACTGTGATAAATCGGCTATTCCGTGTGTATCTCCTGCCTGAATGCTCTGTTGCGGGAACAGGTTTGTGTTGTCGTAAGGATTTGTTATGTGAGGATTCTGAACATCGGCTCCAGCCTGTGGCGCCGCGTAACATCCCACAGCCGTGAGAAGAAGCAACGGCACCAGCATTGTCTTGACAACCGTTGCTTTAGGTACATTTATGCCTTTTCCGCCGGGAATTTTAACCGAAGGCATATCTCCTTCGGGAAACAGTTCGTCACTGAAATACCGTTTCTCAACGATTTCCCTACGCGACTGAGCCATCCGATCAAGTATTTCCATCACGCTTTCAATATTTTCCGCGGTGAGTTCATCGATAAGGTCTTTATCATTTAAAATAGGGATAATTTTGTCTTCAGCCTGATTTGTTTTAACAATAGCAACAACTTTGTTATTTTTAGCGAGGAAATAAATTTCGTCGTTTTCCTCAATTGTGCCAACCCATTTTTCAAAATCGGAAGGGCTGTTTATAATAACAGGCAACCCGGATTCCGCCCTGATGATGGAGTAATCATTGATTTGAGAATCCTCATATGGAAGCGGTATAGCAAACTCTTTAGCAAGAGTTGAGTCCCAAACGCTTACCGCGGCGCCATCTTTGAATCTCGTTACAGTTCTTTGAGCGGTTAAATCCGCGAACGGATGCCCCATCTTATCGTACTGAACGTTCAGGAGTACGGTAACTTCGCCTGAAAAATCGGCAGTTGGATTATCTATAGGAATTTGTGTATGTTGAATATATTTTTTCAATTTCGCTTCGGTTCCCGCTAAAGAATCGCTTACAGTGCGGGTAAGAAGTTGGCTGGAATTTGTAATCACGGTTGAAGCAAGGTATTTCGCGAGTAAAACACCTGCTACAGGCAAATTATTGTTATCCGATGCCAGTGATTTCAGAAACTCAAATTTACCCGGCGTCAAATAAATCACATTTGCCGGCAACTCGCCGCGAGGCAAGTTTCCCACGACAATGGTTTTATTGTTTTTGATATCTTTAGCAAGTTGCGGGTTTACGGCTTCAAGTTCATCAAAAGCGATTTTTAACAAATTTTTGATATTCGCGTCCCGTGTTATTTCGGATGTAACTATAATCCCGGCAGAAGGTTTACCATACATAAGCTGAACTGGCGCAACTGGTTTTAGATCCAAAGAAGCCATTTCTGAATTAATAGACTCTATATCTGCGTTTATTGTCTTAACAAGTGTAGATCGGAAAACAGGCGAAAAATGCTGAAGATTAAGCGCAATATACTGGGCTTGAATCAGCAATGTTTTAGCGTCTTCGTAGTTAGCGTCGTCAACAATCAACCTTGACGCTTCGTTGAGAAGTTTTCTAAACATATCAAATCTTTTGATCTCGTCATTTATGATTTGCTGATACATCAAAGGAGGCAAAGCTATGTTTACCTGGCTTGACAGTTCATTAACAGTAGGTTCAACCTGCATTACGGTAAATCCGTCTTCCAGTTCCAGATCGGGTATAAGAGAACCTGTAATTTTAGGTGATAATGTAAGTAACTGTAAATCCGCGGGTAATCCTGCCTGTGTTAACCGTCTTAATGAATTATCCAGATACGAATCTCTCTGCTGAACGGCTAAGCTCAAAGATCCGGCTAACATATCTTTCGATTCCATGTCATCAGCCAACTTGTAAATATCAACGAACAATGTCCTGTTATTCACAGCGACACCATTTGTCTCAAAACTTATTTTTTCCTGATCCGAAACAATCTCTGAAACGCCTTCGGAATCTTTCAGCGCGATAACTACATCCGAGATTCCTTCGACAGGTTCGATTTCGTTTGTTTCAAACCATTTTTTGAATGAATCAGGCACATCAATACTCACAACCATATCGATTACTGCATCGGTATGTCGCGCGATAAAATCGGGTGTTGTTTGTATTTTCACGATCCCCTTATGAGCGTTGTTGAAATCCCTGATTGCCTGAAGGGCGTTAATATATAACCCATGATTGAGATTTTTTTCCATAAAATCCAAAAGAGCCATTTCCTGGCGTGCGGATTCCTGCCATTGCCCCTGATTTTCATCTGCGATATTTGCGATAGTATCTTTAACCAATCCGATATAATAATTAAATATATCTCTTAGCATTAGCGGATTATCACTTTTAGCAATCTTTTCTTTATCGTTTTCCCACATGAAACCTATTGCCTGCCCTGTCAACCGCGATGGTTTAACATTGGCAGTTTCAGGATCTATTTTGCGCAGGATAGCCTTGAAAGCGGTAATTTCATCGATTGATATTTTTGGGGAAATTTTGATTTTATGATCCGAAGATAAATCATAAGCAGAAACAAGTTCCTCAAATATAGCTTTTCTAACAGATGGGGCGAACTCTAACCAGTCGGATTTTCCGGCAAGTTCAAAGAATTCGGTTTTAGCCTCAATAAGATTGGTTCTTCCTTCTCTGTTAACAAATGTATTGAATATCTGTTCGATACCCGGATTAATTACGGCATGAATTTTCTCATCATTTATTCCGCTGACAAAATCAAGCCAATCCATACTTATTTTGCTCTGCGAGATTAAAAGAGACGCCAAACCTTTCTTTTCCCCCAATGATATCGAATTCCATCGCGAACCAGGCAGACCGGCAACAGCCTGATACTGTTTTCTGAGTTCAATCGCGGTATCTCTTTGATTAATGAATTCGCGCGGATTAGCAACTCCATTTTCGCTGAAAATATTTACAGCGGATATTATATATGGCGCCAATGGATTCCGGATCCTGAGACCGGCCGGGTTTTGTAATCTTGCCTGCGCCAAGACATCGTTGTTTATTCCTGATTCGTCTCTGGATGAAATCAGCACAGGAAGAATTTGCGGTTCAATACCGGGCAATTTGATTATTAATCCGATACCCTGTGCAGGATCAAAATAAACGTCAATTTTATTTTTCAGCTCACCGATCCGGTCTTTCAAAAGAGCGCCTGAACTTTTATCAAGCGTTATTTCTGTACCTGTAGGTAACTTCACAAGGTATTCCTCAATCCCCTGCGGATTAATCTGAATTTTGAAATTGTATTTTGAGCTGTCGGTTAAATCTGCTATAAGATTACCGATACTTCTTGTCAATTCAACATAAACGGTAGAATCCGACTGCGGGTTGAATCCGGCTGTCATGTTGTTAATCTGATCAAATAAAATTCCCGAACCTATCATCCCATTTAAAACAATCCTGTATTTATCGGGAACGGGTATCATCTGGTTCTTAAACAAATCCTGAATTTTGCCTGCCGATAACTGATCAGCCGGTATCTGATCAATAGAAGTCTGAATTACTGTGTTTTCTATCTTAAGCATCGCGCGAAAATCATCGAAATCAGACCCGAAAACAACGCTTGCTTTATTTGCGGAATCCGTATAACTTTCCGCCAGAGAAACCTGATCAAATTTTATATAAGGCAAGATCATTCTCAAAACAGGAGCATCGATTACATTAACCAGATCAGCATAAGAATAAACAGAACCTTTTTTATTTCTAAAATCTATTAGCGCCTCAGCCGATTTGTCGGCAAGAAGCATAGAACTATTGTAGGCATCCTGCATGGACACTATTTCCGGTTGATTACGTACGAGTTGTTTGATCATCAGGTCGACGATCTGCTGTTTATCGGCGATATTTATATCCAGCACATCCTGTTGCATCACCCTTACTGGAGACGCGGTCGCGATTATCGATGCGGCGGCAAGTTTGGCGGCTATTTCAGGCCGGGTTTCCATTAATTCGATTATTTTTTCAAAAACCGCTTTTTCAATATATACCGATTTTGTTTTTACTGCTTCAGCGTTAAAGTTATCGAAAACATCACCGAATTCAGGTAAAAAATCTTCTTTTGCCACGATTATTCTGGCTTCAGCTTTTACCCACTGAGCGAGTTGCGAATCGATTGAGGATATAATTGAAAGCGCACGGTCGATCAGGAAATTTATATTATACTCGGAAGTCTTATTTCTCTCCCCGGTAAAAGTGTTTTCGGAATTCATTCCAAAAAGCAATGTTTCACCTGAAATCGAACCAATCGTCCCGGATACGGTTTGTTGCGCTGCTTCAATTTTTGATTTGCGCTGATAATATTCGGAAAACGCTTTTTTAGATACTGATTCAGCAATGCTTAACTTCTTCTGCAATGCAGGATCGGAAGTAAGGTTCTGCTCTATAATCGATTGCGCCACAAGAGAATTCTCATAAGACAATCCATAAACTATAACAGGTATATTCGCCGTGATAATTTCCAATCTATCTTTGCCGACCAGAACGCTCGATTCACCCCGGTCAATAATTTTGCGCAAATCATCCAATACGGCAATAAGAATCTCAAAGTAAGCTATTTCCGCCTGAAACTTAACTTTTTGCGATTCATTATTCCGTCGTTTATCTTTATCGCCGTCAACCAAATCCTGGGTTTCTTTAATTTTCCTGTCTATAAGGACACTATCCAAATTATAAGTTGTTGATATTTTTGTTTTCAAAGGCTCCATCTGCTTACCCAAATCGGCTATCTGTACATCCAACCGGCTGATTTCCTGAGATAATTTCATGAACCCTTCGAGATTTTTTGAAATATCCGTAAACTGATTCAGGTTTTCGTTAATTCGGGCAATATCGGTTTGCGCCGCGTTAGCGACTCGCAGTTGGATGGCGTTGGCCTGCATATTCTGAATTTGAGGCAACACGTTGGCTATATTACCAAATATCTGTGTTTTATGAGGATTGTCTTTTTCATCCATGAGATTCGCGAATATACGATTGGATAGTGATTCACCGGCAATAGAAGCGATTTCATGCCTTAAACGGGAAATATCCTGGCTTTTAAGTAATTTGTTAAGATTTAACCTCTGCGCGAATTTTCCTGTATCGGCAAGGACATCAGCCACTTTTTCGCCTCTACGCAGATTCAGCCAGTTTCGCAATAAGTTGTCTACGGCGATATTAGGATTTTTTCCCGATTCAATAGCGGAATCACCCGTTTTTTTAATTTCATCAATCATAAACGCGAGTATCAACTTCGCTAAAATAGCGTTAACTATAACTGTAGCGTTATTCTTCAATTCTTCTCTTGAGCGGACAAGAGAAAGATTCTTTTGTTTGAGTAGATCAAGGCTTTTTACCGAGTCGGAAAAATCCTGGTCTATCTGTCGTTTTTGCAGTTGCAATTGTGAAAGGCGCACCGAATTGGATTCTATTCCGGCAAGTTCGGCAAGAGATTTTGTAAAGGCATCTTTATTTTTTTCCAGAACCGATTTAAACTGATTCGCGTAAATATCAAGTATCTCGAGCACAGGTTTGGAATCGATCATCCCAATGCCTGTTTCGGTTACAGGTTGATAAGAATACCCAGCAACCCTGCCGGAAAGAACATTCTGCCATTCTTGCTGAAGTGAGGTATACGCATACAAGGCAAGCGCGTTATCCGATGGAGCCAATTCTTTCATTTTCAGTTTCTTAACAAAAAATCCCGCGGGATCGTTGAAATGATAATAAGAATCGGCGCCTATTTTTCTAAACTCAAATTCTTTTTTCGCTGAATCGAAAGGCAAAACAGATATCCGGTAAATTTCTCCTTTTTCCTCAAGAAGAGCTAAATAAGAAGAATCGACATCTTTCTTCAATATTTTCAGGTCAAGAGTCTGTTTGCCACTTGATGATACGAAACGGATGTTTTGCCCGAGTGAAATCGCCCTGTTCAAAATAGTCTCGCGCGATTGAACCGTCGCGAGAGGATTCTCAGATACAGCGGTTACTCCTATTGCCGATGAAGCGATTTGCGTATTGATTATTCGTTCAACGGCATCGGAGGGAAGTTTATTCCCATTTTTCCCTATTGCTTCCCGCATAAGACTTATTGTTTGTTCAACAGTACTGTTGATAAGCCGTCCTTTAATATTTCCGTTTTCGTTAATGGTTTTTTCTATAAGATCAAACCATTTACCGGAAAAGTTTTTTCCCGATTCAACAGCGAGTCTAAAATCGACTATCGCGGCAGAAATTTCTGTTTCGAGCATATTGTTTATCTTTATTTCAGGGTTCAGGTTAATTAAAAGCGATAACGCCCTGTCAAACTGCGTTTCGAATTCCGGACCGATCAGGTATGCACCCAACCGTTTGGTGTATTCGGGCACGGTTTTGTCTTCGATGCCGAGATAATGGCGAAGCGCCCAGTCAAGATCCGCGGCGGATGATGGGGTTATGCCAATTGAGGCGTACAAATAATCAAGCAGGGCTGATTTTTCACCCGAATTAAGTGCTGTTCCGGTTATATCGAGATTATTTTTTCTGCCGAATTCATCGAGCATATCGATAAATCGTTTTTCAACAGGATCCTCAATCTGGCGATTTGCGGATATAACAATTGGTTCAAGATTAAATTGGCTTCTAAGAGCGTTATCCGTCTGGCGGAATTGTTTTTCCTGTTCGGCAAGAGTTACAGCCTGTTTTTTCATTACCTGAAAAATAAATTTATCCGCACCCATAGGTTGAAGCACATTTATCTGCGCTGAACCTGCAAAATCGATTACGGCACCATGTTCAATTTTGTTTTCAAACCCTCTTTCTACAATTGCGCGAGCGAGTTTATTCAGGGTTTCCATATCGATTGCCGGATCAACGATAATCGATGATAAATTCAGCCTGGCGAACACATTGGAGTATTTCTCCGGTAAATCGCCCGCTTTTATGGTTCCAAGATCGTTTACGACACCTGATTTATCCGCTGATGGTAAATCGAACATCGACATTACAAAATATGCCGCGAACCTGTCGGGTTCGGTTCTTTTCACATAGTAGAAACCTTTTTTCTCCTCAACAAGATTGAGTTTAATGAAATTCTCAAGATAACTCAAGAGGTCGTCACCATTGATATTTATTTGCGGATTAATGGATTTTAAATCACTCAGGATAGAACCGAGATTTTTTGGGTTCTCAAATATCGATTCGAGAACTTGCCGTTGAATAGACCTGTAATTTCCTGTAACGTGAACATAACCGAGTGAACTGATGAACTCAACGGTAACACCATCGTTCAGATTAACCTTTTCTATCAGGTTATCTTCTATTCCGGCTCCAGGTTTGTCACCGGTTTTTCTGTCGGTATACCTGACATAAAGGGGTGTAGGGCTTTTGTGTATCTTTATCTGAGCAATGATATCCGTGGAAGAAATATCTATGGAATCAACATTAAGAACGTTGACATATTCGGAATCTTTGATGATCCTGTTTATATCCTTCAAAAGACTATCCCGCAAATCGGCTTGTATTGCCATTCTCTGTTCGGGAGTATATTTATTTCTTATTTCGTTGAACATATCGTGGAGTTTGGTTGTAATAAAGAGCAGTTTCATTTTCGCGGATAGAATCTCTTTTCTATCCTGATATGCCAATGGATCATTTTTTGTCAACCACGACGCTACTTTCAAGGTACTTGTGTATGTTGAGATCATCTGTTCAAGAGATGTATGCATATTTTTAAGCAAAGAAATATACGGGATCGGGTTCTGATCGTTTTCCATATTCGGGGTAACCACCACATAAGAAACGTTCTGTTTCTTCAGCATTTCGGTAATTCCCCTGGTATGAAATCCGCCGGCGATAAGTATAATTACGTTTTTATTATGTTTGTTCATCAATTTTATGGTATTTTCTACCATTGTTTGTTCACGCAGATGAGCGAGCTGGTAGAATTCCTCGAAGTTATCTAAATTTGTTTCGATAGCCGACATATCGAATCCGGTTATCATTTTTTCCCCGAAAGAATCACATTTCGCCCGCAAATAATCATTCATACCTGCAAAGTCATATTTTGTTCTTAACGCGTGGTATTCGTTAAAGTATTCGCGTGTCATTTGAAGCTGGCTAAACAAACTGATCAGGTGAACGTATCTTCCTAACTCAAAAATCTTTTTCTGGTCATCGGTTTTTATAAGGGTACCGTAAATTTTATTCTCAATAAGGGACAACTCATTTATAGGGGCGTCTTTATCTATCGATGAAAAAGCGAGAAAATATTCCAAGTAATTTTTAAGGTTTGGAAATTCGTCAAGAGAGAATTTATATTTGCCAAATAGATCGGCAAGATACGCGTGATAATCCTCGGAAGATATCTTTTTCGTCCTGAAACTAAGTTCTTTGGCGAATAGAGCGGTTGATTCTTCTTCGGTCAACCTGTTGCTTATTTTGCGGACGGCGACATATCGTTCTACATCTACTCGCTGGAAACTTATTTTTGACTCAAGTTCAATGACATTAGAGAGTTTTTTCAAATTGGGCAAATCTTCCCAGTCAACAAGGCATTCGTCGGCAAATTTTGTTATTCTCTGGCAGAATGTTATAAAGTTTATGCTGTTTTTCTGGAATTCCTGAACTAAAGAATCGAACTCAAGCAATTTTATATCGTAAATATGTTTTTTTACTTTTTCGATAGTATCCGATGTAATGTCACAGAAATAAATAAGGTCTTTTTGATAAGGAAGTGATCTTAAAAAAGCGTTTAAGTTACTGCGATACAAACTGTCTATCTCAACACCCTGGAGTTTGAAAATATCCTGAACAGATCCCTGGTTCTCCACGATACACAAATATTCCGCTCCATCAATTTTACCTTCTCTTAAAAAATATTCACCCACTTTTTGTTTTACCGATTTATCGGAAAATCTTGAGAATTCTGATGTATCTATTTGTCCTGAAGAACCTTCTATTCCTATTGAACTGGCGCTGTATTTTTCATTAAGATATTTGATAATATCCGCCAGATAATTCTGGGCAGATGCGCTTGTATGGGTATCCTGTATATGGATTACGATCTTATCGTTTTTTTCCGAAGTATATTTTTCCCTTACACTACCGATTTCTTTTGGAATTTTAATTTCGTCAGGTTTAAGCAAATTCCCCTGATCGCAATAGGCTAAAGATCCAAACAGCATCGATTCGGCAACAATCAGGCTGACAACTTTTGTTTTTATCCGGTTAAAGGAGCATCTAAAACGGAAGGGAATCATAGATAAGTTATTCTCCTCAAAAAAGATTTTATATTATATTTTTATTTTTTTTAATTACAATATACGTATAGCTAATTATAGCATAATTTATTGAATTTTTAAATTCATAAATATTTTATAAAACAATTGGTTAAATAAAATAGAGAAGAATGTTGATAATTGCTAAATCAGCATAATTTTAGGGAAATAAAAAACTCATTTCAGGCGGGAGTTTTCAATTATTTTAATCCATTTATCTTTTTTATTTTCATACATATCTGAAACACCAGTATATATGAGTATATAAATTTTATTCTTGTAATTATAAAAACGCCCTACTTCGCCAAGCCGAGTGGTATCCTGAGATTTTTCTATGTTTAATTCATAAATGATATTGTTGTTGTCTTCTTTTATAATATTCCATTCTTTTAGATCACATCCTGATTCTTGAATAAACTTGATATAGTTCTCAAAGAATTCCGAAACAGGTTGAGGATCACTGTAAATTCCTGAAGAAACTCTTTCAATCCAAACCTTATTTTTCTCTCCTTCTTTTTTTTCGCTTATAATATAATCAATATACTGCATATTTTTTAGCCGTTTTGCGCTATTTACATAACTGTTTGGCAAATAAAAATTAGGTTCCCACGGTTCTAAAACCATATTGGTTTTGTCTTCGGGAAATGAAACAAAGATATTCTGCCGATGAACATCCAGCAGAGATTTTTTGGTTGGGCCGTCATAAATAAAAACTTCGATAAAATAGTTTGAATTCCGCTTCAAACTATTAATAAAAGGAGATGTTATAGATATCTTTTCATCATTGTGCGCCGGCCGCAACCCAACAATTATCGGTTTCTGTTCATCCGCCGGATTAGCAAAATGTGTTTCGAGATAAATGCGCTCTGGTAATTTTTGTACAGGTTTAAGCGATATTTCCATACAGTGTTTATATTCACCGTCATCCATCACAGTAACCGGTGAAGCGGTAATTGTCTCAAAATATTTGGAGACGGTCGGTTTAGGGATAATAACACAACCAGATATACTCATCGCAAAAACAAGTGCAATCATCAGTAAAGATAATTTTGATATTCGCATAATATTTCCATTGTAGACTTTTTAAATAAAGTTGAGTATAAGTTTATAAAAAAGATAAATCAATTGGTTTTCCAGAAATTTGTTTTTCTATCATTTATGACATAATGTTACTATTAAATGTTTCAGATTAACCAAATATCACAAAAGGAATTTCTTTGAGCGGTAAAAAATTAATTTTATTGATTCTTATAGTTGTACCTATACTGGCGGTAACCTCATGTGCAAAATATGAGAGTACAGGGACACAATCCGTCCCGTACCGGTACTCAGCTGAAGGCGGATTAAAACATATCATCATATTTATTGGCGATGGGATGAGCCTTTCATCAGAAACAGCGGCAAGCAGATACATGTTCGGAAACGATTCCGGCCTCGTTTGGAATTCATTCCCGGTACAAACATTTGTATCGACATGGGATATTGATACGTATAATCTATACGCGAAAAAATCTGGATCCGATAAATACGATCCTGAAAAATTTTATCCATTAACCGGTTATGATCCATCTAAAGGTGGCGATAAACCGTATCCCATATGTAAAAAAGATAACTCCGCTTATTTTTTGACTCCACTAACCGATTTTACAACCGGTTGCTCATCTGTCCCGGCAACAGACTCGGCATCTTCGGCAACAGCCATATTTACCGGACAAAAAACCGATTCCGGCAACATATCATGGGCATCAGGCGACCATGCGGATGGTGTGCTCGAGACAATCGCGGAAAAAATGCGCCGCCAGAAAAAAGCTTCTATTGGAGCGGTGACCACAGTTCCATTTTCTCACGCGACTCCCGCGGCCTTTTTGTGCCATAATACAGACCGCGGAAATTACACGAAAGATGATAAAAACATCGATTCAATTGCCAGACAAATAATTATCAACACTAAACCGGATGTGGTAATCGGAGGCGGACACCCTCTCTTTTGCGCAAATAAATATATAACCGATGAACTCTATAGTTTTTTGCTAAACAGCGAAGAATATATATTCGTCCAAACGATACAAGGAGAAAACGCGTCCGTTGCGCTTCTTGACCGTGCTAAAGAAGCGGTATTGAAGAGAAAAAAGTTGTTCGGGCTTTTCGGTGAAAATACAGATGGCAGTATCGGACAATTTGTACCGCAACCATTATCTCCATCAATAGCAAAAAAATCGAAACTCAGCCCATCTCTTAAAGATTCAGTGATTGCCGCTCTCACGGTATTGAGCTCAGATCCGGATGGGTTTATTCTTATGGCAGAACAAGGAGATATCGACTGGGCAAACCATAACAATGATTTCCAATGGATGATAGGATCGGTCCTGAGTTTAAACGAAGCAGTAAAAGCCACAGTCGATTTTGTCGATAAACCAGGCGATAATATCGACTGGACAAACACATTAATCATAGTAACCGCTGACCATGCAAATGGATACCTCCGTTTCGGGAAAATACCGCTAAAACAAGGAGAATTGCCCATCCGGGTAAAATCATCAGACTCGTTTGTATATACGGAAAGCGAAATTAAATATTATCTTCATGATCATACAAATGAGCCGGTAGGTTTATACGCAATAGGATACGGAGCGGATTTAATTAGAGAATACGAAGGGTTATGGTATAAAAACACAGCTATCATCGACAATACACATATCTTTCGTATTCTGAAAAAAGCTGCCAATCTGAACTGAATTTATTTTTCTTCCCGGATTATTGAAACTCCGGAAACTGAAAGATACTCCAACTTATAAGATAATAACATAAGGATGATTCTATGAAAAAAGCATCGATTGTTTATTATTTAATATTATTTATATCAGTTGTTTTTTCCAATGCGAACTGCACCACCAGAAAAATTTATTCCGGCGATTATCCAGCGGATAAAACAGCGAAGATTTTTGCCGGAAACAACGCAATTATCCAATATTTCGATAATATTACCGACGGTAATTTGTCGTCGCTTGAGGTTCTGCCCGGATCACATCGGGTAAAAGTCCATTTTGAATATAGTTCTGATTATTTAAAGCGAATGAACGATCATCTTTACCAGATAACATACAAAACAAAAACTCCCGTTGAGCTTGAATTCAATGCGTTGCCCGGAAAAACCTATTATGTCAGCGGACATCTGGAATCAAGTGAATTATGCAGAATCGACATTTCCGAAGGCTCGATTTTCAATAAACATACGATAACATCCAGAACCGCCATAACACAAGAATTATACGAACCCTATTACCCAAACGAAAACTATTACCATGACTATTACCGTGACGGATATTACCGTCGCGGGCCGTTCGTTGTCTACCCATATTACCGCTGGCCGCATCATTGCTGGTAATATTGAATGTGATTCTATCTTGTTTCTCCATTCACTGGTTCTCATTTATATGCATTACATATATATGATAATCGTTATAGAACGTAAAGCATAACTACAAATCACAATAAAACACTAATAATGATTATTATCATACACATTAACATATTTAAGTTTAGTATATTTTTTATATACTAAATTATATATTAATTTTCTTAAAGAATTGATTTCGCATTCCGACATTTTTATTAGCTACATTGATTTTTTTGAGACTATTTTCAGAACTATTTCTAACTAATATGTAATATAATACACATATTATCAATATCTTAATAAAAAGGAGAGTATATGAAATTGAAAGACATGAAAATCAGTATTAAACTTGCTTGCGGTTTTGGATTAGTAGGATTAATTATGTTATGCCTTGGTGTAACAGCATATTACATGTTTGTAAAAACGGATACTAACGTTAAATCGGTAGCGAATTATAATATCCCTTCAGTTAAATTAGC